>NZ_DASTBH010000519.1:0-4524 GCF_035712165.1 Actinophytocola sp. | reverse complement strand
GCGGGCGGGTGACCGGCGCCGATCTGGTCCGGGCGGCGGCCGAGGACCTGCTGGCCGGCGCCGCGCCGGCGGTCATCGCCGCCAGGTTCCACAACGGGGTCGCCGAGCTGATCGCGCAGGTCTGCTCCGCGCTGCGCGAGTCCACCGCGGTCAACACGGTGGCGCTGTCCGGGGGTGTCTTCCAGAACCTGCTGCTGCTCACCCGCACCGTGGACCTGTTGGCGGACAACGGTTTCCGGGTGCTCACCCATCACCGGGTGCCGACCAACGACGGCGGGGTGAGCCTAGGTCAGGCTGTCATCGCCGGGGTCGTGCTTGAGCAGGTCCGTCAGGGTGCTGTCCCAGCTCGGTAGGGCGTGTCGCGACTTGTACCGCTGCAACGCGTCCAGGGTGTCCCGGTGCACCCGCAGCCAGCCGCTGTTCGGGAAGTGCGCGTCCACCGTCTCGCGCCAGATCTGGACCGGCAGCCCGTAGGAGGTCTCCTTGCTCCACGGCACCTGGTGCACCTGCAGCTGGCCGTCCCTCGTGGTGAACACGGTGCCGCTGAACAGCAGCAGCAACGGGACCACGCCGTCACTGAGGCCCTGGAAGTACTTGGTGGAGGCGATCTCCAGGTCGTAGGTGCACGGCAGGGACAGGTCGATCGTGGTGCTCCCGGTGAACCCGGGCACCATCGTGGACAGCGTGGCGAGCTGCAGCGGCTTGAGCGTGTCGGCCCACCGTTCGGTGTCGCCGAACAGGTCGTGCAGCCGCGCCGCCTCCTCGGCCGAGTACCGCCGCCGCACCGGTTCGATCCGGAGTTGGCAGCGCAGGGCGATCGCGTCCACCCGCTCGCCTGCGGTCTCGGCGATCCGCAGCCGCAGGGTCATGCTCGGGGTCACGGCGTACCGGTCGGCCTGCGCGCCGACACAGTCGAACACCAGCTCGGCCACCTATGCCTCCGCTGCCAGTGGCCGTGCCTGGGCCTGGATCCCGGCGAAGAACTCGTCGATGTGCTCGCGCGCCTCCGAGCCGCCGTCGAACCCCTTCCAGTATTTGCGCACCAGGCCGACCAGTTGATAGCAGGCGTCGATGGGCACCAGGTAGCAGCTCACCTCACCGTCGCCCGCCCGGATCAGGACCGCCTCCACCTCGGGCTCGGCCATGTCCAGCAGCGGGTGGGCGGCGGCCAGCCCGGCCCAGGTGTCCAGATCCAGCAGGCACTCGGTGGCGCCGGCCGGACTCGGGTAGAACGCAACGGTGCCGGACGCCTCGTCGCCGCGCAGAAAGAACACCGCGCCCACCGGGATGCCCAGGTTCTCCCATTCCGCGGCGGACAGCGGCCGGTCGGGGTCGTGCAGGTAGCGCTCGGGAACCGCGCGGAACCGGCCGCCGGCCGCGGACGGCCGGGTGAACAGCAGGTAGCAGGGCCGGCAGGCGCACATGATCGAGCGGTGTTCGAGGTCGGCGACGTGGCCGTGCCGCTCACCGGCCTCCTTCCCGCACATCTCGCACAGCTCGGGCACCGGCTCGGCGGGTTTGACCGGCGCCGCGCCCACGAAGCGCCGCAGCCCGTTGCTCATCGGCCCACCGCCACCCGCACACCCTGGCTGTCCGACAGCAGCGGCAGCGGGTGCAGGTGCCGCGCGGGGTCGTCCAGCCCGCGACCGGCGAGCCGCACGTCGAACCGGGCCGCGCACGACCCGCACACCAGCACCGCGTCGTCCACAGTGGACGATTCGAGGCTGGACGCGCACGCGCCGCAGGAGTCCCGGTAGGCGTAGAGGGTGCCGCGCACCGCGCACACCACCACCGGCGTGCCGTCCACGACCACGCTCACCGGGTGGCCGGCCGGCGGGCCGATCTCGGGCAGGGCGGTCCATCCGGTCCGGTCACCACCCCGCCAGTCCGGCGGCGGACCCATGCCTACCTGCAGCAGCGGTTCCTCGGTCACGCCGGCGACCTCGACGCCTTCCAGCTCCGGAGCGGCGTCGGAGATCGCACCCTCGATCGCGGTCCGCACGGTGAGCGTGGACGACGGGCAACCGTTGCAGTTGCCCTGCAGCCGAAGCTGGGCCACGCCGTTGTCGTCGACGCCCAGATACTCCACGCCGCCGGCATGCGAGCCGAGGTAGGGCCGGACCCGGTCGAGCGCCTGCTGGATGCGGGTGTCCACGTCGAGCGGATGCAGATCGTGCAGCAGCAACAGGCTCTCCACCAGCTCGTCCTCGGCGAGCAGGTGCACGAGCGCCGGGTCGCGCTCGGCGAGCAGCGCGACCACCCGGGTGAGCCCCTCGCCATACATGTCCACGAGCAGCCGGACCAGCTCCTCGGCGGACTCCTTGTCCCGGCCAGAGGTCAGCCCGGCGAGGAGCTGTTCGATCCGGTCCCCGACGTCCCGGGCATTCGCCGCCATGTCAGTACTCGGCGTTGAACGCGTGTGGCGTGTGCAGCTTGGTCAGCACCTTCCCGGTCCCGATGGACATGTGCACGCCGCACGGCAGGCACGGGTCGAAGCTGCGCACCGCGCGCATGATGTCGATGCCCTTGAACTTCTCCGGCGGGTTCTCCTCGAAGATCGGCGTGTTCTGCACGGCGTCCTCGTATGGCCCGGGCGTGCCGTACGTGTCGCGCACGCTGCCGTTCCACGGCGTCGGCGGGTACGGGTGGTAGTTGGCGATCTTGCCGCCCTTGATCACCATGTGGTGCGAGAGCACGCCGCGCACCGCCTCGGTGAAGCCGCAGCTGATCGCCTCGTCCGGGACGTTGAACGGCTCCCAGGTCTTGGTGTGGCCGGCGCGGATCTCGGCGAGCGCCTTCTCCACGAAGGTGAGCGCGAGCGCGGCGGAGTAGGCCTGGAAGTAGGTGCGGGCCCGGTTGCGCTCGATCGCGTTGCTCCACTGGGGGATCTTCCACTCGAACGTCACCGCGGGCTTGGTGGCGCTGCGCGGCAGGCTGATCTGCACGCTGTGCCCGGTGGACTTGATGTAGTCGGTGTTGACCAGCCCGGCCAGCGCCGTCGTCCACAGCCGGGCGATCGGACCGCCGCCGGTGTCCAGGGGAAGATGGTCGGTGCCGTCGAACCAGCGCGGGGACATCGTCCACGAGTACTTGTCGTCGAAGTCCCGCTTGGCCGGCCGCGGGATGGTGTGCTGGTTCCACGGGTGCCGCCGGTCCACCGGGTTTCCGAGCGGGTCCTTGGTCACGAACATCTCCTGGTCCTCCCAGTCCTCGTAGAACGAGTGACCGAGCAGGATCCGGATGCCCAGGCCGATCTCCACCAGGTCGGTGGTGACCAGCTTGCCGTCCACGACCACGCCGGGGGTGACGAACATCTTCCGGCCCCAGTTGGTCATGTTCTCGTAGGTGAAGTCGCAGTAGGCCGGATCGTTGAGGCTGCCCCAGCAGCCGAGCAGGATCCGGCGCTGGCCGACCTTCTCGTAACCGGGCAGGGCCTCGTAGAAGAAGTCGAACAGGTCGTCGTGCATCGGCACGACCCGCTTCATGAACTCCACGTACCGCATCAGCCGGGTCAGGTAGTCGGTGAACAGTTGCACCGTCGCCACGGTGCCGACCCCGCCAGGGTACAAAGTGGACGGATGGACGTGCCGGCCCTCCATCAGGCAGAACATCTCGCGGGTGTACCGGGAGACCTGCAGGGCCTCGCGGTAGAACTCGCCCTCCAGCGGGTTGAGCGAGCGCATGATGTCGCCGATGGTCCGGTAGCCGTGCTCGGCCGCGTGCGGCGCCTCGGTGTTGTTGGCCTGCTCGAGCACGCCGGGGTTGGTCTCGCCGACCATCTTCGCGCAGTAGTCCACACCGACCAGGTTCTCCTGGAAGATGTTGTGGTCGAACATGTACTCGGCCGCCTCGCCGAGGTTGATGATCCACTCACCGATGTGCGGCGGGCGCACCCCGTAGGCCATGTTCTGGGTGTAGACCGAGCACGTCGCGTGGTTGTCCCCGCAGATGCCGCAGATCCGGCTGGTGATGAAGTGCGCGTCGCGCGGGTCTTTGCCCTTCATGAAGATGCTGTAGCCCCGGAAGATCGACGAGGTGCTGTGGCACTCGACGACCTCCTTCTTCGAAAAATCGATCTTCGTGTAGATGCCGAGGCTGCCGACGATCCTGGTGACCGGATCCCAGGCCATCTCGACCAGGTTCGAGTCCTTGGTGGAAGTCATCGGTTCTCGCTCTCCTTCACCAGTCGGCCTGGTAACCGCTCAGTAGCTGGTTGCCTTTTGCGCGCCATTTCGGTTCTTCGTCAACTTTTTTTGCGGTGAAGCCGCGCAAGGCCCGGATAACCGTTCCGTACATTCCCGTCGCCGCCGAGGAGATCTTGCTGCCGGGTGGCTCGTCCATGAACGGCATGAACTTGTCCGGGAATCCGGGCATGGTGCACGCGATGCAGATCCCGCCCACGTTCGGGCAACCGCCTACGCCGTTGATCCAGCCCCGTTTCGGCACATTGCATTTGACCACCGGGCCCCAGCAGCCCAGCTTCACCAGGCACTTCGGCGAGCCGTACTCCTTGGCGAACTCGCC
>NZ_DASTBH010000518.1:0-7743 GCF_035712165.1 Actinophytocola sp. | reverse complement strand
CGACGGGTGGCCGGATGCGACCGGTGGAGCAGCCGCAGGCGCGTCCGCCGCAGCCGATGCGGCCGGCGCCCACCGGCGCGCGGATGCGGCCGGTGGAGCAGTACCGGCCGGCCCCCTCGCCGGCCGACACCGAGACCACGGCCCAGATTCCGGTCGTCGGCGCGGACGGCCGGCCGGTCCCGGTGGACACGCAGGGCCGGTTCCGTCCGGTCGACGTCAGCATGCGGTTCCGGCCGATGCCGCCGCCCGGCGCGACGGAGTTGACCGGCCGGATTCCGGTGATCGAGGAGCACGGCTGGCCGCCCGCGCGGCCGACGCCGGACATGACCAGCCGGATCCCCGTGGTGGACGCCCAGGGCCGGATCCGGCCGGTGGACGCGCACGGACGGCTGCTGCCGACCAGGGACAGCTGACCCGGCGAACCCGCGCTTGACACGCGGTCGAACATTTGTTCGACTTGGTGGGTGGTGGCTGTCGCGAACACCGGCGGCCGGGCCTACTCGGGGAGTGCGGATGCGTAACGAGATCACCTGCCGTTCGCGAGCGCGGGCGGTCGGCTCGCCCGGGCCATGAGCTGACCCGGTTCGGCCACGCACCCATTGACGGCGGCTCGCGCCGCCCGTCGGAATTGCTCCGAGCTGCCCAGACAAATGGTCGCTGCCATTTTGGTGCCGCGGGCAATGTCGTCACGCCCTGTCAGCGCCGGACGGGTTGGTGATCTTGAATGTGCACTTTGAAGGGTTTGCTGGTTTTCTGTTCGTTCGGCCAGTCTTGCCGCCATGTCTGACGCAGTGCCCGGAGTGATGGGCCGGTGGTTTCGCACAGAGGGGATCGATGACCTTCCCGACCGGGTACGCCAGCAGGGCGCCTTTCTGCCGCATCCACTTCCCTCGACCGTCCGACTGCATCCACCCACCTACCGAATACTCGCCGAGGCGGAACAGGCGATAGGCCGTTTGGACGAAGCCGCCGCCCGGTTGTCCAATCGGGCGAGTCTGGTGCGTTTGGCGCAACTGCACGATGTGCGCGGTTCCGGCGAACTGCGCGGCGTCCTCGCGGCTTTGCGCGAACTGCTGGTGGCCGATCTGCCCGGCGTGGTCGAGCCGCCCGCGGTGGACCTCAACCTGCGGCGGTATCTGCGGGCCAACGACGAGGCGGTCCGGTGGGTCGGCCGGGGCGGGCCGATCAACCTGGTACTGCTCAGCCGCCTGGCCGGGATTCTGGCCGGAGAGCGGGAATCCCTGGGCCAGTTCAGCGACGACGAGGTGACCGAGGTCGGCTGGCGCACCGGGCCGGCCTGGCTGGGCGGACCCGAGCCGCGCACCGCCTACCTGCTCGCCGTGCCACCCGGCGCGGAACTGCAGACCGGCGGCATGCAATGGTCGGCCTGGGTGGACTCCGGCTGCGAGGCGCCGTTGTTGGCCCGGGTCGCCCTCGGCCACTATCAGTTGGCGGCGCTGTCCCCGGTTCCCTTTGCCGACCATCTGTCCCGGCTGTTCATCACGCTCGCGCTCATCCGCGAGGGTGCGCTGAGCGACCCGATCCTGCCCATTTCGGATTGGCTGAGCCGGTACCGCGACGAATACCGGGACCGGATACTGGCCCTCGCCGGGAGCGGCGACGTGGACGGATTCCTGGTGTTCTTCGGCACCGGCATCGCCGAGCTGTGCCGCTCGCAGATGCGATTCATCCATCGGGCCGAGCGGGTCGTGGAGCTCCACCTGGAACGGATCGGGCGCCGAATGGACGGAATCGTCCGGGTTACCCGCGACCTCGCAGCCACCCCATTGACCACCAATACGCAGATCGCCGAGCGGTGCGGCATCAGCGTGCAGCACGCGGCGAGCCTGACCAAGCAGCTCAAGCGGATGGGCCTGATCCGGAGCCTGAACGGCAAGCCGTACCGCCAGGTGTTCGTGGTGCCGGACGTGATGGATCTGTTCGAGCTGAACTATCCGTTGCCACCGGACAGCGACTCGGAGGTGTTCGGCGACTGAACCGGATCGGGCAACTCGTCGCCGGGCGCGGTGGCGAGCAGGGCCCGGAGCCGGTCGGCCAGGGCGTCGTCGACATCGACGGTCATCGCCAGTCCCTTGCTCCAGTGCCGCTTGGCGGCGCCGTGCGCGCCCCGCGCCCACAGCGCCCGGCCGCACCACTCCAGGATCCGGGCGTGCCGGCGGACCACGTCCGGCACCGGCGCACTGATCTCTGCCAGCGCCGCGTCGGCGGCCGCGAAGTACCCGGCCGCCGAGTCCACCCGGCCGGTCCGGTACAGCGTGGTGCCGATCTGGGCGAGCGCCTCGGCGGCGGGCAGCGCCTCGCCGGCCGAGCGGTGCAGTTCGACCAGTTCCAGGCCGGTGTCGAGCGCCTTGCTCTGCCGGTCCCACTGCCGGTACAGGACGCCGAGATCGGTCAGGATCGCCACGGCGCGAGCGCGGGTCGGCTCGTCCTCCGGACGATCACGCAGCGCGCGCCGCACCAGGGCCAGTGCGCGCACCCACTGAGCCTCGGCCCGCAGCCGGTCCCCGCCGGCGGCGAACGTGCCGGCGCTGCGGCATAACAGGTCGACCAGGGCGGCCGGATCGCGGTCGGCCACCGCGACCGCCTCGCCCGCGTCGGCCAGTTCCTGCCAGAGGGCCGCGTCCCCCGCCGGTCCGGCGCCCGCCCACGCCGCGGCCGCGAGCCCGGTGCCCAGCGGCCGCAGCCCGGCCCGGTCGCAGGCCCGCACGGCGGCCAGCAGTTCGGTGTGGTGCGCGCCGAACCACCGGCCGGCGGCCGCCGGGTCATGGCGCAGCGGGTCCACTGCGTCGGCGTGGTAGCCGGCGAACGCGCGGATGATCGCCACGGCCCGGTCCGGCCCGGCCAGCCGGCTCGCGCTGCCGGTCAGCCAGGTGCGAGCCGAGGGTGTCACCGGATGGACCGGGCCGGGTTTGACCCAGCCGGCCCGGACGAGGTGGCCCATGGCGGCGGCCGCCTGGTCCGGGCCGAGTCCGGCGGCGGTGCCGGCGGCCGGGCTGGACAACACGGTCAGGTCCAGCACGGAGACCACCCGCAGCAGGTCGGCGGCGTCGGGAGGGCAGGCGTCGTAGGCGTGGTCCCACGCCACGCTCACGCCATCCCACCTGTCCACAGCACCCGACCTTGGCACGCTGGTCCGACTATTCCGAGGAGCATCGTGCACTACCGGGCGCCGGCAGGTCCCGAACAACACGGTGTGGGCGGCGTATCAGGCGCGGCACCGCAGCGCTCCGGGAAGGTATGGAGCGGGTCGGGACTCAGCAGGGCGGCGATCGCGGGGGTGCGGCGCACCCGCGCCAGGCAGCGCGCCCGGGTCGGTCCGATCGCCCCGATCGGCATCCCGAGACGGGTGCTGATCTGCGCGTACGGCGTCGGCGGGTCGGAGAACAGCAGGGCAAGCAGTCGGCGGTCGCGGTCGGGCAGTTCACCGAACGCCTGCCGCACCGCCTGCCGGCGCTCGGCGTGCAGCAGCGAGGTGTCCGCCGGCGGCTCGTCGTGGTCGGCGAAGTCCTCGTCGTTGGGGACCTCCCGGCGCCGCGAACCGAGCAGCGTCAGGCACTCGCGCCGCGTGGTGGTGCGCAGCCAGCCGGGCAGCGCGGCCGGCTCGCGGATGGCGGTCAGGTTGACCACCAGGCGCAGCCACACGCTGCCGGCGATGTCGTCGGCGTCCGCGCCCCGGATGCCGTGCCACCGGCACACCGAGAGCACCAGCGGCGCGTACCGGTCGACGATTTCCTGCCAGGCCGACTCCTTACCGCGGCCCGCGTTTTCCAGCAGTGTCGTGACCGGCGAGTCGTAACGCATTTTGGCCCCCCTTTCGCAGCGAATCGTTCGCCGGGTCCGCTCGGAATCGGTTTGTTGATCCCGGGTCGTTCCGGTCATTTCACGATCTCGCCACGCCCTGCTCGGTCACCTTGCGACAACCTTGCGGACCAGGCAGCATCGACAGGTCAGCCGATCAAGCCCTGTCGAGCCCCGGGGGTCCGCTGGATGGAATTCCGGTTGTTCGGGGGTATCGAGCTCGTGGCCGCCGGCCGGGCCCTCGACATCGGAACCCCCCGGCAGCGCGCGGTGTTGGCGGTGCTGGCGGTCGAGGCGGGCCGTCCGGTCGCGATCGAGACGCTGATCGACCGGGTCTGGGATGAGGAGCCGCCGCTCGAGGCGCGCAATGTGCTGTATTCGCATCTGAGCCGCGTTCGGCAACTTCTCAAACGCGCCACCGAGGCCTCCGGAATAGCCGCCCGGCTCGACCGCGGGCTCGCCGGTTATGTCCTGGAAATTGATCCCGAGCTGGTGGATCTGCACCGGTTCACGGCGTTGACCGCCGCTGCCGAGGACACCGGGAGGCCGGAAATCGAGCGGGCCGCGGAGTTGGCGCAGGCGCTGAAGCTGTGGCGTGGTTCGCCGCTGGCCGGAATCTCCGGTGCCTGGGCGGAGCGGGTGCGGGCCGGTTGGCACCGGCGCCGGCTGTCGGCCGTGGTCGCCTGGGGCGGGCTCGAAGTCGATCTCGGGCACGCGGCGACGGTGATCTCCACGGTGTCCGACCTCGTCGCCGAGTACCCGTTGGCGGAGCCGTTGGAGGGCTTGCTGATGCGGGCCTTGCACGCGGCCGGCCGGGACGCCGAGGCGATCGAGCGGTTCGCCGTGGTGCGGGCGCGGCTGGCCGACGAGCTCGGCGCCGACCCGGGTCCGGAGCTGCAGGCCCTGCACGGCGCGATCTTGCGGGGTGAGCTGGCCTCCCCCGACAGGGGGATTTCCCGGGCGGTCCCGGCGCAGCTGCCGCCGGATGTCGAGGGATTCGCCGCCCGCGAAATCGAATTGCGGTGGCTGGACGAGATGGTGCGCGACGACCGGACCGCGGCACGGACGGTCGTGCTTTCCGGAACGGCCGGAGTCGGAAAGACCACGCTGGCGGTGCATTGGGCGCACCGGGTCCGACACCGCTTTCCCGACGGCCAGCTCTACGTCAACCTGCGCGGGTTCGGTCCGACCGGTTCGCCGGTCGCGCCGGCCGAGGCGGTGCGCACGTTTCTGGACGCGTTCGAGCTGCCGCCGCAGCGGATTCCGGCCGGTTTCGAGGCGCAGGTCGGGCTGTACCGCAGCCTGCTGGCCGACCGGAAGGTGCTGGTGGTGCTCGACAACGCGCACGACGCCGAGCAGGTGCGCCCGTTGCTGCCGGCCGCGCCCGGGTGCCTGGCCCTGGTCACCAGCCGCGACCAGCTCGCCGGCCTGGTCGCCGCCGGCGCGCGCCCGGTGACGCTGGGCCTGTTCGACCGGGGCGCGGCCCGCGAGCTGGTCGGCCGGCGGATCGGGGTGGGCCGCATGGCGAACGAACCCGGGGCGGTGGACGAGATCGTGCGGTTGTGCGCGGGGCTGCCGCTGGCGCTCGCGGTGGTCGCCGCGCGGGCCGCCACGCACCCGACGTTCGGCCTCGCGGCGCTGGCCGGGGAGCTGCGGGAAGCGAGCGGCGGGCTGGACGAGTTCGCCGGCGCCGACCCGGCCACGGATCCACGCGCCGTGTTCTCCTGGTCGTACCTGCAGCTCAGCGCGGCGGGTGCCCGGCTGTTCCGGCTGATCGGGCTGCATCCCGGACCGGACCTGGGCACCCGGGCGGCGGCGAGCCTGGCCGGCCTGCCGATGGGTCAGGTGCGACCGCTGCTGGCCGAGCTCGCCCGGGCGCACCTGATCGCCGAGCACAGTCCCGGCCGGTACAGCTGCCACGACCTGCTCCGCGCCTACGCGGCGGAGCAGGCCTACACGCTGGACACCGCGGCCGACCGGGCGGCGGTCACCCGGCGCGTCCTCGGCCATTACACGCACACCGCCTTCCATGCCGACGGGCTGATCGAGCCGCAGCGGGACCGCGTGCCGGAGCTGACCGGGGTGCCGTCCGGGGTCAGTCCGGAGCGGTTGACCGACCGGACCCGGGCGTTCGCCTGGTTCGAGGCCGAGCACCGGGTCCTGCTGCTGGCCGTCCACCAGGACCCCGAGTTCGACACCGAGGTCTGGGAGCTGGTCTGGTCGATCCGGGGTTTCCTTGCCCACCAAGGACATTGGTTCGACGAGCTGGATGTGCTCGGGGCGGCACTGGCCGCCGCGCAGCGCCTGGGCGACCGGTCCAAGGAGGCCTTCGCCCACTGCTACCTGGGCGCCACCCATGTCTGGCTCGACAAGCACGAGGACGCCCGGCGGTACCTGGAGACGGCGCGGGAGCTGTATGCCGCCGGGGGCGACCTGCTCGGCGAGGCCTACGTCGAGTTCTACCTGTCCTGGATGCTGGAGCGGCAGGACCGGATCGCCGAGGCGCTCGCGCACACCGAACGCGCCCTGGAGCTGTTCCGGTCGGCCGAGCACCGGGCCGGCCAGGCCCGCTGCCTCAACGCGGTCGGCTGGTTCCATGCGCTGCTCGGCGAGCACACCACCGCCATCGAGTACTGCCAGCGCGCGCTCGACCTGCAGATCGAGCTCGGCGACCGGCTCGGCGCCGGCCAGACCTGGCACAGCATCGGGTACGCCCACGAGCAGCGCGGCGATCTCACCCAGGCGATCGCCTGCTACCGCGCCGCGGTCGAGGCGTTCCGCGAGTCCGGGTACCGGGTCAACGAGGCGATGGGCCTGGTCTCGCTCGGCGAGGCGTACCACCGGGCCGGTGACGCCGCCGCGGCCCGGGCCGCGCTGCGCGCCGGTTTCGACATCTACGACCAGCTCGGCCTTCCCGAGGCCGGCGCCGTCCGCGTCCGGCTCGACGCCGGTCCGGACTGAACCACAGGGAATCGAAGGGAGACAACAAGATGGATGGGTTCTCGATCACTGAGGACGAGCTGCGGGACCTCAAGACCAAGCTGACCGATCTGCAGCTCAGCGACGACCAGCGGAAGGTGCTGAATGCGATGATCAAGCTCGCCGGCGACGTGGTCGACGGCGAGCCGGACGAGGCGGCCGAGTCGGCCGGGCCGTCCCTGGCGGGCGCCGTCGCCAGCGCGTTCACCCCGGCCCAGGCCGGTCTGCTCGTGGCCTACGCGGCCGCGCCCGGGCCGTACCACCCGCTCGGGATCAGCAAGAGTCACCCCAGCGGGTCGGCGATCACCGCGATGATCACCAGATGACCGCGGCGGACTGGCCGGTCGTGGTGGTGTCCATGCCGTTCATGCACGCCGACCGCCCGTCCATCCAGCTGGGCCTGCTCAAGGCGATCGGGTCCGCACACGGCTTCCCGGTGCGGACCCTGCACGCCAACCTCGACTTCGCGGCCCGGGTCGGGGTGGACTACTACCGGTTGCTGGCCGAGCAGCGTGGCCGGCTCGTCGGCGACTGGCTGTTCGCGGTCGAGGCGTTCGGCGACGCTGCCCCGGATCCGCACGGGGCGCTGCTCACCGAGTTCGCCGACGAGCTGGCGGAGCTGGCCGGCCCGGCCGGGGTGCGGGACCGGCTGCTGGCCACCCGGGAGCACGACGTGCCGGCCTACCTCGATGCGCTGGTAGACGGTTTTCCTTGGCACGAGGTGAAAGTCGTCGGGTTCAGTTCGACCTTCCAGCAGAACACCGCCTCGTTCGCGCTGGCCCGCCGGCTCAAGCGGCGGTTCCCGGAGCTGGTGACGGTGTTCGGCGGGGCCAACTTCGACGGTGAGATGGGGCTGGAGCTGGTGCGGTCGGTGGACTGCGTCGACTACGCCGTCGTCGGCGAGGGCGACACCGCGTTCCCGGCCCTGCTGGCCGGCCTCGCCGA
>NZ_DASTBH010000517.1:0-3119 GCF_035712165.1 Actinophytocola sp. | reverse complement strand
GCACGCCGGGGTGGACGCCTCGGTGGTGGGCACGCTGCGCCGCGACGACGGCGGATTGGACCGGATGATCGCCTCGGTCGGCCAGGCCTGGTGCCACGGCGTCGCGGTGGACTGGGCCGGCATGTTCGCCGGCGCCGGTCGGGTGGACCTGCCCACCTACGCCTTCCAGCACGAGCCGTACTGGCTGATCAGTGAGGGCGCGGGCGACGCGGCCGGCCTGGGACAGGGCGCCGTCAAGCACCCGTTGCTGGGCGCGGTGCTCGACCTTCCGGACACCGGCGGCGTCGTGCTCACCGGGCGCGTCGCGCTCGGAACCCAGGCATGGCTTGCCGATCACGCCGTCAACGGCACCGTTCTGGTGCCCGGCACCGCATTGGTGGAACTGGCCGTGCAGGCCGGCGAGCGGGTCGGCTGCGACCTGCTGGAGGAACTGACCCTCGCCGCGCCGATGCTGCTGTCCGAACGGGGCGGGCTGCACGTGCAGGTCGTCGTCGGCGGCGCGCAGGACGACGAGCGGCGACCGGTCAGCATCTACAGCCGCGACCAGGACGCGCCGGCCGACACCGCCTGGACCCGGCACGCCACCGGCACGCTCGCCCCCGCAGCCGCAACACCCGAGCCGTGGGGGACGTGGCCGCCGGCCGGCGCCGAGCCGGTCGAACTCGACGGCCTCTACCCGGACCTGGCCGAGGCCGGATTCGGTTACGGGCCTGCGTTCCAGGGGCTGCGCCGGGTGTGGCGGCACGGCCCGGACATCCTGGCCGAGGCCGCCCTGCCGGAGAGCATCGCCGGTGACGGCGGGCGGTTCGCACTGCACCCGGCCCTGCTCGACACCGCGCTGCACGCGCTGCTCGCCGCCGACCGCACCGACCTGAACGTGCGGTTGCCGTTCAGCTGGACCGGCGTCACCGTGCACGCCACCGGCGCCACCTCGGTACGGGTTCGGCTGACGCCGGCCGGCGAGGACTCCGTGTCGGTGCGGATCGCGGACACCGCGGGCGCACCGGTGGCCACCATCGGCGCGCTGAACACACGTCCGCTCAACCCGAACGCGCTCCGCGCGACGGCCGCCGCCGGGCAGTCGCTGTTCACCGTGCACTGGACGCCGAGCACCGCCGGCGAGACGGCCGATCCCGGCCGGTGCGTGGTGATCGGCGCGGACACCCCGGACCTGACCGCCCTGATCGAGTCCGGGGAGATCCCGGACCTGGTGGTGCATCCGCTGCCCAGCGGCCCGGCGGTGCGCGACCTGACCGGGCAGGCGCTGGACCTGATCCAGACCTGGCTGGCCACCGACCAACTCGGCTCCGCCCGGCTGGCCGTGATCACCCGCGACGCCGTGGCCACCAACCCCGACGACGACACCGATCCCGCCCACGCCGCCGTCTGGGGCCTGGTCCGCACAGCCCAGAGTGAGCACCCGGACCGGTTCGTTCTGGTGGACCGTGACATCGACACTGCGGACGATCCGGCCGGATACCAGGCCGGGCTGGGCGGCGAGCCGCAGGTCGCCGTGCGGGCCGGGCAGGTGCTGGTGCCCCGGCTCACCCGGGCCGGGTCCGACGACGTGCTGATCCCCCCGGCCGGCCAACCGGCCTGGCGGCTGGACAGCCGTGACAAGGGCACCCTGGACCGGATCGAGCTGGTCGCCTGCCCGCAGGTGCTCGAACCGTTGGCGGCCGGCGAGGTCCGGGTCCGGGTCCGGGCCGCCGGGTTGAACTTCCGGGATCCGCTGATCGCCCTCGGCGTGATCGAAGGTCCCGAGGTGCAGTTGGGGGAGGGCGCGGGCGAGGTGCTGGAGGTCGGCCCGGGCGTGGCGGATCTCGAACCCGGCGACCAGGTCTTCGGTCTCATCGCCGGCTCGTTCGGACCGGTGGCCGTGACCGACCACCGGGTGCTGCGGCGGATGCCGGACGGCTGGTCGTTCGAGCACGCCGCGGCGGTGCCGATCACGCATCTCACCGCGTACGAGGGCCTGCGCCACCTGGCCGGGGTGGGCCCGGGTGACCGGGTGCTGGTGCATGCGGCTGCTGGTGGGGTGGGGATCGCGGCGGTGCAGTTGGCTCGGTATCTGGGTGCGGAGGTGTTCGGCACGGCCAGTGCCGGTAAGTGGGACACGTTGCGGGCGTTGGGTTTGGACGATGATCACATCGCCTCGTCGCGGACCGTGGAGTTCGAGCAGCGGTTCCTGGCGGCGACCGGCGGTCGCGGTGTGGACGTGGTGCTCAACAGCCTGTCCGGTGAGTTCGTCGACGCATCGCTGCGGTTGATGCCGCGCGGCGGCCGGTTCGTCGAGATCGGCAAGACCGACATCCGCGACCCCGAACAGGTCGCGCAGAGCCACCCCGGGGTGCGCTACGAGGCCTTCGATCTGATCGCGTCCGGCCCGCAGCGACTCGGCGAACTGCTCGACGAGCTGGTGGAGCTGTTGGACACCAACGTGTTCGCGCCACCGCCGATCTCCACGTGGCATATCACCCGGGCGGTGGAGGCGTTTCGGTGTCTGAGTCAGGCCCGGCAGGTGGGCAAGATCGTGTTGCGGATGCCGCGTCCGCTTGGTGGTGGTGCGGTGTTGGTCACGGGTGGGACGGGTGTGCTGGGTGGGTTGTTGGCGCGGCATCTGGTGGCCGAGCACGGGGTGCGGGAGTTGGTGTTGACCAGTCGTCGTGGTCTGGCCGCTGAGGGTGCCGTGGAGTTGCGTGATGAGTTGGCCGCGTTGGGTGCGCGGGTGCGGGTGGCTGCGTGTGATGTGGCGGATCGGGCTGCGTTGGCGCAGTTGTTGGCTGGGTTGTCGTTGTCCGGTGTGGTGCATGCGGCTGGGGTGTTGGACGACGCGACGGTGGAGTCGTTGACGCCGGAGCGGTTGGACAGCGTGTTGCGGCCGAAGGTGGATGCGGCGGTCAATCTGGATGAGTTGACCCGGGGTATGGATCTGTCGATGTTCGTGGTGTTCTCGTCGGCTGCGGGGATTCTGGGTTCGCCGGGGCAGGGTAACTATGCGGCGGCGAATGCGGCGTTGGACGGGTTGGTGCAGCGGCGGCGGGCGCGGGGTCTGCCGGGGACGGCGTTGGCGTGGGGTTTGTGGGAACAGGCCAGCGGCATGACCGGACACCTCGACG
>NZ_DASTBH010000516.1:0-14053 GCF_035712165.1 Actinophytocola sp. | reverse complement strand
GCCTGGGTGAGCGAGGTGGCGCCGGCGTCCAGCGCGCCGGCCAGCGCCGGCAACGTCGCCCGCAGGCCGAGCCCGTCGACCGTGCCGGCGTAGACCCCGCCGAGCAGCGGGTCCACCAGCCGGTCCACCAGCTCGGCGCCGAACCGCCCGCGCAGCAGCGCACCCAGCCCGGCGTCCGCGCCGTCCAGCCGGACCGGCGGCAGCGTGGGTTCGGCGGCCACCGCGCGCAGCCCGTCCGGGGAGAGCAGCGCGCGCACCGGCTCCGGCCCCTCGGGCACGCCCATCACCGTGCGCGGCGGGATGGGCCGGGTCACGCCACCGGCCCGCACGGTCGACCGCGCCCCCGACGGATGCACCAGGTCGCCGGCCAGACCCAGTTCGGTGGCCAGCGCGACGGCCTCCGGCCGCCGGTTGAGGAACGCCTCGGCGCCGACGTCGTAGCGGGTCCCGGCCAGCTCGACGGTGCGCAGCTTGCCGCCCAGCCGGTCGGTCTGCTCGATCAGCGTGATCCGGGCGGCCGGGCCGAGCAGCCGGCGCAACCGGTACGCCGCGACCAGACCGGAGATCCCGCCGCCGACGACGGCGGCGCGCACGGAGGTCATGGCTCCAGGCCGTGCACCAGCTCGACCACCCGGGTGATCACGTCGGGGTCGGTGTCCGGCAGCACGCCGTGGCCGAGGTTGAAGATGTGCCCGCCGGCCGCGCGTCCCTCGGCGACGATGCGCCGCACCTCCCGCTCCACCACCGCGAAGTCGGCCAGCAGGATCGCCGGGTCGAGGTTGCCCTGCACCACCGGGGCCGGGCCGTCCGGCAGCGCGGCCGAAAGCCGGCGCACCGCCTCGTCCAGCGGCACCCGCCAGTCGACGCCGACCACGTCCGCGCCCGCCGTGCGCATCGCGCCGAGCAGCTCGCCGGTCCCGACACCGAAGTGGATGCGCGGCACGCCGAGCCCGGCGAGCACCTTGGCCGAGTGCGGCGCCACCAGCTCCCGATAGTCGCGTTCGGACAGTGCGCCGGCCCAGGAGTCGAACAGCTGCACCGCGTCCACGCCGGCGGCGATCTGCGCCTGGAGGAACGTCCGGGTCAGGTCGGCCAGCCGGTCCAGCAGCGCGTGCCAGGTCCGCGGGTCGGAGTGCATCAACGCCTTGGTGCGTTCGTGATGCCGGCTCGGGCCGCCCTCGATCAGGTACGAGGCAAGGGTGAACGGCGCGCCCGCGAAACCGATCAGCGGGACCTCACCCAGTTCGGGCAGCAGCAACCCGATCGCGTCGGCGACCGGGCGCACCGCGCCGGCCGCCAACTCGGGCAGGTTCGCCACGTCGGTGGCCGCGCGCACCGGGCTCGCCACCACCGGGCCGGTGCCCGGCACGATGTCCAGGCTGACCCCGGCGGCGTAGAGCGGCACCACGATGTCGCTGAACAGGATCGCCGCGTCCACCCCGTGCCGGCGCACCGGCTGCATGGTGATCTCGCAGACCAGGGCCGGGTCGAAGCACGCGCTGAGCATCGAGGAACTGGCCCGCAACCGGCGGTACTCGGGCAGCGACCGGCCGGCCTGGCGCATGAACCACACCGGGACGCGATCGGGACGGGCGCCGCCCGCGGCGACCAGCAGTGGGGCGCCGGGCAGGGCGCGGCGCGCGATGACGGCGCCGGAATCAGTTGCGTGGGTCATGGCGACACACATCGTGCCACGCCAACATCCGGCGCGCCGTTACCGCTCACCGACTCGGGTGGACCTACAGTTACCAGTCGTGACCGGTACGTCGGCGGCTCCGGAGCTGTTCACGCAGGCGGTCGCGGCGTTGCGTTCGCTGCGACCCCGCCCTGAGATGCGGATCGAGGAGGTCCGGGCGCCGCAACGGCTCGCGCCCTGGGCGTGTGCGTTCACCGCCGAGGTGGACGGCCCGGCCGGGATCATGGCCACCGGGCGTCTGGTGCTGCTCTGCGACCCGGACGGCGAGGAGGCCTGGGGCGGCACGCTGCGGGTGGTCGCCTACGTGCGGGCCGAACTGGACGCCGAGCTCGCCGCCGACCCGTTGCTGCCGGAGGTGACCTGGTCCTGGCTCACCGACGCGCTCGCGGCGTGCGGGGCGGACTACGGCGCGCTGGGCGGCACGGTCACCGACACGTCCTCGGCCCGGTTCGGCGAGATCGCCGGCCCGGCCCGCACCGACGATCTCGAGCTGCGCGCGTCCTGGACCCCGCACACGGCCGAGCTGACCCCGCACGGCGAGGCGTTCTGCGACCTGATGGCGAGCGTCGTCGGCCTGCCGCCGGTGGGGGTGGCGGCGTTCGGACAGCGCCGCGGCTGAGTTACCTTTTGCCAGTTATGCGGCGGATCGCTCAGCCGCCCGCAACACGCGGAGTATGTTGCGGCCGGCCAGCTTGGCACATTCCTCGTCGGTCCAGCCCCGGTCCAGCAGCGCCTCGAACAGCACCGGGTAGCGGCTGACGTCCTCCAGCCCGTTGGGCAGCTCGCCGACGCCGTCGTAGTCCCCGCCCAGCCCGATGTGGTCGATGCCGGCGACCTCCCGGGCGTGCTCGACGTGCGCCACCACGTCGGCGACGGTGGCCGGCGACTGCGCCGAGACGAACTTCGGCACGAACGTCACCATGCACACCCCGCCGTTGTCCGCCAGCCGGGACAGCACGTCGTCCGGCACGTTGCGCGGGTGGTCGTGCACGGCCCGGCAGGAGGAATGGCTGAAGATCACCGGCGCGGAGCTGGTGTCCAGGGCGTCGCGCATGGTGGCCGGCGCGACGTGGGACAGGTCGACGAGCATGCCGAGCCGGTTCATCTCGGCCACCACGGCCCGGCCGAACCCGGTCAGCCCGCCCGCCGCCGGTTCGTCGGTTGCGGAGTCGGCCCACGGCACGTTCTTGTTGTGGGTCAGCGTCATGTACCGCACGCCCAACCGGTGCAGTGCGCGCAGCACGCCGAGCGATCCGGCGATCGAATGGCCGCCCTCCGCTCCGATCAGCGAGGCCACCCGTCCGGCGGCGATCGCGGCCTCGACCTCGTCCGCCGTCCGGGCGATCCGCAGCTGCTCCGGGTAGCGGTCGACGAGCGCGTAGACGATCTCGATCTGCTCCAGCACGGCGGTGACGGCGGCGTGTCCGGCCAGCTCGCAGGGCACGTAGACCGACCAGAACTGGGCCCCGACGCCCCCGGCGCGCAGCCGGCCGAGATCGGTGTGCAGTTCGGGTTGGGGTGCGGTGAGGTCGATTCCGGCGACCACGGTGCGCGCGTCCGGGCCGAGCCGGTTGCGCAGCGCCCAGGCCAGGTCGTTATGCCCATCGACGACCGGTGCGGCCCGCAACAACGTGCTGGCCCGCTCGAACTCAGCGCTTTCCACGAGAGTGACTCCGTTTCATCGAGCGTCTCCGTACATCCGTTACGTGACCGCGCCGGGTTGGTCCGATCGTGTGACACGTACACGGCCGGGTGACAACTCGATCGGATATATCACCATTTGATCATGTCCTTAACCCGCTTGGGCGGCTAGGCTGCCTTCGTCGACACCACTTTCGGTCCAATGGCGGCGCGGCTGTTTGGCCGAAAGTCCCGGTGCCGGTCGGGGGGCACGACCGACTCCAGGGAGGTAGTGACGTGGCTGCCGTCGGCTTAGGTCAGGCCGTTCGAACCACGCCAGCCGGCGTACTGCCGGCGAACATGGTCCCGCACCCGCGGGAAGAGCTGTTTTCGGTACTAGTGGTCGATGACCATCCGTTGCTGAGGGAGGCGATAGCTGCCCGGCTCACCCAGATGGGTGCGGGCACGGTCCATGAGGCTGCCACGGTGGCCGAGGCAAGAGCGCGAGCATTGGCCACCGGCCCGTGCGACCTCGCGATCCTCGACCTCGGACTGCCCGACGGCAGTGGTATCGAGCTGGTCACCGAGCTCCGCAGCCATGGCTGGCCGCGGATCGTGGTGCTGGCCTCGTCCGACGACCCGTATGCCGTCCGGTCGGCCTTCCAGGCAGGCGCACAGGCCTACCTGCTGAAGTCCGCGTCGCCGATGGTGGTGACCGACGGAGTTCGGCGCGTGCTCGAAGGCGGCGTGTACGCCGACCCGAGCGTGGCTCCGATCCTCGCGACCGGCACCCGGGTTCCGGGCACCGACAACACGCCCCGGGAGCTTTCCGCCCGGGAGGTCGAGGTTCTCCAGCTCGTTGCCGATGGCCAGTCCAACAAGGAGATCGGTGAGGGCCTGAACCTGTCCGCCCTGACCGTGAAGAGCCATCTCTCCAGGATCGGGCGCAAGTTGGGTACCGGCGACCGGGCACAGATGGTCGCGCTGGCCATGCGGGCCGGCGTGATCCGCTGATCTCCGGCGGATCTTCGCGGGAACCCACAAGTCAAGATCTGCTGGTCCGCACCACCTGCCGGGAGCTCGTCCCGTAGGGTGATCCGTCGTGGGCACATCAGGGACCGAGGACGCCGACCTGGCGCGATCCGATCCCGTGCTGCTGACCGAACCTTCCGGTGGGACGCCGGAGGTGGTGACGGACCCGCGAGTGCTTGCCGACGTGTCGGCCGCGATCGGCGCGGGCCAGGGACCGATCGCGGTCGACACCGAGCGGGCGTCCGGCTACCGGTACTCGCAGCGCGCCTATCTGGTGCAGGTGCGTCGCGAGGGTGTCGGCACGGTGCTGGTGGATCCGATCGGGCTCGACGACCACCTCGAACCGCTCATCTCAGCGCTGCGGGGCGCCGAGTGGGTGCTGCACGCCGCGTCCCAGGATCTGCCCTGTCTCGCGGAGCTGAACCTGCGGCCGGACCGGCTGTTCGACACCGAGCTCGCCGGCCGGCTGGCCGGTTTCGAGCGGGTCGCGCTCGGCACGCTGGTCGAATTGTTGCTGGGCTACCGGCTGGAGAAGGGCCACGGCGCCGCCGACTGGTCCACCCGGCCGCTGCCGCGCGACTGGCTCAACTACGCCGCTCTCGACGTCGAGCTGCTGGTGCCGCTGCGCGACGCGCTCGAGGCCGAGCTGACCGCGCAGGGCAAGCTGGACTGGGCCCTGGAGGAGTTCGAGGCGCTGCGCACCGCGCCGCCTCCGCAACCGCGAGCCGAGCCGTGGCGGCGCACGTCGGGCATCCACCGGGTCCGCACCCCGCGCGGGTTGGCCGCGGTCCGCTCGCTGTGGGAGGCCCGGGACGGCCTGGCCCGGCAACGGGACATCGCCCCCGGCCGGATCCTGCCGGACAGCGCGATCGTGCACGCCGCCGTGACCGCGCCCGCCGACGAGGCCGGGCTCCTTGAGCTCCCGGTGTTCCGCGGCCGCGCGCAGCGCCGGCTCGCCGACACCTGGATGCGCGCGCTGCGGAACGCGGCCGCGCTGGGCCGCCGCGACCTGCCCGATCCCTCGCCGCCCAACGACGGTCCACCGCCACCCAACCGGTGGGCGGACAAGGACCCGGCGGCCGCCGCCCGGCTGGTCGCCGCCCGGGCCGCGCTCACCGCCATCGCCGAGGCCAACCGCCTTCCGGTGGAGAACCTGCTGCAACCCGACCTGGTGCGGCGCACCTGCTGGGAGCCCCCGGCCCAGCCCGACGCCGCGGCCGTGGCCGAGGTGCTGCGCGCGGGCGGCGCCCGAAACTGGCAGGTCACGCTCACCGCCGAGGCGCTCAGCCAGGCCCTGCGCTCGGTCGCCGTTTAGTCGGGCCACCCCGGTGGCACCCTGCCGCCATGATCCGGGTCGGCACGTCGGGGTGGCTCTATCCGCCGTGGCGCGGGCCGTTCTACCCGAAGGGCCTGCCGCACCGGCGCGAGCTGGAGTACCTCGCCGAGCGGCTCAACTCGGTCGAGATCAACGGCTCGTTCTACTCGTTGCAGCGTCCGGCCAGCTACCAGGCCTGGGCCGCGCAGACCCCCGAGGACTTCGTGTTCGCGGTCAAGGGCGGCCGGTTCATCACCCACATGAAGCGGCTGCGCGACGTGCAGACGCCGCTGGCCAACTTCTTCGCCTCCGGCCCGCTGGCTCTCGGAGCCAAGCTCGGCCCGATCCTCTGGCAGCTGCCGGCCAGCCTGCGCTACGACCCCGACCTGCTGGCCGCGTTCTTCGACCTGCTGCCGCGCGACACCGCCGCGGCCGCCGCCCTGGCCGCCCGGCACGACCACCGACTGGACGGCCGGGCCTGGACCAGCACCGACGCCAACCGCCCGCTGCGGCACGCGCTGGAGGTGCGCCACCCCGGCTTCACCGATCCGTCCTTCCTCGACCTGCTGCGCGAGCACCGGATCGCCCTGGTGGTCGCCGACACCGCCGGGAAGTTCCCGTACCTGGAGGACGTGACCGCGGACTTCGCCTACATCCGCCTGCACGGCGACGAGGAGCTCTACGCCAGCGACTACTCACCGGCCGCGCTGGACCGCTGGGCCGACCGGGTCCGCCAGCTGACCAGGGCCGCCGGGGACGCCTACGTCTACTTCGACAACGACATCCACGCCCACGCCCCCCACAACGCGATCGACCTCGCCGAGCGCCTGGGCCTCACGGCTACCGCGGCAACCGCACGATGACAGACCAACAGCTACCTCAGGGGACCGTGACGGCACCCAGCCACCATCCACCCGATCCCCGCACCATCCGCCGGAACGCAACGACCGCACAAAATCCCGGAGAGGCGGCACCGCACCCAGCCACCATCCACCCGATCCCCGCACCATCCGCCGAAACGCAACGACCGCACAAAAATCCCGGAGAGGCGGCACTGCTACTGCGGCAACCGGACGGTGACCGACAGCCCGCCGCCCGGCACCGCGTCGGCCGACACCTGGCCGTGATGGGCCAGCACCACGGCCCGCACGATGGACAGGCCGAGCCCGGTGCCGGACTGGGCGGTGCGGTCCACCCCACCCCGGCGGAACGGCTCGAACAGCTCCCCCACCCGGTCCGGGTCGACCTGCGCGCCCGACGAGCGCACCTGCAGGCACGAGGTTCCCGGCCCACGCTCCACCCGGACCTCGATCCAGCCGCCGTCCACGTTGTGCCGCACGGCGTTCTCCAGCAGGTTCCCGGCCACCCGCTCGAGCAGCGCCGGGTCGCCGACCGTGGGCGCCGAGTCGCCGACGAACGAGGCGCTGATGTGCCGGGCCTGCGCGTCGCCCGCCACCGCGCGCCAGGCCGAACCGACCGCCGTGGCCAGGTCGACCGGCTCGGCGACGGCCAGCCCCTGCCCGTCGGCGCGGGCCAGCACCAGCAGGGCCTCGACCAGCTGGCCGGCCCGCAGCGTCGCCGCCCGCACCACCTCGGCCATCCGGCGCAGCTCGGCCGCGTCGGCGTTCGGGTCGGCCAGCGTGACGTCCAGCTCGGCCCGGATCACCGACAGCGGGGTGCGCAGCTCGTGGCTGGCGTTGGCGACGAAATGCCGCTGCCCGGCGAACGCCGCCTGCAGCCGGTCCAGCATCGCGTCGAACGTCTCGGCCAGCTCGGCTACCTCGTCGCGCGGCCCGCGGTGCGCGATCCGCTCCCCGAGCGACTCCACCGACAGCCGCTGCGCGGTGGCCGTCACGTCCCGCAGCGGCTGCAGGACCCGGCCGGTGATCGTCCAGGCCAGCAGCGCCGTGGCCAGCACCACGCTGACGAACGCGATCGAACCGGCGGTCAGCACCCGGTCCCGGACGTCGTCGCGCAGCGCCTCGGCCAGCCGGCCGACCTCCACCGGCGCCCCGTTGACGATGATCGTGCCGCCCTCCGGCAGCGACGGCACGGATGCCGCCATCTCCCCGGCCAGCGTCCAGCCCAGCCACAGCAGCACGGCGCTGGCGACCGCCACCAGCGCGGTGGCCAGCAGCGTGATCCGGCCGCGCAGCCCCGGGCCCCGGCGTCTGGTCCGGTCAGCCACCGTCTGGCCGGCTCGCCACCGGCACGCGGTAGCCCGAACCCACCACGGTGTCGATGATGCCCGGCTCCCCCAGCTTCTTGCGCAACGTCATGACCGTCACCCGCACGGTGGTGGTGAACGGGTCGGCGTTCTCGTCCCACACCCGCTCGAGCAGTTCCTCGCTGCTCACCACGGATCCGGCCGCGGCCAGCAGCACCTCGAGCACGCCGAACTCCTTGCGGGTCAGCTCGACCGGCCGGCCGGCGCGAGTCACCGTGCGCCGCGCCGGGTCCAGCTCCACGTCCCCGGCACGCAGGATCGGCGGCGTCACCGGGGTGGCCCGCCGGGCCAGCGCCCGCACCCGGGCCACCAGCTCGGGGAAGGCGAACGGCTTGGCCAGGTAGTCGTCGGCGCCGAGGGACAGCCCCTCGACCCGCTCCTCCACCGCGCCGCTGGCGGTGAGCATGATCACCCGGGTGAGCTGCCCGGACCGCACGATCTCCCGGCACAGCTCGTCGCCGGACATGCCCGGCAGGTCCCGGTCCAGCACGACCACGTCGTAGCGGGTGATGGACGCCTTCTCGTGACCGTCGTCCCCGGTGAGCGCGATGTCGACCGCCATGCCCTCGCGGCGCAACCCGCGCGCCACGGCCTCGGCCAAGGCCTGCTCGTCCTCGACGATCAGAATCCGCACACTGTCACCGTTTCTCGCGTTCGGCGTCCGCCGGCACGCTCGTCGCCGGATCACCGAGCAGGTCGGCGACCCATTCGGTGACCCGCCGGGCCACGTTCTGTGCGGTCAGCCCGAGCCGGACGAACACCTCCGAGCGGGTGCCCTGGTGGTGGAACTCGTTGGGAACACCCAGATCGCGCAGCGGAACGGTCACCTCGGCGTCCCGCAGCACGGTGGCCAGCGCCGAGCCGAACCCGCCGTGCCGGCCGCTGTCCTCGACCGTGACCACCAGCCGGTGTGCGGCCGCCATGGCGGCCAGCTCGCCGGGCACCGGGAAGATCCAGCGCGGATCGACCACGGTGACCCCGATGCCCTGGTCGGCCAGCCGCGAGGCGGCGGCCAGGCCCAGTTCCGCGAACGCCCCGACGGTGACCAGCAGCACGTCGTTGCTCTCCCCGGGCCCGGGCACCCGCAGCACGTCGACCGGGCCGTTGCGGTCGATCGCCGGCACCTCGCCGCCGACCGACGCCTTCGGGAAGCGCAGCACGGTCGGCGCGTCGGTGACCGCGACCGCCTCCCGCAACTCGACGGCCAGCGTGCCGGCGTCGCGCGGCGCGGCGACCCGGATGCCCGGCACCACGCCGAGGATCGACAGGTCCCACATGCCGTGGTGGCTGGCCCCGTCCGGACCGGTGATCCCGGCCCGGTCGAGCACGAAGGTGACCGGCAGGCGGTGCAGCGCGACGTCCATCAGCACCTGGTCGAACGCCCGGTTGAGGAAGGTCGAGTAGATCGCCACCACCGGGTGCAGCCCGGCCATCGCCATGCCGGCGGCCGAGGTGACCGCGTGCTGCTCGGCGATCCCGACGTCGAAGCAGCGGTCCGGATGCGCCTCGGCGAACGGGCCGAGACCGGTGGAGCGCAGCATCGCCGCGGTGATCGCCACGACGTCCGGACGCTCGGCGCCGATCGCGGCCAGTTCCTTGGCGAAGACGTGGGTCCACGTCTCGCTCCGGGCGTTGGTGGGCCGGCCGGTGAGCGGGTCGATCGGGTCGGTCTGGTGCATCTGGTCGATCTCGTCGTTCTCGGCCAGCGGGAACCCGCGTCCCTTGCACGTCACCGTGTGCACCACCACCGGTCCGCCGAACGCCTTGGCCCGGCGCAGCGCCCCCTCCAGCGCGGCGAAGTCGTGCCCGTCCACCGGACCCAGGTACTTCAGCCCCAGGTCCTCGAACATCATCTGCGGGGACAGCGCGTCCTTGAGGGCCTTCTTGACCGCGTGCAGCGCGGTGTAGGCGGGCTTGCCCACCACCGGGGTGGCCTGCAGCATCTTCTTGCCGCCCTCGAGCGCCTTCTCGTAGGCCGGCTTGGTGCGCAGCGTCGCCAGGTGCTCGGCCAGGCCGCCGATGGTCGGGGAGTAGGACCGGCCGTTGTCGTTGACCACGATCACCATCGGACGGTCCTGGCCGGCCGCGATGTTGTTCAGCGCCTCCCAGCACATGCCGCCGGTCAGCGCGCCGTCGCCGACCACGGCGACCACGTGCCGGTCCTCGCCACGCAGCTGGAACGCCTTGGCCATCCCGTCCGCGTAGGACAGTGCGGTCGAGGCGTGGCTGTTCTCCACCAGGTCGTGCTCGCTCTCCGCCTGGCTGGGATAGCCCGAGACACCGTCCTGTTGGCGCAGCCGGTCGAACTCGGCGCGCCGCCCGGTGAGGATCTTGTGGACGTAGCTCTGGTGGCCAACGTCGAAGATCACCGGATCGCGCGGCGAGTCGAACACCCGGTGCAGCGCGATGGTCAGCTCGACCACGCCCAGGTTCGGGCCGAGGTGCCCGCCGGTCGCCGTCACCTTGTCCACCAGGAACTGGCGGATCTCGGCGGCGAGCCGCGTGAGCTCCTCGTGCGTCAGCGTGTTCAGATCGGCCGGTCCATGCACGGACTCCAGCAGGGTCACCACTCCACCCCGTTTCGGCAATACGACGTTCGACCAGTCTACGAGCGATCCACACCTGCTCCCCGGGACCGGTAAGGTCAACGGGCCGGAACCGAGGCTTCGGAGTGGGGGACGTCACTGTGAGTGAGCCGCCGCCCATCATGGCGCAGGCGGAGCAGGACCGCCTCACCCGCCAGGTAGGACGTGCACTGCTGTCGGTCGCGCCGCCGGGCTGGACGGAGGTCCGCGCCGAGTACCGCTCGGCCGGCCGGCACATCGAGGTTGACGTGTTCGTCACCGGCCCGGACGGGGTGGCCCACCCGATGCGCCCGCCCGCCGAGGTGGTCGACGGCCTGGGCCACCTGCGCCGGGGGATGTACCGCCCCGGCCGCGGCACCTGGCTCTCCGCCGTCTACCTGCTGGCCCCGCCGAGCAGCTTCAGCTGCGACTTCGAGCCCGACCGCGAACCCCGGTGGCGCCGCCTGCCCCCGCCCATCGGCTTCCAGGACGAGCTCCGGTTCTTCCCCCGCACCGACGACCACATCCCCGACTGGCTCCGCCAGCGCGCCGGCCTGCCCCCTACCGCCCCGCCCGCCCCACCAGCTCCGCCGGATCCAGCTCGACCCGAAACGGCACCGGGACCTCCACCCGCGCCCCCGCCACGGCCGTGAGGACCTGCACATACCGGCCCCGCCGCAGCTCCGAGACGATCACCTGCGGGCCTTTCTCCATCTCGACCCGCCAGTACACCGGGATCTTCGCAGCCGCATAGAGCTGCGGCTTGACAAGCCGATCCTGCGGTTTCGAGTTCGGCGAGACGATCTCCACCACCGCCCGGACCGTATGCGGCGGAAAGCGGACGACCGGCGCCGCATCGGCAAACGCCCGATCGATGACCACGATGTCGGGCTGGCACAACATGCCGCCGGGAATCTCGACGTTGACCGCCTCAACGACCTCAAGCTCCGGAGGGGCTGCCTGGACGAGCCGCATCGCCAGGTTCAGTGACAGGCGCTGATGCAGGTGGGCCGGAGCGGGGCTCACCGTGAGCACTCCCGGCGCGAGGATCTCGTATCGGGCGTGGTTGCCGTGATCGGGCAATGCCTCGACGTCCTGGATGGTCCAGTAGCCGGAGTGCGTGCAAGGGCCGGAATTCTCGGTGAGCGCGAACCCCACGATGGCCTCCCTAGCTCACGCCAGTCGCGATCAGTCTCCCACACCGGCCCGGACCTCCTGCTTTTTCGCACATGTGTCTCATGGCGGCGATGATGGCAGTAGGCACTGACAGTGCCGGAGAGAGCACGCTCAGTGTATGGGGGTGAGGAGTGCCACACATTCGATGTGGTGGGTCATCGGAAAGGCGTCGAAGGCGCGGAGGTCGGTGAGGGTGTAGCCGTGGCCGGCGAAGGTGGCGATGTCGCGGGCGAGGGCGGCGGGGTCGCAGGCGATGTAGATCACCCGGTCCGGGTGGCGGGCGGCGATGGCGGAGACGACGGCGCGGCCGGCGCCCTTGCGGGGCGGGTCCAGGACGACGACGGCCGGGGCGGGGAGGTCGGGGGCGCTGACGGCGTGCTCGACCCGCGCGGCGCGGACCTGCACCTGGGGGAGGTCGGCCAGGTTGGCGGCGGCCTGCTCGGCGGCCGCGGCGACCGACTCCACCGCCAGCACCGTCCCGGTCGGACCGACCTGGCCGGCGAGCACCGCCGCGAACAGGCCGACGCCGGCGTAGAGATCCCAGGCGACGGCGCCGGGCGCGAGGTTCGCCCAGCCGCCTGCGACCTCGGCCAGCACGTCGGCGGCATCCGGATGCACCTGCCAGAACCCGTGCGCGGACACCCGCCAGTCCCGGCGCGCCGCCCGCTCCACGGCAGTGCCGGAACCGGCCAGCCGCCGGGCCCGCCGGTCCCGCACCTCACTGACGTGCGTGTGGGCCTGGGCGTCCAGGGCCACCTCCAGCTCGGCGCCCGGCGTCCAGGTCCGGTCGGCCACCAGGTCCGCCGTGCCGGGCGCGGAGATCGGGCAGTCGGCCACCGGCACCACCCGGTGGCTGCGGTGCGCGTGGAACCCGACCCGGCCGTCCGGACCGACCGCCAGCCGCACCCTGGTCCGCCAGCGCAGCAGGCCGCCGGGCAGTTCCTCGACGGTCACCGGCCGGTCCAGACCGGCCAGCCGGCGTAGCTGCTCGGCCACCACGAAGGCCTTCAGCTCCCGCTGCCGGTCGCCCGAGGCGTGCTGCCAGTCGCAGCCGCCGCAGCCGCCGGGCACCGCCACCGGGCAGGGCGGCTCGACCCGGTCCGACGCGGCGGTCAGCACCTCGACCGCGTCGCCCCGGCAGAACGAGCCGCCGCGGTCCTCGGTCACCTCGACGGTGACCCGCTCACCCGGCAGCGCGTGCCGCACGAACACCACCCGGCCCTGCGCCCGGGCCACGCAGTGCCCGCCGTGCGCGACCGGCCCGACCGTCACCTCGAACCGCCGGCCGGTCCAGTCCAGCTCCGGCTCGGTCACCGCTTGCCGTTCCCGCCCGGACCGTCCTTTGTGAACAGTCCACGGCGGACCGCGCCGGGCGCCATCTCGGCGCGGTGGCGCACCCGGTTCGAGGACGCCAGCTGCCACGGCACGCTGACCACCATCACGCCCGGCTGGAACAGCAGCCTTCCCTTGAGCCGCAACGCGCTCTGGTTGTGCAGGAACTGCTCCCACCAGCGGCCGACCACGTACTCCGGGATGAACACGGTGACCACGTCGCGCGGGTTGTCGGTGCGCATCCGCTTCACGTAGTCGAGCACCGGCTTGGTGATCTCCCGGTACGGCGACTCGATCACCTTGAGCGGTACGGAAAAGCCTTCCTTCTCCCACTCGGCGACCAGCCGCCTGGTGTCGGTGTCGTCCACGTTGACGGTCACCGCCTCCAGGACGTCGGGCCGGGTCGCCTTGGCGTAGGCCAGCGCCCGGCGGGTCGGCTGGTGCAGTTTGGACACCAGCACGATCGCGTGGTTGCGGGACGGCGGGCCGACCGGGCCGGCCTCGTCGAAGGCCCGCAGCTCGGCGCTTACCCGGTCGTAGTGCCGGCGGATCGCGGTCATCAACACGTAGAGCGCCGCCATCGCGGCGATCGCGATCCAGGCGCCATGGCTGAACTTGGTGATCAGCACCACGACCAGGACGCTGGCGGTCAGGATCAGGCCGAACGTGTTGATCGCCTGCGAGCGCCGCATCCGGCGCCGCTCCGCTGGGTCGGACTCGGTGCGCAGCAACCGGTTCCAGTGCCGGACCATGCCGGTCTGGCTCATCGTGAAGGACACGAAGACGCCCACGATGTAGAGCTGGATCAGCCGAGTCACCTCGGCGTCGAAGGCGATCACCAGGATGATGGCGAACGCGGCCAGGCCGACGATCCCGTTGGAGAACGCCAGCCGGTCGCCCCGGGTGTGCAGCTGGCGGGGCAGGTAGCGGTCCTGGGCCAGGATCGAGCCGAGCACCGGAAAGCCGTTGAACGCGGTGTTCGCGGCCAGCACCAGGATCAGCGCGGTGACCACGGTGACGAAGTAGAACCCGATCGGGAAGCCGCTGAACACCGCGTCGGCCACCTGGGCCACCAGGGTCTTCTGGTGGTA
>NZ_DASTBH010000515.1:0-17222 GCF_035712165.1 Actinophytocola sp. | reverse complement strand
ACGCCGTCCCGCAACCGGCGCAGCTGGCCGATCACGAAGTCGAGCGAGTTGGCCGGCCGGCACCTGGTCACGACATCGTCACCGAGGTACATCCAGCCCTCTTTGCCCTCGATGACCGGTGGCACGGCGATGTCGACGGGGGTCTCCGGCCGCGGGTTCACCCCGATCGGTCCGGTCCGCGGCGAGTGCTGGTCGAACGGCGGCGGCTCACCGAACAGCCCGCGGCTGATCCCGTCCGCGGCGTGCACCGCCGCGTCCCGGAACACCAGGTGATCGCTCGCCCACGGGTCGAGGCCGGTGAGGAAGTCCCAGCCGGCGCCCGGGCTGGGGAACGGGATCAGCCGCCGGTTCTCGAACTCGGCCGGGCGCACCCCGAGGGTCAGCGCGACCAGCGGCGTGGCGAAGAACACGGCGGCACAGATCAGCGAGACGAGCTGCCGGCCGCCGTGCCGGGGTCGGTGCAGCGAGTGCTCGCGGGGCAGCCAGGCCTCATGGATCGCGGGCAGGTCGGTCCTCGACGAGAAGGTCCGCGCTCCGGCTTCCCGCTTCGGGGCCTCGGTGCTCATAGGGATCCGATTATGTCCGGTCGGGATTAGGCCTGGGTGAGCTACCACGGATTCGCAGCCGGTCCAGCACACGAGCGGCCCGGAGCAGCGCCCGGCGGGCGAGCGGCACCGGCGCCGGTCCCGACTGCCGGCGCAGCCAGGTCTCGTGCGCCGCCGTCAGCTCGGACACCATCCAGTCGGCCGCCGCCGACACCGAGCGGGTGCGCAGCAGGTGCTCGCGGGCGGCCTTGCCCCGCCGGGCGGCCTCGGCCGGGTCGTCGGCGATCTGGCGCAGGGCGGCGGCCGCCCGTTCGAGGTCCGGCTCGGCCCAGATGCCGTCGGGCTGGTAGGGATGCCAGCCCGGCCCGACCTCGACCAGCCGGTAGCCGACCGGCCAGCCCACGGTGTCGTCCAGGAACTCGGCGGTGCCGGAGTAGCCGGTCGCCGCCACCGGAAGTCCCCGGATCATCGCCTCGGCCACGGTGAGTCCGAAGCCCTCACTCCGGTGCAGGGACACATAGGCGTCGCTGTCGGCGTAGAGCTGGTCGAGTTCGGCGACGCTGAGGTACCGCTCGAGCAGGCTGATCCGCGGGTCGTCCGCGACGGCCTGGCGGAGCCGTTCAGCGGCGCCGACGTGCAGGTCGCCGTTGGTCGCCTTGATGACGAGGCTCACGTCGGTGCGGCCCGGGAAGGCGTGCCGGAATGCCCCGACCAGGCCGAGCGGGTTCTTCCGGCCCGCCGTGCTGTTGAAGTCGAAGGCGAACAGGAACCGGACCGGGTCGCCGGGCCGCCGTTGCGGCATCGGGCTCGTCCCGGGGTCGGGCACCGGCACCGGGATCCGTTTCACCGCGATGTCCGGCGGGGCGTGCGCCGCGATGGCCTCGCGGCAGAACTCGCTGACCGTCCACACCTCGTCGACCAGGGCGAACCCGTCGTGCAGCCACGCCGGAAAGTCCGCGAGCTCCCAGGCCCACAACCCGATCCGGTACCGTCCCGCGCCCGCCGCCGGATGGGCGTCCAGTAGCAGCTGGGTGAAGTCGGCGTTGACGGCGAGGATGCTGACCGGGAACCGGGGCTGGCCGGTGTCCGCCGGAGCGGGGACTCCGGTGCGGCAGCTCAGCGACTCTTCCTCCACCACCGACACCATCGGGACCCCGGCGTGCGCCAGGGTGCGGTGCACGATCCGGCCCATCTCGCCGATCCCCAGCTCACCGGTGAGGTTTCCGGCCAGGTTCACGCCGAACTCGCGGACCGGTGGCCGGGGCGGCTCCGGCTCGGCCGGCAGCGCCCACTCGGGAATTCCTTCCTCGACGGTGCCGTGCCGGCGGCACCAGGCGCGGAAGGCCGCCGCATGCTCGTCGAGCGGTCGGGCAAAGGCGACCTGGAGATCCGTTCGGTGCGACCAGATCCCGGTGCACAGCCGGTTCACCCCGGCCGCCGACTCGCGGGCGGAGGCCGGGGACCGCAGCCAGTCCCGAAACTCCGCCGGGCCGCCGGCTCCGAACGGGTGGGCCGGCGCAGCGGTCCGGCGGTTGCCGCTGCCGTGCGCCGCCGTCCAGGCGTCGCGGAACACCCGGCGCAGCGCCGGGCGCAGCGGCGTCCCGTCGGGAAGGGACCCGAACCGGTACGGCGCAGCGGAGACGCGGTCGCGGGCGGAGCTCAGGGCGTCCCGGTAGCCGTCGCACAGCGTGCGGAGCACCTCGTGTTCGGACAGCAGCACCCGTGGCCGTCCCCGGGCCGGCGTCCAGAGCAGCCAGGGGGTATCCGGGTCGTAGCCGTCGAAGTCGACGAACCGCAGCGGGCGACCGGCCGCGCTGACCGTGCCGTCCTGCGCCCGCACCAGCTCACGCTCGTGTGCGTTCCAGTGGCTGAGGTTGCAACCGGGGTCGCGGAGAACCTGAGCCGCGAACAGCACCGGCAGCACGTCGAGCGTGGCCGGCCCGGCGCGGTCGTACCTGGCTTGGTCGGCCCACAGGTCCAGGACCGGCCTGGCGTCGCGCCCGGCCGCCGCGAACCTGGAGCTGAGCGCGCCGGCCTCGGCCAGGGCCTCGTCGTCGGGCTGGTGACCGTCCGACGGCAGCGGGGTGAGCAGGCGCGGGGCGAGCACCAGGCCATGCCGGGCGGCGTCGGCAACGACGTCCGTCAGCGGGCCGTACACCACCGTGCCGGGCGCCAGGAACAAGACCACGTCCGAGGTGTCGAGCAGCCGGCGCAGCACCACCGGGACCATGGCGGCGGCCAGTTCGCCGGCGTCCAGGGCGGTCGCCAGGTCGAGGAAGTCGGTGCTGGCCTCGGTCAGCCAGGACTGGCCCGCGACGCCGCGTTCGGGCTCGTCGTCGCCGTCCAGGACGACGGTCCGAAAGTCGTGTTCGGGGTGCTGTTCCAGGTAGGAGCGGGCGAGGACGCGGGCGGCCGGCAGGCCGGCCCGGGTGACGATGGTGCACCCGGTGACCCGCAACACCTCACTGGTCGACGGCGAGTGCATCCGCCTGCAGGCTGATCACGTCCCGGAACGCGGCGTTCACGTCGGCCTGGCTGTCGCCGTAGACCTGGACTCGCACGACGGTGCCCTTGTGCACGTAGTGTGCACGGATCGTCGCCGGCCGGTCGCCGAGCTTGCCGATTCCCGCCGCCTTGACCCCGTTCGGGGCGTCGGCGTGGGCCTGCATTCCGTACGTGATCTGCAGTTGGCTGAGGCTGTCCCGCACCGGGATCGCCTCGGCGGGGCTCTTGACGGCGGTCGTCAGCACGAACGCGTGGGTGCCGTTCGGCATCACCGTGGAGACCATCCGGACCTTGTCGGCGCCGGCCTGTTCGTAGAGGCCGCCCTCCTCGGGCGTCAGCATTTTGGCCTCCAGGACGTCGGCGAACGTCTTGATGTGGTTGGTGCTCTCGTGCTTACCGGGCAGGTCGGCCACCTCGAGGTCGTCCTTGGGCCGCGCTGAGGTGGTCGTGGTGGGCGGTGTCTGAGCGGTCGTCTGCGGGTTCGACGGCTGGGCCTGCGAGTCGTCCCGGTTTAACAGGATGACCGCTCCCACGCTGAGACCGGCCACCAGGAGCACGGCGACCACGATGAGCGCGATCTTGCCAGCCTTCGACCGGTCGCCCGCCTCGAAAACCTCCGGCCCCTGCCGGATCCAGTCCGGGTTGCTGTGGGCCAGCGGCGGGAACTCCGCACCCGACCAGGGCGGGCCCGCCTCGTCGTGCCAGCCCTGCTGATATCCGGGTGGCGGGGGGAACTGACCGACGCCGGGGGCGGACCGGGGGGCCGCACCGCCGGCATAGGCCTGCGGGGGCACGCCGGGTACCGCCTGGGTGCGGTCGGCTTCCTGGCCGCCGGGCCGGGCAGCCTGCCAGCCGCCGCTGACGGCCTGGGTGCGCTCGCCCTCGTTCGGCACGATCTGGGTCCGGTCCGCGTCGTCGCCACCGCGGGCCGGCTCGCCCGGCCTGGCCGGTGGCTGTGCGGCCGGTGGCTGTGCGGCCGGCTGCTGGGGCCCCGGCGGTGCGGCAGCCGCCGTGCCCGGTGGTGTGGTGCTGCTCTCCGGACCGGCGGACACCGCCGAGGCGAGCACCTGGTCCCGCCGCACCCGGTATTCGTCCGCCGAGATCTGGCCCGCGGCTAGCTCCTCGTCGAGCTTGCGGAGTTCCTCCTGCCAGGACACCCCAGGCCCCCTTTCACCCAATGCCGTAGCCCCGAACCCGGCAACATTGTGCACGGCGCCGAACCCGAACCGGTGACGGAGGCCGAACTCGCAACCTTCCTGATGCACATCGTGGTACCGGCTGACTTCGGCGCGTTCCGTACAGTGGACCCCATGGTGTTGTTCGGTCGGCAGAAGACCCAACTGGTGACGGCCGAGGAGGCCCTGCCAGGCCGGGCCGAGGCGATGCCGGTGCCCACGATGCACGCGGTGTTCACGGACCGGCGGATCGTGCCGCCGTTCCCGGACGGGATGGCCACCGCGGTGTTCGGGATGGGCTGCTTCTGGGGTGCGGAGCGGCTGTTCTGGCAGACCCCCGGGGTGTACTCGACGGCGGTCGGGTACGCCGGTGGCTACACACCGAACCCCAGCTACGAGGAGGTGTGCACCGGCCGCACCGGGCACACCGAGGTGGTGCTCGTGGTCTACGACCCCGAGGTGATCTCCTACCCGGCGCTGCTGAAGGTGTTCTGGGAGGGGCACGACCCGACGCAGGGCATGCGGCAGGGCAACGACGTCGGCACCCAGTACCGGTCGGCGGTGTACCTCACCGACCCGGCCCGGCGCGCGGACGTGGAAAGCACCCGGGACAGCTACCAGGACGCCCTGCGGCGCAGCGGGCACGGCCAGATCTCCACCGAGATCACCGACCTGCGGGACTTCTACTACGCCGAGGACTACCACCAGCAGTACCTGCACAAGGTTCCCAACGGGTACTGCGGCATCGGCGGAACCGGCGTCTCCTGCCCGGTCGGGTTGGCCACCGAACAGGGGTGAGCCCGGGTGGCCCGGCGGTCCGTTAGACTGGGCCGCATCATGCGGACGTAGCGCAGTTGGTAGCGCATCACCTTGCCAAGGTGAGGGTCGCGGGTTCGAGTCCCGTCGTCCGCTCCACGCAATTACGGTGCGTACCTCCGGCGTAGACCGCCAGTATTCTCATTGGGCCGAACGGCTCAGTACTTTCGTCGGTTTCCCGTTAACGTTCTTCACGGTTGCGCACCATGAGCAATCTTCCTGTGGCATGTTGTCACCCAGTCAAGTGGTCGCCGGGAGGAGGTTCTGGCCGGATGACCGCGATTGGCGGGTCTCTGCATGGTTCCGTACCCAGCGACGATGCCCATGCGGGGCGGGACCCGATCGACCAGGACGCCGCCGACCGGGCGCTGCTGCAACGGTTACGGGCCGGCGAGGACGCGGCCTACGGAGAGTTGTTCGCCCGGCACGCCGCCGCGGTCCGGCGCCTGGCCTACGGCCTGGTGCATGACCGGTCCGACGCCGAGGACCTCACCGCCGAGGCGTTCTTCCGGGTGTTACAGGCGATCCGCCGAGGCGCGGGGCCGGTCGACAACGTCCGGGGCTACCTGCTGATCGTGGCCAGGCGGGTGGCCTGGGAATGGCGGTCCCGGCGCCGTGACGTGCCGGTCTCCGATGAGGAGCTGACCCACCGGGCCGGCGCCGGCCCGGACACCTCCAACCAGTCCACCGAGCGCAGCCTGATCACCCGGGCGTTCACCAGCCTGCCCGAGCGCTGGCGCAGCGTGCTGTGGAAGGTGGAGGTCGAGGGCGAGCGGCCGGCCGTGGTGGCCACCAACTTCGGGTTGTCCGCCAATGCCACCGCCGCCCTGGCCCGGCGCGCCCGGCAGGGTCTGCGGGCCGCCTACCTGCAGGCCCACCTGGCCGCGGAGCGCAGCTCCACCGGCTGCCGCTGGGTGCTGGAGAAGCTGGGCGCCTACACCGCCGGCAGCATCAAGGGCTCCGAGCGGCGGCGGATCCGGGCCCACCTGGCCGGCTGCCCGCCGTGCGCGGCGATGCACGCGGAACTGCACGAGGTCTGCTCCGGGTTACGCGCGCACGCCGCGCTGCTGGCCGTCCCGCTCGGCGGCCTGGCCGCGCTGGAGCTGGCCGCCACGAGCTCCGGCCCGGCGGTGGCCGGCGGCCTCGGCGTGACGGTCAAGGGCCTGCTGGCCAGTGCCAAGCTGCAGGTCGCCGTGGCCGCGTCGTCGGCGGCGGTGGGGGTGCTGGGCATCGTGGCCGGATCCTGGGGCGCCACCCAGTACAGCACCGCGCCCGATGACCTCGACGGCCGGCGCGAGACGCGGCTGACCATCACCGAGCCGGTGCCGACGTCCAGTTCGCAGACGATCGCGCTCACCTCGGGCGTGCTCAGCACCGTGGCCGTCGTGCCGGCGAGCCGGACCCGGCCGACCGGGACCGGCTCGGCGCGACCGCCGGCGACGGTCGCGGCCCCGGCGGCCGACACGGGCGGTTACGACGAGGACGCCCAGGTGGTGTACCGGGAGACGACGGTCGAACAGAACTCCGAGACCTACGCCGACTACACGCTGGTCTACGAGACGAAGTCGGTGACCGAGGTCAACTCCGCGGACCAGACCAGCGTCTGGTCCACGACCACGACCTCTACCAAGGTCAACCCGTTGTCGGTCAGCGGCGAGACGACCTCGACGGCGCCCCAGACCCCCGCGGCCACGTCCAGCAGCGGAAAGCCGACCACCGCCACCGGTGGGAAGGGAGTGCCGCCCCCACCGTCCAGGTGAACCGCTGACCAAGATCACGTACGGTCGCTTTCCGCATCCGGTGGATGTCAGAATTACCGGCATGTTGCGGGTTGTGCGCGGGGCCGATGACCGGGTCTGGACTCTCCAGGCCGACATGGAGTGGCGGACCCCTTCCACCGCGGCCCAGTTCGAGCACGACATCAGCTCCAGCCGGAGCTCGGCCGTCGTGCTCGCTGCGCTGGTGGTGATCCTGGCGGTGACGCTGGTGTTCTGGACTCCCAAGGACGTCAGGGTGCCGCTCTGGCTGGTGCTCATGATCGTTCTTTTGATCATGTTCTTCCCGCTGCGCTGGATGCTCCGCCGGCCCTGGTCGGTCACCGCCGCCACCGGTGACGACGGCGAGGGCAACCCCACCGAGGAGTGGACCGGCGCCGTGCGCGGCGTGTTCAACGTACGCACGCAGGTGAACCGGATAGCCCGTAACATCGCGGACGAGTCCAGTCCCGGCGTGGACAGCCCGCTGCGGCAGGTCCGGCCGGTCCCCTAGCGAGGACGGTGCGGTGCCAGAACTTCCCGAGGTCGAAGCGCTGGCTCACCACCTGCGCGAACACGCGGCCGGGCGGACCGTCGCCCGGGTGGATGTGGCATCGCTGTCGGTGCTCAAGACCGCCAGCCCGCCGTGGACCGACCTGCACGGCCGGGAGGTCACCGGCGCCGGCCGGCACGGCAAGTTCCTCGACCTGGACTGCGGCGGGCTGCACCTGATCGTCCATCTGGCCCGGGCCGGCTGGCTGCGCTGGTCGGACACGCTGTCCGCGGCGCCGCCGAAACCGGGCCGGGGACCGCTGGCGCTGCGCGTGCACCTGGGCCGGCCGGGCGACGGCCCGGGGTTCGATCTCACCGAGGCCGGCACGAAGAAGGGTCTGGCGGTGTGGATCGTGACCGATCCCGGGCAGGTGCCGGGCATCGCGGCGCTCGGCCCGGACGCGCTGTCGATCACCCGGGACGAGTTGGGCGCGCTGCTGGCCGGGCGGTCCGAACGGCTCAAGACGGCGCTGACCACGCAGAAGATCATCGCCGGGGTGGGCAACGCCTACTCCGACGAGATCATGCACACCGCGCGGCTCTCGCCGTACGCCACCGCGGGCAAGCTGGACGGTGCGGCGGTCGACCGGTTGCACTCGGCGCTGCACGAGGTGCTCGCCGACGCCGTGGCCCGCTCGGTGGGGCAGGAGGCCGCGCGGCTCAAGGGCGAGAAGCGTTCGGGCCTGCGGGTGCACGCCCGCACCGGGTTGCCCTGCCCGGTGTGCGGGGACACCGTGCGCGAGGTTTCCTTCGCCGACAAGGCGTTCCAGTACTGCGCGACCTGCCAGACCGGCGGCAGGCCGCTGGCCGACCGCCGGCTGTCGCGCCTGCTCAAGTGACCAGCAGCAGTTCCAGGGTGCGCGGCCCGTGCACGCCCTCCACCCGGTTCAGCTCGATGTCACTGGTGGCCGAAGGTCCGGAGATGAACGTCAACGGCCGCACCGGATCCAGCGCGGCCAGCGCCTCGGGGACGGTGCCGACCACCTGCTCTGCCCGCACCACGCACAGGTGGTAGTCGGGCACCAGGGTGAGCGCGCGCCGGCCCTGCGCCGGGCCGGCGTCCAGCACGATGGTGCCGGTCTCGGCGATGGCCACCGCCGTCCCGGTGAGCACCCCGTCCACGGCGTCCAACTCGTCCACGGCCAGCGGCGGATCGTCCACCAGCCACCGGAATCCCTCGGCGCACCAGGACGCCGGCACGTCCGGCGGCACCACCATGGTGCGCGCGCCGCGCTCGTGCAGCGCGGTGGCCACGGCGGCGGCGAGCTTCCCGGCGCCGACCCGGCGCACCGTGGCGCGATAGTCGGCGACCCGTTCGGCGAACAGGCCGAGCAGGTCGTCCACCGGCCGGTGGGTGTCGTAGTCGCGGGGCACCGGGGGCGCGCTGGGCCGGTCCGCCATCGCGGCGCGGATCCTGTTCAGAATGACTGCCCGGGCGTCAGCCATGGGTTCTCCGCCACCAGGCCCGGAACGACTCCTTCGGCGGCGCCGGCAGGTCCCGGCTCGCCGTCCAGCGCGAGCCCGGCCAGGGCAGGTGCGAGATCCGGCCGTCCGCGCCGCCGAGCAGCCGGGCCAGCGATCCGGCCTTCTGCGCGGCCTCGTATCTCCTGCGGTTGCCCATGATCCAGGCCAGGGCCGCCATGCCGGCCGCCTCGCCGGACCGTTTCCCCTTGGCCGCAACGGTTTTCGCGCGCAGGTGGACCAGCACCTCGGGAATGTCGATCCGCACCGGGCAGACCTCGAAGCAGGCGCCGCACAGCGACGAGGCGTAGGGCAGGGACGCCGCCTGCTTGTCCGCCGGGTCGTCCACCAGTTGCGGGGTGAGGATCGCGCCGATCGGGCCGGGGTACACCGAGCCGTACGCGGCGCCGCCGGTGCGCTCGTAGACCGGGCAGACGTTCAGGCAGGCGGAGCACCGGATGCAGCGCAGCGCGGCCCGGCCGACCGGGTCGGCGAGGGTGGCGGTGCGGCCGTTGTCCAGCAGCACCAGGTGAAACTCCTGCGGACCGTCGCCCGGGGTGACCCCGGTCCAGATCGAGGTGTACGGGTTCATCCGCTCCGCCGTCGACGAGCGGGGCAGCAGTTGCAGGAACACCTCGAGGTCGCGCCAGGTGGGCACCACCTTCTCCAGCCCCATCACGGTGATCAGGGTCCGGGGCAGGGTCAGGCACATCCGGCCGTTGCCCTCCGACTCCAGCACCACCACCGAACCGGTGTCCGCGACCGCGAAGTTCGCTCCGGACACCGCGACCGTCGCGGAGAGGAACTTGCGCCGCAGGTGCGCGCGGGCCACCTCGGCCAGCGCGGCCGGTTCCGCGGCGAGGTCCGCGGGCGCCCCCGGCATCTCCCGGGCGAAGATCTCCCGGATCTCCGCGCGGTTGCGATGGATCGCCGGCACCAGGATGTGCGACGGACGGTCGTGTCCCAGTTGGACGATCAGCTCGGCGAGATCCGTTTCCACGACGCCGATCCCGGCCGACTCGAGCGCGTCGTTGAGCCCGATCTCCGCGGTGGCCATGGACTTCACCTTGACCACCTCGGCCGCGCCCGCGGCCCTGGTCAGCCGCAGCACGATCTCGTTGGCCTCGCTGGCATCCCGGGCCCAGTGCACGGTCCCGCCGCGCGCGGTGACGGCGGCCTCCAGCGCTTCGAGGTAACCGTCCAGATGGAACAGCACCTCGTTCTTGATCGCTTCGCCGGCCCGGCGCAGCGACTCCCAGTCCGGCAGTTCGGCGACCGCGCCTGCGCGCTTGGTGCGGATGGTGTGCGTGGCGTGCCGGAGGTTGCGGCGCAGCTGCGGATCGGCGAGTGCGGCGCTGGCAGCTCTCGGGAAGGTTGGCGTGCCCAGCCAGGTCACGGGGTTTCGGCGCATGGGTCCTCCGGTCGATGGCTGGATGGCGCTGTGCCCAGCCAGGTCACCGGGTTGCGACCCATGGGTCCTCCTCCGTGCTGGCGAGGATCTCAGCAATGTGCACCGCGCGGACACCCGAGCGGTTCCGGGACAGTCCGCCGCCGATATGCATCAGACACGAGTTGTCGCCCGCTGTCACGAACTCCGCGCCGGTGCCCAGCACGTTCCACATCTTGTCGGTCAGCATCGCGGTGGAGGTCTCGGCGTTCTTCACCGCGAACGTGCCGCCGAACCCGCAGCAGGTGTCGGCTTCGTCCAGCTCGACCAGCTCCAGTCCGCGCACGGCGGACAGCAGCCGCAGTGGCCGGTCGCCGACGCCGAGCAGCCGCAGCGAATGACAGGTCGGGTGGTAGGTGACCCGGTGCGGGAAGTAGGCGCGCACGTCGGTCACCCCGAGCACGTCGACGAGAAACTCGGTCAGCTCGTACATCCGGGTGCCGCCTGCGCCGAGCCGGGGATGCACCTCCCGCACCATCCCGACGCACGAGCCGGACGGTGCGACAACCGCGTCGTAGCCGGCAAACGCCGAGACCAGTGCTGCCGCCAGCGGCCGGGCGTGGTCGGCGTATCCGGTGTTGTAGTGCATCTGCCCGCAGCAGGTCGCGTCCAACGGCAGCTCGACGCTGCACCCCAGCCGTTCGAGCAGGCGCACCACGGCGCGCGCGGTGTCCGGGAACAACGTATCGGTCAGGCACGTCGGAAAGAGCGCTACGCGGGTTGTCTGGACCGCCACGACGGTTACCGTATCCCGGTGCCCCTTGTCACCCCGCTGTCGACAACCGAGCATTGAGCCGTGTCCGGACTGTTGACCGAGCAGATGCTGGTCGGTGCGGTCGCGGTGTGTGCCGTGACCGCGCTGTTCTACTTCCTGCTGCGCAACCGCAAGGGCGACGGCTCGGTACCGGACGCGGTGCTCGACGCGGTGCAGCGGCTGTCCAAGGCGGCGCCCCAGCTGCGCGACGGGCTGACCGAGCGGGCCGCCGACGAGGCCACCAAGCATCTGGTGGAGATGCTCAAGTGCGTGGCCATCGGCATCACCGACGCCTCGGGCCGGCTGCTTTCCTGGGACGGCGAGGCGAACGAGCACTACGAGGGACTCACCGGGGCGATCGACGCCGCGGTGCGCAAGAGCCATCGCGAGCACATCAACCACACCGACCTGCAGTGTGACCACCGGGGCCGCTGTCCGATGCGCACCGCGGTGATCGTGCCGCTGATCATCGACGGGGACGTGGAGGGCACCCTGATCGTGGTCGGCGGGGTGAACAGCAAGCGGCTGATCCGGGCGGCCGACGAGGTGGCCCAGTTCATCACCATCCAGCTGGAGCTGGCCAAGCTGGACGAGTCCAAGCAGCAGCTGGCCCGGGCGGAGTTGCGCATGCTGCGCGCGCAGATCTCCCCGCACTTTCTCTACAACGCGCTCAACGCGATCTCCTCGCTGATTCGCACCGACCCCGAGCAGGCCCGCGAGCTCCTGCAGGAGTTCGCCGACTTCACCCGCTACTCGTTCCGCTCGACCGGCAACTTCACCACGCTGGCCGACGAGCTGCGCAACATCGACCGCTACCTGACCATCCAGAGCCAGCGCTACCAGGAGCGGCTCAACGTCCGGATCAAGATCGCGCCCGAGGTGCTGCCGGTGGTGGTGCCGTTCCTGGTGCTCCAGCCGCTGGTGGAAAACGCCGTGCAGCACGGCATCTCGCCCAAGCCGGGTGGCGGGACGGTCACCGTGATCGCCCAGGACAACGGCAACGAGGCGCTGATCAGCGTGGAGGACGACGGCGTCGGCATGGACGCCGACCGGCTCTTCGCCGACCTGCGCAACGCTCACAAGACCGGCGCGCACGTCGGCCTCGGCAACATCAACCAGCGGATGCGGTCGGTGTTCGGCGACGAGTACGCGCTGATGGTGGAGACCGCTCCGGGCGCGGGCATGAAGGTCATCCTGCGGGTGCCCAAGTTCTTCCCGGGAGTGCGCGCGGACCTGCAGGAGGACTACTCGGCGGGCGGCGAGGACGGCGCCGGGACCTCCGACGAGTCGACCGCGCTGCCCGGGGTCGGCCCCCGCGTCCGGTAACCACCCGAACACGTATGTTGGACCCCATGAGCGTCTCCGACAAGCTGGTCTCGCGACTGCCCAGGATCGGTGACCGGGGCGGGTCCACCCGCGTAGTCGCCGTGGTCCGGCTACACGGCGTGATCACCCCCACGCCCTCCCCACTCGGCCGGGGCACGATCAACCTCAACACCGTCGAGTCGGCGCTGACCCGGGCGTTCGACCACGAGCGGTTGGCCGCGGTGGCGCTGGCGATCAACTCGCCGGGCGGTGCGGCGACCCAGTCCGCACTGGTCGCCGAGCGGATCCGGGAGTTGGCCAACCGCAAGAAGGTGCGGGTGCTGTCGTTCTGTGAGGACGTGACGGCCTCCGGCGGGTACTGGTTGGCCTGTGCCGGCGACGAGATCTATGCCCATCCGTCGTCGCTGGTGGGGTCGATCGGCGTGGTCTCGGCCGGGTTCGGCCTGACCGGCCTGCTGCAGCGGATCGGCGTCGAGCGGCGGGTGTACACGGCGGGGACGCACAAGATGCGGCTCGACCCGTTCCGGCCGGAGAAGGCCGAGGACGTCGAGTGGCTGGCCGGACTGCAGGGTCAACTGCACGAGCAGTTCGCCGGCTGGGTGCGCGAGCGGCGCGGCGACAAGCTCAGCGACGGCCACGACCTGTTCTCCGGTGAGGTGTGGACCGGCACGAAGGCGGTCGAGCTGGGCCTGGTCGACGGGTTGGGCAACCTGCGTGAGGTGCTGGCCGAGCGGTATCCGGACGCCGACATCAGCGTGGCCGAGCCGAAGCGTCCGCTGCTCGCCCGGCTGGGCGTGGCCGCCTCGGCCGGACCGTGGGGCCAGTCCACGGCCGAGCGGGTGCTGTCGGCCGTGGAGGCGATCGAGGTGCGGGCGGCATGGTCCCGGTTCGGGCTCTAGGCGACGACTCATCAGCGCTGTGTCGATGAGGGCGCTCAGCTCGGATCTGCGGGGCAGGCCGTGGCTGGTCCGCTCCGTCGCTCGGGCCCGTCGGCGGCCTGCCGCCACGGATCCGAGCCTTCGGCGGTTCGCGCTGGGTAACGCGTTTTCACACCAGCGTGTGCCGCCCGATCCGACCATGGACAGACACCGGGTTCAATCGGCAGGATTCGACCTACTGTGAGTACCGCACCCAACCCCCCTGGCCTCGTCGTTCTCGCCGTGGACGACGAGAAGGACGGTATGGATGCCCTGGCCGAGCGGTTGAACAACAACCGCTACGTGCGCCGGATCATCCAGGCGTTCGACGCGACCGGGGCCCTGCGCATCCTGTCCGGTGACGACCAGGAGTTGGCCGCCCGGCGCGACTCCGGCCGGCCGATCGTGGACGCCGTGTTCTCCGACCTGAAGATGCCCGGGCTCACCGGCATGGAGATGGCCAAGGTGCTGGCCGGGTTCAAACCGTCCCCGGTGCTGATCTTCGTGACCGGGCACGGCGAGGGTGAGCACGCCGTCGAGGCCTTCGAGCTGGGCGCGGTCGACTTCATTCCCAAGCCGTGCGACCAGCCCCGGATGGACCGGGCGATCCAGCGGGTGCTGTCCAAGCTGCGCGGCGACGGCCTGACCGGCGAGGCCAGCTCGGTCGTCGAGCCCAGCGACGACGAAGTCATCCCGGTCGAGCTGGCCGGCACCACGAAGCTGATCCCGCGCTCGTCGGTGCGCTGGGTGGAGGCGCAGGGCGACTATGCCCGGCTGTTCACCTCGGACGGCTCGCACCTGGTGCGGATTCCGCTGGCGCAGCTGGAGGAACGGTGGGAGAAGGCCGGTTTCGTCCGCATCCACCGCTCGTACCTGGTGCCGGTCGCGCTGATCACCGAGCTGCAGCTCGGCGGCAACGGCTACCACGTGATCATCGGCAACGGCGAGCGCACGCTGCCGGTCAGCCGCCGGCACACCCGTGAGCTGAAGGACCGGATCACCCGCAGGGGCGCAATATGACCGACTTATTACCGGCGCGGGCCGGCGGTGCCTGGACTGAGCAACGAGGGAAGGCATCGCCGCACGGCCCGCGATTCGAGCGGAGCGAGGCGATGTCACCATGAGCCGGCACGCGGCCGGGCCGGGGCGGGGTGAGCCGGCCACCTTCGAGGAGTCGCCGACCAAGCCGCGGCGCAAGCGGGTGGTGCTGGCCGACTCGCGGGCGCCGGTGACCGTGCTGCGCACCGCGATGGAGCTGGAGGAGCAGACCAGCTATGGCGAGGAGCTGGTCCGCCAGTTCATCCGGGTCCAGCTCAAGGCGGGCGCCAAGCTCTGGGGGTTGGGGGTGCTGTTCCTGGCCGCGCTGCCGGCGGCGTTCCACTTCCTGCCGCACCTGGCCGAGCTCTCCTTCGCCGGGGTGCGGCTGCCGTGGATCGTCCTGGGGATCCTGCCTTACCCCCTGCTGTTCGGCATCGGCTATCTGTACAACGCGATCGCCGAGCGCAACGAGCGTGACTTCGTCGACATGGTCGAGAAGTAGGGTTCACCAGAACGCTCGCCGAGACACGTTGGGTCGACCTTGGAACTGAACCTCTGGGCCGTCGTCGCCGTGCTGCTGGTGGCGTTCGCGACCTTCTACATCGGGTTCCGGTCGTCCCGGCTGGCCAGCACCACCCCGGACTTCCTGGTCGCCCGGCGCACCGTTCGGTCCAGCCGCAACGCCGCCGCCGTCTCCGGCGAGTACCTGTCCGCCGCGTCCTTCCTCGGCGTGGCCGGCCTGGTGCTCAAGGACGGCGCGGACGCGCTCTGGTATCCGATCGGGTTCACCGCCGGCTACCTGGCGCTGATGGTGTTCGTGGCGGCGCCGCTGCGCCGCTCGGGCGCCTACACGCTGCCGGACTTCTGCGAGGCCCGGCTGGGCTCCAAGGCGTTACGCGGCCTGTCCACCGTGTTCGTGGTGTTCATCGGGATGCTCTACCTGGTGCCCCAGTTGCAGGGCGCCGGCCTGACCGTGGCCCGGATCCTGCCGTTCCCGCCGTGGATCGGCTCGGTGCTGGTGGCGGCCGTGGTGATCGTCAACGTGTTCGGCGGTGGGATGCGCGCGATCACCGTCGTGCAGGCGTTCCAGTACTGGCTCAAGCTGTTCGCGATCGCCGCGCCGACGTTCGTGATGTGTGCGCTGTTCTTCGGCAACGGCGGCCTGGCCACGACGACCACCGGGTTGACCGAGCCGCTGCCGCCCACCTTCACCGAGGCGGTCGCGATCGACGTGCAGACGCCGGTGGTGCTGCAGGTCAAGGAGCACACCTGGCTCAGCGCCGAGGGCGTCATCGACGACCGGCCGGCACACGGCTCGACGTTCTGGGCGCCCGGGGAGTACAGCGTCGGCGCCGGCACCCGGCTCAACTTCTTCGAGGGCTCGTCGGTGCCGGTGGTGGCCGGCGCTCCGGCCGACAACGAGAGCTGGCTGCGCCCGGTGGCCGGCACCTCGGACATGTTCCTGACCTACTCGCTGATCCTGGCGACGTTCCTGGGCACCATGGGCCTGCCGCACGTGCTGGTGCGCTTCTACACCAACCCGGACGGCCGGGCGGCCCGGCGCACCACCCTGCACGTGCTGCTGCTGCTGTCGCTGTTCTACCTGTTCCCGGTGCTGATCGGGGCGCTGTCCCGGCTCTACGTGCCCGAACTTCTGGTCACCGGCCGGACCGACCTGGCGGTGCTGGCGCTGCCGAGCAAGATCGCGCCGGGGGTGCTCGGCCAGATCCTCGGCGCGGTGACCGCGGCCGGGGCGTTCGCGGCGTTCCTGTCCACCTCGTCCGGCCTGGTGGTGAGCGTGGCCGGGGTGTTGTCCACCGACATGCTGCCCGGGCGGGTGCGGGACTTCCGGTACGCCACGGCGATCGCCGGCGTGGTTCCGCTGGCGCTGTCGATCATCCTGCGGCCCACCGACCTGTCGCTCACGGTGGGCATGTCGTTCGCGCTGGCCGCGTCCACGTTCGCCCCGGTGCTGCTGCTCGGCATCTGGTGGCGCCGGCTGACCTGGGTGGGCGCCGCCGCCGGAATCGTGGTGGGCGGGGCGCTGGTGCTGGCCGCGCTGGTGGTCAACACCGTCAGCAACTACACCGGCGACTGGGCCTGGTCGGTGTTGAGCCAGCCGGCGATCATCACGGTGCCGGTCGCCTTCCTGACCGTGATCGTGGTCAGCAAGGCCACCCAGCGCACGCTGCCGCCGGACGTCAACCGGATCCGGCTGCGGATGCACGCGCCGGACCGCCTCGGCTTCATCCGGGACCGGGACATCGCCCGGTTCGGCACCGCGGAGGAGCGGGCCCGGCTGGCCAACGGCCGGCACCGGCAGTGAGACGAACCCCCTCCGTAGAGCGGGATGGCGCTTTCGCATTACGGCTCACCCACCTAGGGTTCGCTACGGGACGGATGCCTCGGGGAGTGTCACGGTCCGTAGTAGTCCGTCGGTGGATGATGGAGCGCTGATGGCGGTGGCCGCCGATCAATGGCTCGATGCCGAGCCGGTCCGACCGGGCCGGTCGTGGTGGCTCGGGCGCTCCGGCACCGGGCCGGAGCCGACCCTGCGCCTGGCCCGGCAGCTCGCGGCGGACCTGCGGGACGGCCTGTCCGGGGCGCGGGTGCGGTCCGCGGCGCGCGGCGCGCGCCGGCTGCTCGGGGTGACCGGCGTCGGGCTCGCCGACCTGACCGGGGTGCCGGTCTGGGCCGGCGCGATCCCCGCGGACGGCGTCGTCCCCCCGCTGGTCCAACAGGTGCTGCACACCGAGAGCCGGGCCGGCCGGACACCGGTGCTGGCCCTTCCGCTGCACGTCCAGGACGAGCTGGCCGGGGTGCTGGTGGTGCACGGCGCGGCCCGCCGGGCGGCCGTGCGCGAGGTGGCCGACTGGGTGGTGGAGGCGCTGGAACGGGGCCGGCTGGAGGCCTCCGCCGAGCAGGCCGCCCA
>NZ_DASTBH010000514.1:0-18615 GCF_035712165.1 Actinophytocola sp. | reverse complement strand
CAGTAACTACCTGGAGTTCGGGCTGATCGACATCCGGCTGGGGCAAGCGGGGATACGGGAGCCGGTCTACAGCCGCCTGGAAAGCATCCGGGCGAGCAATGCCGAATCCCGCACCGCCCATCTGGAAATCCTGGACCGGCTGCTCGAAGCGATGCTCGGCGAGAGCGCAGACCGCGTGATCCAGGAGGAAGAGCTGCGGGCCATCGGGGTCGAACCCACGCCACCCGACCCCGGCGACTACGACTTCTAGCACCCGGAGCACGAAACACTGCGAAGTCCGGACGAACCACACGACCGGACGGGCTAGTATAGTCGATCTTCGCCTTGGGTAGCCCGTGCTTTTTGCGTCGAGCAAAGGAGCTCCCATGCGACGACGATTATTCTCCCTGCTGGCCGCGGCACTCGTTGTGGTGACCATTCTTCCGGCCGAACCGCTCGCGTTCGCCGCCCCGGCCGCCGAGCCGACGACGGTCGTCGTGCAGCATTCCGGGATGTGCCTGGATGTTCGCGGTGGCCCGCAGGCGGTCCAGGATGGCGCGCGCATCGAACAATGGCACTGCACCGGCGCGGCCAACCAGAGCTGGACGCTTCAGGACGCGGGCAGCGGACGCTTTCGGCTGGTTGCCCAGAACAGCGCGAAATGCGTCGAGCCCATTGCCGGCGGCACCGCGAACCTCACCGGCCTGCAGCAGATGACGTGCGGCACCTCGGCCGGACAGCTGTGGACCCGGCAGGCCACGCCGACCGCAGGCGTGTACCGGTTCGTGCACGTGAGCAGCGCTCGTTGCCTGGACGTGCCGCTGAGCTCGACGGTGGAAGGCGAACTGCTGGTGTTGTTCGACTGCACCGGCAACCCGAACCAGAGCTGGGCGATCTCGCAGACGGCGTATCCGTCGCTGCCGGAACCGATCGTGGTCAAGCACTCGGGCAAGTGCCTCGATGTTCGCGGCGGCCCGCAGGCGGTCCAGGACGGCGCCGTGATCGAGCAATGGCAGTGCACCACCGCGGCCAACCAGAACTGGACGCTGCGGGACGCCGGTAACGGGCAGGTTCAACTGGTCGCGCAGAACAGCGGCAAGTGCATTCAACCGGTGGACGGTGGCACCGCCAACAGCACCGCCCTCGAACAGCGGACCTGCGCCAGCACCGCCATCCAGCTGTGGACGCGGCAGAACACCGCGGGCGCGGGCGAGTACCGCTTCGTGCACGTGCCGAGCAACCGCTGCCTCGACGTTCAGCTCGCCGGGCTGACCGACGGTGTGCCGGCGATCATCTTCGACTGCACCGGAAACCCGAACCAGACCTGGACGATCGGAGCGCCCACGCAGGCGCCGCCGACGGTCGAGGTTCGCAACGGCGAGTACTGGGCGCTGCCGGCGCGCTATCCCGCCAAGAGTCCCCATGGCGGGCTCTACCAGATCTGGGGACAGTCGATCAACTGGAGCCCCACGACCGACATGCACTGGGTGGGCGCCTACTGGCGGGACCTCAACCCGACCGACGGAACCTATCGTTGGGACCGGATCGAGACCATCCACGGCAACTACACCTACAGCCTGGACCAACTCGAGGACGTCGGCTCCACCGCTCTCATCTGGACGGTGCTCGGCGGGGTCGACGGCAACACCGGCAACTTCCACGCACCACAATGGTTGCGCGACAAGTGCGCCGCCCAGGGCAGGCCGATCACAGTGATCAACAGGTCGCCCAGCAGCACGCAACCGTGGGGCCTCGCCCTCTGGGAGCCCTGCCCGCGCGCCGAGGTGAAGAAGTTCATCACCCAGATGTTCAGCAGGTACCACGATGACCCCCGGGTCACGGGTGCGTACGCGACCACGTTCAACGCCGGGGAGTTCTGGATGCCGGCCGACGTCTACAACGACGCGGCCAACAAGGGCCTGACCCCGGAGATTCTCCGCACCTACGCGAAGGACGTCATCGACTCCTGGGCCACCGCACTCGGCACCCGGAAGGTGATCTGGACCAGCGGCGGCACGTGGAACCTGCCCGGGGACGCGGGCACGACCGAGACGGACTGGGTCAACAACTATGCGCTGATGACCCTGGGCACCCAACTGCGGGAAGGAAACGGCGAGAGTGTCTCGGCGAACCGAAGCCAGCCGCTCATCGGCCAGAACCTCGAGACGGTCCAGCCGGCTCCGATCGGAGCACAGCCCGGGCAGTCGCACTACTACCTGACGGCACGCACCGTCCAGGAACTGGGCCGCAACGGCATGTCCTTCTACGGCAACGAGTTCGAGATCGCCGATCTCGCCGGGGTATTCGACAACTACGACTACTACCGGATGACCGTGCTGAACATGTTGCGCAAGGGCCACAACTGGGCGATCTTCCCGCACGACCTCCGCACCGGCGCCAACGATGCGGCGCATCCGGAGTTCGCCGCGCTGCGCGACTACTTCCGGCAGAGCGCGGGCTATCCGGCCGGCACGTCGCCCGACGCCTGGGCGGTGCTGCAGATGTACTACGACGGTTGTTACAACGGCACCCGCTTCTACCACAACTACGAGAAGTTCCTGCTCCAGCGGGATGTGGCGCCGGGCGGGCGCACGACCGTGGCCGAGCCGCGCACCTGGGCTCCGGACCAGTACGGCTTCTGCAAGGTCGGCGAGGGCGGGTCCACCCAACCCGCCGTCACCTACTTCGCGCGCCGGACCGATCACGCCACCGGCAACGACTACATCTACTTCGACGTGGACGACCGGTACGCACCGGCCACCGACCGCGTCTTCCGGATCGCCGTCACCTACCGCGACACCGGAACGGCGCGCTGGAGCCTGCAGTACACCACGACCACCGGTGCCGCGGCGTCCACACCGGCGGTCACCAACACCAACTCCGGTGCGCTGAAGACCGCGATCTTCAGCCTGTCGGACGTGTCGTTCCGTGGCGCACAGCCGAACCAGATGGATTTCCGCCTCTACAACGGCGGATCCGACATCACCGTCCGCAGCGTCCGGGTGATCCGCGGCGCGCCGTAAACCCTGCCCTCAGGGCATGGCCGCGATCGACGTGGCCTCCCAGGTGAAGCCGTCCGGGTCCGGGCCGGGCCCGGCGGCTCCGCCGAGGGCGATCCGGTGCGATCCGGTGCCTTCCGGGGAAACGCCGGCATCCTTGGCGAGGGCGCGCCGGCGGTACAGGGCCAGCTTGACCGGGCCCGAGCCGCCGGCGAACTCGACGTACATCCGGCCGAAGCTCTTGGCCACGATGAAGCCCTGGTCGAGATAGAACCGCTTGCTCGCGGCCACATCGGCGACGCCCAGCAGCAGCACCATGTCGTCGATCTGCCGGGTGGCCGGGCCGGTGTCCTTCTTCGCGGACGTGGCGACCTTCCAGATCGTCCCGTCCGGGGCCTGCACGACGCCGCCGTGGCCCCACAGGGACTTCGCGGCCGGTTTGAGGGTGGTGGCGCCGGCCTCGACGGCGGCGTCGATCAGGGCGTGCACGTCGGCCGGCTGGGACACCAGGAGGGAAAGGGTGAAACCACGGAAGCCGGTGGTCGGTTCCTGCGAGGCCCGCAGGCGCAGCCGGGCGGCCACCCCGAAGGCGGTGTAGAAGCGTTCGGCGGCCACCGGGTCGGCCACTTCGAGGGTGATGGTTTCGATGGAGGTCATGGCCACAACGCTAGGCGCGGCACGCCGTCCGGTGCTTCTTCATTCCTGACCGGTCTCGTCACGGGGCGGCCGATGTGCTGTAGTGGGCCTTGATCGCGTGGGTTGACTGGGGTTCGTCGATGACGATGCTGGAGATCTCCGACCTGGTGGCGGAGTGGGATCCGGTGACCGGGCAGCGGGTCCGGATCCGCCGGGACGACGTGGTCGCGCGGCTGTGCGCGGCCGGGGATGAGCGGGCCGCCCGGATCGTGCGCCGGATGCCGGTGGCCGGCGGGTTCCTGGATCCGGTTGCCGTGGACCGGTTGCTGGTCCGGGTCCACACCGAACTGCAGCGGCTCAACGAAGAGCTGCACATGGCGCGGCGGTTCGCCGAGATCCTGGTGCCGATGCTCACCGCGGCACGGGTCACCGGGAACCGCCCGCGGGTCGTGGACATCGGTTGTGGGTTGGGGTTCCTCGTGCGCAGCCTGGCGGCGTCGGGTTCGTTGGGCGCCGCGGTCGACCTGGTGGGCGTGGATCTCAACCGTGCGCTGGTGGCCGAGGCGACCAGACTGGCCGAGGACGAGGGACTCCCGTGCTCGTTCGTCTGCGCGGACGCGTTCGCGCTGACCGAGCCGGCCACCGTCTACCTGTCCAGCGGTGTGCTGCACCACTTCCCCGCCGAGCGGCTCGCCGGCTTCTTCCGCGCCCAGGACCGCCCCGGCACGCAGGCGTTCGTCCACTACGACATTGCCGCGACCCGGCTGGCCCCGTTCGGCGCCTGGCTGTTCCACCGGGCCCGGATGCGGGAGCCGCTCGGCCGCCATGACGGCGTGATGTCGGCCCGGCGCGCGCACAGCGACCAGGTGCTGCTGTCGGCCGCGGCGCATGCCACGGGGATGGAAACGTTCCTGTTCGAACCGCCCCGGCACACCAACCCGCTCTGCGCGGCCATGCGTCCGGTGCTCGGCGTTCGTCCGGAGCTGACCGGCGAGTTCCGCCGCGCCATGGGACGCCGGGCACGCGGACTCGTGCCGGCGCGGACGCGGGCGGGCTGATGGCCGCGACGGTTCCGGTGCTGCTGGGCCTACTCGCGCTCATCGACGGCGGGTTCGCCGGCTTCCGGGCCGCCACCGGCCGCAATGCCCGGATCCGCAAGCGCCGGTACTACCTGCTGGCCGCGCGCCGGGGATACGGCGTCGGCGCCGCCGGTCTCGGGTTCGTGGCGCTCCTGGTCGCAACCGCGCTGGCCGTCTCGGCGGACCCGGTCCCCCGCTACGCCGAGCTCGTGCGCGCGGGCATCCGCCTGCTGCAGATCCTGCTGCCGTTCGCGGCGCTGGTGGTGCTCTCGCTGCTGGGCTACTGGCTGCTGCCGATGCGGGAGAGCACCTTCGTGATCCTCGTGGGCCTCGGGCCGTTCACCCTGCTGCGACCCGCGGTCGTACTCGGTGCGACCGCGTGGTCAGTGCTGGGGTCGACCGACTGGCTCGTCTGGGCCGGCGAGGTCACGGCCGCGGTCAGCCTGCTCGCCGTCGAACCCGTCGTCCACCGCCGCTGGTACCGCGCTCCGGCGTGACGGACCACCCGGGGCGAGGCGTCTGCGGCGCAGCGCGACCAGGAACACGGCCAGGATCGCGGCGACCCCGGCGCTGACCGCGGCGATGCCGAAGGCGAGTTGGTAGGCCTGGGCCGACGGCAGGACCTCGCCGTCGACGGTCATGGTGAACGTCACCAGGATGGCGCCGAGGGCGGCGCTGCAGGTCGAGGTGCCGATCGTGCGCATGACCGTGTTCAGCCCGTTGGCCGCCGCGGTCTCGGTCGGCGGGGCCTCCTCCATGATCATGGTCGGCATGGCCGAGAAGGCCAGTGCGGTGCCCGCCGCGCCCACCGTGATGATCGCCATCAGCAGGGTGATCGAGCCGGGCAGCAGCCCCTGCAGCAGGTTGGTCACGGCCAGCAGCAGGCAGCCGATGAGCAGGGTGAGCTGCGCGCCGCGCGCCGCGGACAGCCGGGCCGAGAGCGGCGCGAAGATCAGCATGCTGATCCCGGTCGGCGCCTGGACCAGGCCAGCCAGCGCCGGCGAGGTGCCGAAGCCGTAGCCGGTCGCGGTGGGCGCCTGCAGCACCTGTCCGATCAGGACGAACCCGGTGAACATCCCGACGCCGACCAGCACCGCGGCCAGGTTGGTCAGCAGCACCATCGGGCGGGCCGAGGTGCGCAGGTTGACCAGCGGAGCGGTGGTGCGCAACTGGTAGACGCCCCAGCCGAGGAACAGCACGACGGCGGCGGCCAGCAGACCGAGGGTCGCCGCGCTGGTCCAACCCCAGACCGCGCCCTGCGACACCGGAAGCAGCAGGCAGACCAGGGCGGCGGACAGACCGAGTGCCCCTGGCACGTCGAAGCGACCGCCCGCCAGCGCCGGCGTCTCCGGCACGTGCCGCCGGGCGAGCAGCATGCTGCCCGCCGACATCGCGGTGGCCAGCCAGAACAGCACGTGCCAGTCGGCGAACTGCGGCACGATCCCGGCCAGCGGCAACCCGATCGCCCCGCCGATGCCCAGCGTCGAGCTCATCAGCCCGACCCCGGAGCCGGCCGCCGAGGCCGGCAGCGCGTCCTTGAGCAGGCTGATGCCCAGCGGGATCACCCCGAACGCCGCGCCCTGCAGCGCCCTTGCCACCAGCAGCGGCAGGTAGGACCAGCTCAGCGCGCCGAGCACGGACCCGGCCAGCATCATCCCGAGCACCAGCAGGAGGATCCGGCGTTTGCCGAACAGGTCGCCCAGCCGGCCGAACACCGGCGCGCCCACCACCCCGGCGAGCATCGTGGCGGTCACCAGCCAGGACGTCTGCGCCCGGGAAACCCCCAGCAGTTCCGGAAACAACGGCAGCAGCGGCACCACCAGCGTGTGCATCAGCGCGACCGTGATGCCGCACGAGCACAACGACACGACCAGTGCCCGTGACCTCCCGGCTCCCATCCGCCCAGGGTAAGCGTTCGAAGATTCTGCGCATCCGCACTAATTGCGTGTCCGCAGTTTATGCGGTAGGGTCGGCTCATGGTTGACGAGGCACCACCACCCGAGATCGACGCGGCCCGGCTCGACGCCGTGCGGGCCTGTCTCGATGCCGTCCACGGGTCGTCGGCGGTCGACGCCCTACCCCACCTGCGGAAGGCGGCCGACCAACTCGCCGAACTGCTCGACGAGACCATGGCCGCGGCCGTGCTGAGCGGGCAGGCCTCACTGCGTTCCGCCGGAGCGCGGGCCGGGCTGACCGAGAACGCGGTCGGCCCGCGGCTGGCCCGAACCCAGGCACTCGGCGCCTATGCCGACGCCAAGGGCCGGGTGACGGCGGCCGGGGTGGAACGGGCGAAGTACGACAACGAGTCCGGCACCCCCAAGCCGGCGCCGAAGGACACCCCGGCCATGCGGTTCAAACCGCGTCGCCCCAACAACTAGGAGGATCGTTGACTCGTCCCGACCTGACCAGGATCTACTTCCTGCTCGATCGCAGCGGATCGATGGAGTCCATCAGAACCGACACCGAGGGTGGCTTCGCCGCGTTCGTCGAGGAGCAGCGCAAGGCACCCGGCCACTGCCAGGTGACGCTCGCCCAGTTCGACCACCGCTACGACGTCGTCTACTCCGGAGTGCCCGTCGCCGACATCCCCCCGCTGGTGCTCAAACCACGCGGCCGGACCGCGTTGCTGGACGCCATGGGAACGCTGATCACCGACGCCGGCGAGGAACTCGCCGCGCTGCCCGAGAACGACCGGCCCGGCAACGTCATCGTCGCGGTGATGACCGACGGCCACGAGAACGCCAGTCGCGAGTGGACCCACAGCGCGATCAGGGCGTTGGTGGAGCGGCAGACCACGACCTACTCGTGGCAGGTCCTGTACATGGGCGCCGACCAGGACGCCATCGAGGTCGGCAGCAGGCTCGGCGTCAACCGCGACTTCGCGGTGACCTACGGCCGGGGCAAGGCCAAGGAGGCGCTGCACTCCGCGGCCGGCAAGGTCAGCGGCTACCGCGCGGCGCGCATGGCCGACCCCGCCGCCAGGATGGCGGGCTACACCGCCGAGGAACGATCCGACCTCGCGGACTAGTGCAGGTCGCTGGTCAGATGACTTCCCAGTCGGTGAACGGCGCGGGACCGGTGGGGGTGGTTTGGTGGCTGACCAGGAGGCGGCCGTCGCCGGCGAGGGTGAAGGCGAAGATCCGGCCGGAGGCGTCGATGGCCATCGCGGGTTCGGTGGGGCTGTAGGGGCCGGTGCTGGTCCAGGGGTTGAAGTAGCCGCCGTTGGGCACGGTTTGGCGGGTCATGCTCATGGTGCCGGTGCGGTTGCGTTCCAGCAGGACGATGCGCGGGTCGGCGACGGCGGGGTAGCCGTCCCGGGGGTGCGGGGCGCTGACGGCGGCGACCGGCCCGACGCCGGCGTCGCCGTCGAGGATCTCGGGGGTGTCGGTCGAGCCGCCGGCCATCTCCCATTGCCAGGTGTGGGCGACGCGGCCGGCGTTGGCGGCGGTGTTGTTGGACGCCAGGCGATAGAAGACGTCCAGGGTGCCGTCGGCGCTGGTGGCGACGGTGGGTGGGCCGGCAGGCTCGAACTCGGCGAAGGTCGGGTTGGTGGCGAAGCCGCCGTTGGGCGCCAGTTGGTAGATGTGGTGAATGGCGCCGATTCCGGCGTTGACGGTGTAGGCGAACACCTCGATCTCGCCGTGGCCGTTGGTGGTCGCGGCCAGACCGTCCTGGATGCCGGGGCCGCCGCCGAGATCGACCCAGCCGCCGAAGCCGGAGTTGTTGGCCAGCTGGTAGGTCGTGCTGATCCCGCCGCCGCCGTTCTTGACGAACAGTTGGATGCGTCCGTCCTGGTTGGTGGTGACCACCGGTTGGCCGATCTGGCTGACCGGCCCGCCGCCGCCGGTGTTGGGGTTGCCCAGCGAGTCCCAGCGGTTGACCCAGCCGCCGTTCGGTTCGTACTGGTAGGTGGTGACGACGGCCCAGTCGCTCAACCGCAGCGCGAACACCTCGAGCCGGCCGTCCTGGTTGCGTGCCAACGAAAGGCCCGGGGCGAGCGGTCCACCCGGGTCGGCCAGCTCGACCGGACCCTGCCAGGCCCCACCGGGCGCCTGCCACCACGTGCGCAGCCGGCCGTGGAACACCGCGAACGCCTGCAGCCGGCCGTCCAGGTTGCGGTCGACCCACTTGGTTCCGGTCCACCAGCGCTGGTACTCCCGTTGCACCAGACCGCCGTAGAACGGGTCGTTCGGCCCGATCAACCCGTCGAAGGCCGCGTACCGGTCGAAGACGGCCTGCTTCCCGGCCTGCTCGGCAGCCTCCAGGTTCACCTGCGCGTCCAGCAGGTTGTAGTTGCGGTAACCCAGGATCCGCGGCCGGGGCGTCACGGCGGCGGCCTCGGTCGCCAGGCGCGCGGCGATCACGTGGTCGCTGTGGTCGTTGAGCCAGGCCGGGTTCTGCCGGTACCGGGCGTCCGGCTCGACGTCCTGCACACGCACGACGGTCGGCTGGAAATGCTGGTACAGCCCGGAAAGCAACCGCAGGACGTCGGCGCGACCATAGGTCTGGCCGGGTCGTGCGCTGGCCGCGGGCGTGATCGTGCGACGCACGCTTCCGTCGGCCCACAGGTGGTACAGCGACGCGTCCGGCCCGGTCAGATCGTTGACCGGATCCGCCTTCACGTCGTGCACGTCGGCCCAGTCCGGCAGGTTGACCCACACCAGGTTGACCACCGGACCCGCACCGGCCAGCGTGTCCACGTCCACCTGACGGGACCAGCCGGTCCCGTCCGGCACGGTCAGCGCGGCCCGGGTCCACGTGTTGGGCCGCCCGGCCATCGCCGACCAGGCCGCCCGGGCACCCCGGGCCCGGCAGTCGGCGTACTGCTCCCGGCTCAACCCTGCGTTGCGGCAGCCGGTGTCGGACACCGGTTCCCGCGAACCGGGCGGCCGGTCGGCCTCGCCCGCGGTGAGAAACACCGTGGTCGCCGGCAAACCGGCGGCCAGCGCGGTCCGCAGGTCCGGGTTCATGAACAGGATGTCGTCGTCCGGATGCGCCACAACCTGCAGGAACACCCCGGTGGCCGGGACAGTCGGCAGCGCGGCCGCCTGCGGCGCCGCCACGACCGAACCCACGGCCAACGCCAGCAACAACCGAACGAGCATCGTTCCCCCAGTCCACGAGCGACCGCGCCATCATGACCCACGCCGGCCGAAACACCAAGCGGCCCCCATCGCGGCAACCCGAGGGGCCTGCCGACGCGCTGCCCGCCGAAAACGGGAATCGCCGCCCGGGTGCGGCCATAACCGAATTCCGAAAATTTCGGCCGAGATTCTCCGCGACAGTCGCAAGGAACGCGACCTTATGGCCCAATCTCACTGCGGCGAGACAGGCGAAGGTGATACCGATCCTGGTCAATTAGGGGTCAATGGTGCTTGACGATACTGATCCCGATGGCAAAGGATTCCTGTGTCCGTCGGGAAAGGAAGCTCAGCCATGACCGATGAGATCCGACAGTTCCTCCGCGAGTCGTTGACCGAGATGAAGTACGCCACCGACGACTTCGACGACGACACGGTGCTGGGCCCGGCCGGGGTCGATCTGGAGTCGCTCGCCCTCGCCGAACTCGCGATGCGGGTGGAGGACAAGTACGGCGTGCGGTTCGACGAGGACGAGGCCGAGACGTTCGCCGCCATGACGGTCGGCGAGTTCTGTGCCGCGGTGGCACATCGGGTACAGGCCGCGTCCGCGACGTGAGCCCGGCAGGACGGCTCTGTCCGCAGGCGAGTTCGGCTACCTCAACCATAGGACGGTCATGACCGCGAACCCGACGATCGAGCGGATCCCCATCTCCTTCTCCGGGCCGGGCGCGGGGACCGCGCCACTGACCTGGGGGCAGAAGGCACTGCTGGAGTACCTGGAACTGACCGGCGTCGCGGCCGACTCCTGCGGGGCGCACTTCCTGGCGGCGGGCACCACGGTCGAGACCCTGGTCGAACGGATTCGAGAGACCATGAGCCGGCATTCCGCGCTGCGGATGACCTGGGCCAGGGGTGCGGACGGCCGGCCCTATCAGGTGGTGTCGGAATCGGGGGAGATCGAACTCGAGGTCGTCACCTTCGACGGCGAGACCGACCCGGGCGACGCCATCGCCTACGGCAACGAGATCTGGCAGGGATGGGCGGTCGCCCCGATCGACCAGTATCGCGACCTGTCGCTGCGGATCACCATGATCCGGCACCCGGACCTCGCGCCGTACGTCGCGATCTGCATCGGCCACACGATCGCCGACGGCACCGCGGCGTTCCTGATCATGGCCGATCTCGGGCTCACGGACTCGATCGTGCGCAGTGGCGATCCACGCACGGTGGGAATCCTGGAGATGGCCCGGCGCGAGCAGACGCCGGAGGTGCGGCGGATCAGCGACCGGGCCATGAGCCACCGGGAGGGGTTGCTGCGGGACATCCCGCCACTGACGTTCGGCGAGCCCACCCACCCCGAGTGCCGGCTCGGTCAGCGCTACTGGCGCGGGTTCTTCCACTCGCCGGCGACGTACCTGGGCATGCTCGGCCTCGCCGCGCGGACCCGGACGGACACCACCCGGGCGCTGCTCGCGATCATCGCCATCGCGATCGGGCGCGCCACCGGGGTCAACCCGCTCACCACGGGCGTCATTTCGAGCAACCGGTTCCGGCCCGGCTTCGGCGAGATCATCTCCACGCTGGCCGGGGAGTCCCTGGTGACCCTCGACCTCGACGGCACCGTCGGCGACGTGGTGGCCCGGATCCGCCGGCTCTCCATCGCCGCCGGGCTGCACAGCTACTACGACCCGGAGCAGTACAACGAGTTGCTGGCCCGGCTCGACGCGGAACGCGGGTACGCGGCCAGGGTCACCTGCCGGATCAACGACATGCGATTCGGCACCAGGCCGGCGAACGAGGCGGCGGCCCGAAGCGAAATCATCACCATGGACCGGATTCGGGCCAGGCTGCCGGAGACCTTCTTCGAGTGGGACCCGACGATGACGCTGGAGTTCATCCCCGAGCAGCTGTTCGTGCTCATCTCCGACCGCGCGGACAGCGTGGACCTGATGCTGATGGTGGACACGGCGCGGTTCAGCGACGAGGACGTCCAGGCGCTGCTGCGCGGCGTGGAGGAAGTGGCCGTCGAGGCGGCCCTCGACCCGGAGGTGCCGACCCGGCTCGCGCCCGGGCGGTTGGCCGTGCCGTGAGAAAGGTGCTCCCCCGGCTGGACTCGAACCAGCAACCCTTCGGTTAACAGCCGAATGCTCTGCCAATTGAGCTACGGAGGAAGGTTTGGCCTGCTCCGCCGGGCTGGGCCCGGCGTGCGACAACTGTAGCGTACCCGGCCACGCGGTTACGCGGCGGAGGGGCGCGGGGTGCGGGAGGATGGGTTACCAGGCAGGTCGTCGACGCGTGGGAGGTGGAGCCATGAAGGCGTTCCTGATGGGCGCGACGGTGGGATACGTGCTGGGCGCCAAGGCCGGCCGGGAGCGGTACGAGCAGATCATGCGTGCCTACCGGAAACTGGCCGACCACCCGGCCGTGCAGGGTGCCGCGGGGATCGCCCGGGCCAAGATCGGTGAGAAGACCGGGTTCGGTCGCGGGCCGGGCTCGGACAACGGGCACCGCGCGGCGTCGGACACCTCCGGGTACCAGCGCGCCTGACGCGCGCCACCCCGGAGCCGGCGGCTGCGGGGTGGCGGGTCAGGGCTTGTGGGCTACCGCGAAGATCCGCCGGAACGGGAACCACGTCGTGTCGTCGGGCCGTGGCGGGTAGGACTCGCGGAGCAGCGGTGCCAACTCGGCGCGGAAGCGGGTCCAGTCGGGGTCGGCGAGGGTGGACCGGATGGGGCGCAGGGCGGTGCCGGTGATCCATTCGAGGACGGGGTCCTCGCCGGGCAGGCGCTGCAGGTAGGTCGTCTCCCAGGCGTCGACCGCGCAGCCGGCTTCGGCGAGGATCATGGCGTAACCGGTGGGGTCGTGGACGACGTGATCCTCACGCAGGACTACCGACCGCAGCAGGGTCCGCCATCTGGGGGTCGCGGCCAACGCCCGGACGTGCACATGTGACGGTGCGTCGAAGTTGCCGGGAACCTGGAGCGCGAGCCAGGAACCGGCCGGCATGGCGGCGACCCAGCGGCGCAGCAACTGCTCGTGACCGGGCACCCACTGCAGGACCGCGTTGCACACGGCCACGTCGGTGTCCGCAGGCGGATGCCAGTCCCGCACATCGGTGACCGAGGCCGGGATTCCCCGCTCCCGGGCGGCGGCGACCATCTCCGGCGAGGAGTCGAAGGCCTCGACGACCGCCGCCGGCCAGCGCTTGACCAGCTGTTCGGTGAGGTGGCCGGGGCCGCAGCCGATGTCCACCACGCGGCGCGGCGCCTCGGCCCGGATCCGGCCGAGAAGCTCGTCGAACGGGCGGGACCGGTGGTCGTCGAACATCAGGTACTTGTCGGGGTCCCACACAGCGCCTCCCCAAATAAACCGTACGTTCGTACTGGTTACTGTAGCTCACCCAGTCGCGCGGCCACCTCGGCCGCCAGCGCACGCAAGGCGGCCGGGTCCACCTCCGGATCGGCCCGGACCTGCAGCACGAGCCCGTCGCGCCCGGACACCTTGCGCTGCACGAACCACGCGCCGCCGCCGGGCAGTTCGTGCCGCGCGCGGGACTTGATCGACCCGGTGACCCGGGCGTGCACCACCCCGGGCAGCGGACCGGGCCGGTCCAGCACGAACCGCCGGGCCGGCAGGTCGGCGATGAGCACGGCCGCGCCCGCCGTCTCGCGCTCGACGGCCTCGATCACGGCGAGCACCCCGCCTGCCCAGGTGGCCTTGCTGATCAGGTGCCAACCCACCCGCCGGGTGCCGTCATCCTCGGGCAGCCACAGGCCGAGCGAGGTCGCCAGCAGCAGCCCGCCGCCGCTGACCCGGGCGAACCCGAGCACGTGCTCCTCCGCGGCCAGCGCACCGGTGAACCCCGCCGGCGCGCCCCCGGTGAGCAGCCGGCGCAGCCGACCGATCATGAGAGCCCGCCGGTCGCCTGCTCGCCGAGCGCCTTGCGGTACTGCTCGAGGGCGACCAGGTCGCCGAACAACGTGCGGTAGTCCTCCGGTTCCTCGACCGGGTTCAGCCGGTGCAGCCGGGACTTCAGGTCCGCGATCTGCCCGGCCACCACGCCCTCGCGCAGCCGGGCGACCAGGCTGCCGACGTACCGCGCGTCGGGATCCTGCTTGTGGTGCATGGGTTCCACGGCCAGCTCGGTGACCAGGGACCGAACCGTCTGATGTGGACAGTTCTGCCCGGCGGCGGCGACCAGCGCCGGGCCGGACAGCCCCGAGGAGGTGCCGCCGACCGCCAGCAGCGCCTCGTACAGCTCCAGGTAGGCGGGGTGGGTGAACGCCTCTCTAGGCACCGAGTTGTCGTAGTACGGCCCGGCCAGCTCCGGAGCCTGCAGCGCCGCCTTGAGCGCCTCGCGCTGCACCCACAGCCGCGGGTCGTTGCGTTGCGGCAGCGGCGGTCCGGTGACGTCCACGGCGAGCGCACCCTGGTTCGGGTTGGCCGGCGCCCGCCCGCGCCGCTGCGGGGCCGGCGAGCCGCCCGCGGTCTCCCGGACCCGGCGCACCACGGTCTGAATGTCCTCCCAGCCGACCCAGCCGGACAGCTGCCGGGCGTACTCGTCGCGCAGCGACTCGTCCTTGATCTGGGCCACCATCGGCACCGCGCGGCGCAGCGCCTCGACCCGCCCCTCGGCGGTGTCCAGGTCGTGCTCGGTCAGCTCGGCCCGGATCCAGAACTCGATCGCCCGCTGCCGGCGAGCCACCAGGTCCCGGACCGGCTGGTCACCCTTGGCCTGGCGCAGCTCGCACGGGTCCATCCCGCCGGGCGCGACCGCGATGAAGGTCTGCGCGGCGAACCGCTGGTCGTCCTCGAACGCCTTCATGGCTGCCTTCTTGCCGGCCTCGTCCCCGTCGAAGGTGAAGATCACCTCGCCGCGGAAGAACGAGTCGTCCATGAGCAGCCGGCGCAGCACCGAGATGTGGTCGGTGCCGAACGCGGTGCCGCAGGTGGCGACCGCGGTGGGCACGCCGGCCTCGTGCATGGCCATCACGTCGGTGTAGCCCTCGACCACCACCACCTGGTGCCGCCGGGCGATCTCGCGTTTGGCGAGGTCCAGGCCGAACAGCAGGTGGGACTTCTTGTAGATCGGGCTCTCGCTGGTGTTGAGGTACTTGGCCTCGATCTGGTCGTCGTCGAAGATCCGCCGGGCGCCGAAGCCGACCACGTCGCCGCCCAGGTCGCGGATCGGCCAGAGCAGGCGACGGTGGAACCGGTCGATCGGCCCCTGCCGGCCCTCCCGGGACAGCTGCGCCTTGTACAGCTCGGCCAGCTCGAAGCCCCGGTTGAGCAGGTGTTTGGTCAGCCGGTCCCACCCGGCCGGGGCGAAGCCGCAGTTGAAGCGGGTCGCGGCGGCCTGGTCGAAGCCGCGCTGGGTCAGGAACTCCCTGGCCTTGGCCGCCTCCGGGGTGCGCAACTGCTCGGCGTAGAACTCGGCGGCCGCCTTGTGCGCGTCGAGCAGCCTGGCCCGGGTGCCGCGGTCGCGCTGGACCGTGGCCCCGCCGCCCTCGTAGGTCAGCGCCACCCCGACCCGGTCGGCCAGCCGCTCGACCGCCTCCACGAAGCTCAGGTGGTCGAGCTTCATCACGAAGGCGATCACGTCGCCGCCCTCGCCGCAGCCGAAGCAGTGGAACGTGCCGTGCGACGGCCGGACGTTGAACGACGGCGACTTCTCGTCGTGGAACGGGCAGAGGCCCTTCAGGGACCCGGCGCCGGCCCGGCGCAGCGCCACGTACTCGCCGATCACCTCGTCGATCCGGTTGCGCTCCCGCACCGTCGCGATGTCGCTTTCCCGGATCCGTCCCGCCACGGTGCAAGTCTAGGGTGGGTCGTGTGACCGTCGGCGATGACGTACTGGCCGAGCAGTTCTCCGCACACCGGGCACACCTGATGGGCGTGGCCTACCGGCTGACCGGCACCCGGTCCGACGCCGAGGACGCGATCCAGGAGGCCTGGCTGCGACTGTCCGGTGTGGACAGTGAGCGCCGGGCGGCGATCCGCGACCTGCGCGGCTGGCTGACCACCACGGTCGGCCGGATCTGCCTGGACCGGCTGCGCTCGGCCGCGGCCCGCCGCGAGCGCTACGTCGGGCCGTGGCTGCCCGAGCCGGTGGTCACCCCGTTCGGCGCGCCGCCGAGCGAGGATCCACTTGAGACGGTGGTGCGGCACGAGGACGTGCGGATGGCCGCGATGGTGTTGCTCGACCAACTCACCCCCGAACAGCGGGTGGCGGTCGTGCTACACGACGCGTTCAGCGTGCCGTTCGCCGAGATCGCCGAGATCCTCGGCGTCAGCGAGCCGACCGCGCGCCAGCACGCGTCCCGGGGGCGCCGGGCCGCCGCCGAGGCCGACCCGCCGCCCCGGGTGCCGCTGGCCGAGCAGCGGGTCGTGGTCGAGCGCCTGATGGCGGCCCTGTCCGCGGGCGACGTGCCGGCCGTGGTCGAGCTGTTGCATCCGGATGTCGTGCTCATCGGCGACAGCGACGGCAAGGCCCGCACCGCGCGCCGGGTCATGGTCGGCGCGGACAAGATGGCCCGGTTCCTGGTGGGCCTGCTGCGCATCTACGGCGCGCACCGGATGTCCCAGACGCAGCTCGTGCTGGTCAACGGCGACCTCGGGCTCGCGCTGCCGGACCTGCCGGCCGAGGGCGAGTACCTGAACCTGTCCCGCCGGGTCGGCACGTTCGCCATCCGGGACGGCCGGATCGTGGCCATGTACGACATCGTCAACCCGGACAAGCTCACCCGAGTGCGGCTGACCTGACGGCTTGGTTCCGCTGGACGAACCCGGCCGGTGAACTGGACCCACCCTTCAACCGGCCCCATGAGCGGAGTCGGCCGGAACCGGGACCTGGCAGGCGGCACCCGAGGTGAAGCCCTGGTCGGTGATGCCGAGCGCGCTGTTGAACCGGGCCCGGTGGTTCTCCAGGGCGATCTGGTAGGTGAGCTCGATAACGCCCGCGTCGCCGAACTCGGCACGCAGCTCGGCGACCTGCTCGTCGGTCACCGCCACCGGGCTCACGCTCATCGCGTCGGCGTAGGCGATGGCGAGCCGCTCCTGGGCGGAGTAGGCGGGCGAGGTCTCATACTTGTCGATCTCGCGGAGCCGCTCGACGTCCAGCCCGTCCAGCCGCTGCAGCATGGTGCCGAAGTCCACGCACCACGAGCAGCCGAGCTGCTGGGCGACCCGGTACACGGCCAGCTCCCGGATGTTGGCCGGCAACACCTTCGACGCCCGCTGCACGGCCATCTCATGGCGGCCGCCGGCCAGCGTCAGCTTCATATGGTGGGCCGAAACGGTGAGCGGTTCGGGTACCGCCCCGAACCGGCGGCGCGCGAACTTGTACAGCACGCGCAGCAGCGGGCCGGCGTCCCTGGTGGGAATTCCCGCGATCCTCGGCATGGTCATCTCCTCCTCGATCGAACACGTCAACCGGAGGACGAGGCGGGTCAGCCGGGTGTGACAACCCTGGCCAGGAAGTACACCAGACGTGTGACGGCGTGCTGGACCAGCAACAGGAACGGCCGATCGACGTCGACCGGCACCGGCGCCTGCGGCATCATGCCGGTGAGCATGAACATCACGGCGGTGGCCGCGGCGCCCTCCAGGCCCTGCTCGTCCAGCCGCAGCACCGACTCGTGCAGCACCGCCTGCACGGCAAGCGGTTGCGGGCTGATGCCGCTGAGGTCGGCCGCCGGGCCGAACATGGTCCGCACACCCAACGCCGTCAGCGCCGGGGTGAGCTCGGTCTGGGTGGACACCGCCAGCCGGGGCATCCGCAGCCGCACCCGGGCCGGCCGCACCGCGTCGAGCAGGCCGGCCAGCGCGCCGGCGGTCAGGTCCGGCTCGGCGGCGGTCAGGTCGCCGTCCGGCAGCAGCACCGCGGCCCGCACCGCGCCGACCGCCGGCAGGCACAGCACCTGCCAACCGCCGGTCGCCGCGTAGTCGATCGTCTCGGTCGACTCCATGGTGGGCACGTCGACCGGGCCGCCCGGGGTGTGGAACGGCCGGACCTCGGTCATCGTCCCGGGAAACGCGTGCAGCCAGGCGCATCTGAGGTAGAGCGCATTGACCAGGGCGGCCACCGTGTCCGCCCCGATCGCGCCCTCCGGCACCAGTTCGGGGATGAGGTCCCGGGTGGTTCGCGCGACGTCGCTGTTGATCAGCTCCCGGGCTCGGCCCGGGTCCTGCCGGAACGGAGCGGGCCGGACCGTGCCGACCTCGGCCGCGAACGACTCGCGGATCTCGATGCTCCCATCCGCCCACAGGGTGTTGGCCACGGCCAGGACCGGCTCGTCGTGGTCGGGCGCGGACCGGTCCAGCCGGCTCGACCCGGCCAGCGCCCGGTCCAGTTCGGCGAGGTCGCCGGAAGCGTCCCCGAGCAGCAGGGTGACCAACTCGTCCCTGGTCGGCCCGGCCGCTCCGGCCGCGACCAGGCGCAGCGCGCCGGCCACCGAGAACGGCGACCAGCAGGCGTCCCGGGCCGGGTCGGGCGCGAGCGCCCGGTGCAGGGCGAGGGCGAACTCCAGGTGCGCGTCGGTCACCGGCGGGGGTCGGGCAGCGTGACCACCTGGCTGGGCGCGGGCCGCGCGGCCGCGCCGGCCATCGAGTTCGGGCCCTTGGGCAGCGGACGCCGCGGCTCGCGCACCCCGGCCCCGCCGGCGGCCGGGCCGCCCTCGCCGCCGGAACCGGCGCCAGCGGCGGTGCGGCGGCGGAGCAGCCGATTGAGCAGACGCCGGATGCGGGAGATCTTCATACGACCGAGTGTGCCACGGGTCACCTGCACGGGTTGGCCAGCACGATGTGGGTGGGCGGCTCCGGTTCCGGGAGCGCACCCGCATC
>NZ_DASTBH010000513.1:0-14536 GCF_035712165.1 Actinophytocola sp. | reverse complement strand
CCCGCCCGCCGCCCGCGCCGACGCAGCATCCGGTGCCAACTCCAGCACCTGCTCCGCCGTCCACCGCATGCCAGCAGAGCATGCCACCCAGGTCCGACGAACCCGCGCCGTGCCCGGCGCGGTCCAGTCACCCGGGAAGCTCTCACCCACGAATGGGCTCGAATTCTGGCTGAATGCGCATTCATATTTCGCGAATTGGTCCGGCGCCCGATTCGTCCACTGTGGACACTTCAATAACGTGGCGGCCGGTCCGGGTACCCGGTCGCGGAAGGTGGCGGTGGGGACTAGGGTCGGGCGGTGTGGTCGAGGTTGCCGTGCTGATCGGGTTGCAGGCGTCGGGGAAGACCACCTTCTATCGTCAGGTGTTGGCGGCGACCCATGCGCATGTCAGCAAGGACGCTTTTCCGAACGCGCGGCGGCCGCAGCGGCGGCAGCTGTCGCTGATCGACGAGGCACTCGCGGCCCGGCGGAATGTCGCGGTGGACAACACCAATCCGTCGGCGGAGGAGTGGCGGCCCATCATCGACGCGGCGCGGTCCTACCGGCTGCGGCAGCCGCGGTTAATCGATGGGTTCGACGCGCTGTTCGTCGTACGGTTCGCCGGCGCCGGTTTCGCGGTCTCCCCGCTGATCGAACAGGAGTGACGTGCTGGGCAACGAGTTCGAGGCGGGTCAGCGCGCCCGGGAGTGGTTCCACTCGCTCACCGTGCCGCCCGGCGCCTGGACCGTGATCCGGGTCGATGGCCGCAGCTTCTCCCGGTTCACCCGGGAGCACTACGACAAGCCGTACGACGCACGGTTCTCCGAACTGATGGCGACGACCGCCCAGACCCTCCTGTCGGAGTTCGACGGCAGCTACGCCTACACCGAAAGCGACGAGATCTCGGTGCTCCTCGACCCTGGTCTGGACCTCTTCGGCCGCAGTGTGGAAAAGCTCGTGTCGATCTCGGCCGGAATCGCGTCCGCGGCGTTCACGCACGCGGCCGGCCGGCCCGCGCACTTCGACAGCCGGATCTGGCTGGGCACCGGTCGCGCCGATGTCGTCGACTACTTCTCCTGGCGGCAGGCCGACGCCGCCCGCTGCGGCCTCAACGGTTGGTGTTACTGGACTTTGCGCGAAGCCGGCCGCTCGCCCCAGGAGGCCACCCGACTGCTGGAGCGAACGACGCCCGCCGACAAGAACGAGATGCTGTTCCAGCACGGCGTCAACTTCAACGAGATACCCGCCTGGCAACGTCGTGGTGTCGGCCTGTGGTGGGAGAACTTCGAGCGCCCCGGCTACGACCCGATCCGGGAAACCCCGGTCACCGCCACCCGCCGCCGGGTTCGGGTCGAACGCGACCTACCCATGAAAGACGCCTACCGCACCTTCATCAACGACCTGATCAGCTGACCGAGTCGCGGCTGTCGATGTAGGCCTGCAGGCCGTCGAGGACGCGTTGCAGTCCGAACTCGAAGTCGTCGAAGCCGGCGGGAGTGAGGGCGCCGGCGCCGATGGCGGTGGCGAGGGTGGGGAAGCGGTCGCTGTGGGCGTTGATCTGGTGCAGCATGGCCGCGCCCCAGTCGCCGGTCGGGTCGGCGCCGGTGCGGTCCGGGGCGAACGGGGCCATGCTGCGCACCCAGCCGTTGACCACCAGCACCGACGCCAGCAGTTCCTGGCCGGCCAGCCGGGTCTCGGCGAGCGCGGCGACCGCGCTTTCCAGCCAGCCGAGCTGGTTCGGGCCCATCATCCGGTTCAGCGCCGCGGGCATGAACCACGGGTGCGCCACGAAACAGTCCCGGGTCAGCCGGGCCCACACGGCCAGCCGGGGCCGCCAACCACCCGGGATCGAGCGCAGGTCCGGCGGCTCGCCGACCGCCGCGTCGATCATGAGGTCGAGCAGTTCGGACTTGCCGGGCACGTACCGGTACAGCGACATGGTGGTGAACCCGAACCCGGCGGCCACCCGCTGCATGGAGACCGCGCCGAGCCCTTCGGAGTCGGCGACGGCGATCGCGGCCGCCACGATCCCGGCCACCGACAGGCCGGGCTTCGGTCCCCGGCTGGGCCGCTCGGGCTCCCCCCAGAGCACCTCGATGCTGCGGGCCAGCCCGCTCGCCGCCTCGTCCTTCTTCGCCGGCATCAGGAAGCTCCCATCGCGTTGGGGGGAGGTTGACCGCCTGTTGACGTCCCCGCCCCCCTCTGTGTATAACATACACCATTCAGTGTATGGCATAAACAGTAGAGGGGATACACAGATGGAGACCATCACACGGGCCGGCCGCCGGGAGTGGCTCGGACTGGCCGCGCTGATGCTGCCGCTGCTCCTGGTCTCGATGGACGTCTCGGTGCTGTTCTTCGCCGTGCCGTTCATCAACGCCGACCTCGAGCCCACCGCCACCCAGCAACTCTGGATCTTCGACATCTACGGGTTCGTCCTGGCCGGACTGCTGATCACCATGGGCTCGCTCGGCGACCGGATCGGCCGGCGCCGGCTGCTCATGCTGGGCGCCGTCGGGTTCGGTCTGGCCTCGGTGCTGGCCGCCTACGCCCCGAGCGCCGAAGCCCTGATCGCCGCCCGCGCGCTGCTCGGCGTCGGCGGCGCCACCTTGATGCCGTCCACCGTCGCCCTGATCCGCAACATGTTCCACGACGAGAAGCAGCGCAGCACGGCGATCACCATCTGGACCTCCGGCCTGACCTTCGGCGTCGCCCTCGGCCCGATCCTGTCCGGCCTGCTGCTCGAACACTTCTGGTGGGGCTCGGTGTTCCTGATCAACCTGCCGGCCATGGTCCTGCTGCTGGGGATCGCCCCGGTCCTGATCCCGGAGTTCCGCAACCCCGACGCCGGCCGGTTCGACCTGGGCAGCGCCGCACTGTCGATGGCCGCCGTGCTCCCGGTGATCTACGCGATCAAGGGCTTCGCCGCGCACGGGGTCGACGCCGGCCGCCTGGTCGCCGTCGCCGTCGGGGTGGTCATGGGTTACCTGTTCATCCGGCGCCAGGCCACCCGGCCCGACCCGATGGTCGACCTGGGACTCTTCCGGCGGCGCTCGTTCTCCGTCGCCATGGCGCTGAACCTGCTCGGCATCTTCGTCCTGGCCGGGTTCGCCATCTTCACCACCCAGTACCTGCAGCTGGTGCTCGGCATGAGCCCGCTGGAGGCCGCACTGTGGAGCCTGCTCGGCGCGGTGGGCGTGGGCGCCGCCGCACCGACGGTGGCCGCGCTGGGCCAGCGGGGGGTCAACCGCGCGTACCTGATCGCCGCGTCGTTCGGCCTGTCGGTGCTCGGTCTGATCGTGCTCACCCGCACCGAGGTCGACTCCACCGTGGTGCCGGTGCTCGTGGGCGCGGCGCTGATGTCCGGCGGCCTGGTGGCCGGCATGTCCCAGATCGCCGAACTGATCGTGGGCGACGCCCCGCCGGAGCGGGCCGGGACGGTGGCCGCGCTGATGGAGACCGCCTCGGAGTTCGGCGGCGCGCTGGGAATCGCGATCCTCGGCAGCATCGGGGCCGCGGTCTACCGCGCCGAGATCGCCGACGTGGCGCCGGCCGGCTCGGCCGGGGAGACGCTCGGCGGCGCGCTGGCGGTGGCCGGCCACCTGCCCGCCGACCTGGCCGCGACCCTCATCGCCGCGGCGCGCTCCGCGTTCCTGACCGGCATGCACGTCGCCGCGCTGGTCGCCGGGGGCGTGCTGGCGGTCGCCGCGGTGGCCTGCTGGGTTCTGCTGGCGAAGTTCGACCGGAAGGTTGACAGCCACGTCGGCTGAGTGCGTGTATCATCAAGGCGGTTCCGTGCTCCCGGTGACCCCCAGGCCGGTCGAGCGCGGAACCCCTTTTTGTCTACGCCCCGGATCAGACGCCGCGCAGCGCGTCGGACAGCGCCACCAACTCCCGGGCGTCGGCCTCGAGGCCGTCGGCCCGTGGCACGGCCACCGGCTGGGCCCGGTGCGGCACCGGGACACCGGCGGCGTGGGCGGCGAGCCCGGCGCACAGCCGCTGCGCGAGCGGCGCCGCGCCGTCCGGCTCCAGATACGGGCTGACCCGGACCAGTCCGTCCCGGCACTCGATCACCCGCCGGTAGTAGCGGCGGTGCACGCCGGTCAGCCCGAAGGTGTCCCGGAACCGGCCGGCCGGCACCCGGTTCAGCGCGTCCTCCGGGAACTCCCGATTCAGCACCGTCCACAGTGGACCGAGCCGTCGGTACACCCGGCGGTGCTGCCACCACACCCGCAGCGCCGCCGCGCGCATACCGAGGACCGGATATGCCACGCCCACCAGGAACAGCACGATGCCGATCAGCACGGCCGCGATGCCGACCGTGACGACCGGCATCGGCAGCGTGCCACCGGCCCAGCGCACCAGGTTCGCCGCGATGAACACCGCGAGCGCCAGCACGATCCCGACCAGCCCCACCGAGGTCAGCGCGAGTCCCCGGCGCAGCCGCGGCTCGGCCCCCCGCGCGTAGCGGCGGGTCCACAGCAGCGCGGTGGCGAAGGCGTAGAACATGTAGACGTTCACGGTCAGGTAGAGCAGGCCGACCGTGGGCGCCGAGACCGGCCCGGCGCCCTTCGACGACGGCAGCACGGCGGCCGCGTCCCGGATCCCGGCCGGCATCAGCGCGGTCGCCCCGGTCATGATCAGCACAGCGGCGCCGAGCGGCACCGCCTGCCACATCGCCTGCCGCCGGGCGGCCGGCAGGTCCAGCGCCGAGAACAGGTAGAACGCGATCAGGCAGTACCCCGCGGCGGCCTGCAGCACGTGTTCGGTCAGCCGGGTCATGATCGGTTCCAGGCCGATCGCCGGGATTCCGTGCACGGCAACGGCATCGAGGGCGAACGAACCGGCCCAGCAGGCGACCAGGATGGTGACCGCCCGCAGCGCGGCGTTGCGGGGGGCGCGGACCAGCAGGTACAGCATCAGGCCCAGCGCCAGGAAGGTCACCAGGCCCTGCGTCAGCTGAAGTTGGTTCACCCGATCTCCTCACGGGCTCCGGACAACGGTGACCCTCCCGGACGCCGCCAACAAATCAGTCACAGCCAGCCCATCCGGTCGCCCAGGGCGGTGCCCAGCCGCTGCGCGGTGCGGTCCGGCGACGGCCGGGGCGCGACCCGGTCGAGCACCGACGCCCACTCCAGGATGATCGTGGCCACGGTCTCCGCCTCGCGCTCGCGTTCGGTGCCGTAGGAGGTGCGGCGCAGCGCCCGGCGCACCGCGTCCGGCTCCAGGTCGGGATAGCGACCGCGCAACGTGTCCGGTCCGGCGTCCGGGTACAGCCCGGCGAGCAGCGCGTCGTCCTCCTCGTCGCTGGTGTGCCCGGCCAGCATGTGTCCCAGTTCGTGCAGCACGATGTGGCTCTGGTGCGCCTTGGTGGTCTGCTCCTGGTAGAGGATGTAGTCGGCGCTGTCGGTGGTGATCCATACCCCGAACGGACCGGGCACCGGAATGGGGTGCGGCATCAGCCGGATCGGTTTGCCCCGGCTCTGCCCGACCCGCCGGCACAGTTCCTCGATGTCCAGTGGTGGACGGATGTCCAGGTCGTTGAGTATCCGCCGGCAGCGCCGGCGCAGCTCACGTTCCCTCACCGGTCACTCCCTCGAGCCACCGCTGCGTTCCGCCTTCTCTTCCCGGTAGACGACGTTGAGCAGCTCCATCACCAGCCGGCGCCGGCGCGGCGACAGCTCGCCGGCCCGCATGGCCATCAGCTGGACCTCGCTGCTGCCGGCGATCTCGCCCAGCCGCAACTGTTCCGAGCGCAGCCGTTCCAGCTGCTGGTCGACCCGGTCGGTCACCGCGTCGTCGAAGAAGTAGCTGACCGGAACGCCGAAGAAGCCGGCCAGGGCCTGCAGGTGCTTGTAGGTGGGGTTGTCCTTTTTGGACTTGCGGAGCTGCCAGATGTAGCTCTGCGAGATCTTCACCTCGCCCTGCGCCGTGATCGCCGCGGCCACCTGCTCGTTGCTGTACTCCTGCCCGTTTCTGGGGGTGTACCGGGCGAACAGGTGGTTCAGCTTGTCGGCCAAACTGCGGCCTTCGGTTGTGTCGTCAACCATTGCGGCTCCCTGGCAGCGCACTGCCCGCTTCCACTACAGTGAATCGACCGAGTGGATGTTGGCCTTTCCTCAGTCGATAACGGCGTAACAACAGCTTAGAACTCCGCTCTGTTGCTGTTCAACTACGGACGATCCCGGAGTGCACGTGACCGGACTGACCGGCCTGCCCGACCTGTGGGGGTGGACCGAGCGCGCGGAGAAAGCCCTGGCCGCGACGGGGAACCGGGCCACCGCGCTGCTCCTGGTCGAGCTGGAGGGTCTGCACCGGATCACCGAGCAGCACGGGCGGCGTGCCTGCGCCGCGGTGCGCCGGGCCGTGACGTCGGCCCTGCTGAGCGCCCTGCGCGGCACGGACGTGGCCGGGCGTGTTGGCCACGAGGGTGACGGTTTCCTGGTTCTCCTTCCAGCCAGGGACCGGCACCGGGGGGAGTTGATCGCCCGCCGGATCCGCACCAGGATCCGGCGGGCGATCATCCCGGTCCTGTCCGCCACCGGCACGGGCGTGGTGATCACCAACCTGGCCGCGTCGGTCGGCGTCGCGGTCAGCGATCCCAGCACCTCCCGGAGCCTGACCCTGCCGGAACTGGTGCAACAGGCCGACATCGCGGTGCTGCGGGCCCGCAGCCAGGGCGGCGACCAGGTGATCGTGGCCGGCACCGGCACACAAGGTATCTGAGACTTGTGGTAACAGGTACTGTCGTCGCATGAGTGCTGACGAGGGCTACGCCGGACCGGCCACGTTGATCATCGGGGAGTCCGAGCTGGCCGTGACGGTGACGCTGCGCGGCCAGTTCGAGCCCATCGACGGCTTCTACCACTGGTACGGGCGCATCGACCCGAGCCCCGAACTGGCCGCACTGCTCGGCAACCGCGGTGGTCCGGCCGAACTGCGCACCCCGCAGGGGCAGGCCGCCGGAGCCGTGTCCGACCCGGACCCGTGGGGCCGCTACCGGGTCAGCGGGGTCAGCCGCCCGCCGTTCGCGGTGGCCACCTCACTGGCGGATCTGCACTGATGGCCGGGCGCGAGTACGACCTGGTGCTGTTCGGCGCCACCGGGTTCACCGGCGGGCTGACCGCCGAGTACCTGGCCGCGCACGTGCCGGTGGGCTGCCGGTGGGCCCTGGCCGGACGCGACCGGGGCCGGCTCGAGGCGGTGCGCGACCGGCTGGCCGTCACCCAACCGGCCGCGCGGGACCTGCCGCTGCTGCACGCCGACGCCACCGAACCCGACTCGGTGCGGGCGGTCGCCCGGTCCGCCCGCGTCGTGCTGACCACGGTCGGGCCCTACGCGCTCTACGGCGAGCCCCTGGTGGCCGCCTGCGCGGCGGCCGGCACCGACTACCTCGACCTCACCGGCGAACCCGAGTTCGTCGACCAGATGTTCCTGCGCCACAACGACCTGGCCAAACGGACCGGGGCGCGGCTGGTGCACGCCTGCGGGTTCGACTCCATCCCGCACGACCTCGGCGCCTACTTCACCGTGCAGCAACTGCCGGAGGACGTGCCGATCACCGTCGAGGGCCACGTGCGCGGCTCCGGCACGATCTCCGGCGGCACCTTCTACTCCGCGCTCACCGCGGCCAGCCGGGGCCGGCAGAGCCTGGTCACCGCCCGGACGCGGCGCGCCGCCGACCCGCCGCCGGCGAACCGCCGCATCCGGACCGGCGGCGCCCCGAAACGCGCCGGGGGCCGCTGGGCGATCCCGCTGGCCACCATCGACCCGCAGATCGTCGGCCGGTCGGCGGCCGCGCTTTCCCGCTACGGCCCGGACTTCACCTACCGGCACTATGCCTCGGTCAAACACCTCGCCACGGTCGCCGTCGCCGGGACCGGGATCGCCGCGCTCGTGGTCCTCGCCCAGATCCCGCCGGCCCGCCGGTGGCTGCTGTCCCACCGCAAACCCGGCGCCGGCCCGAGCGCGCAGAAGCGGGCCCGGTCGTGGTTCCGGGTGCGCTTCGTCGGCCACGGCGGCGGACGCCGGGTGATCACCGAGGTGTCCGGCGGCGACCCCGGCTACACCGAGACCGCCAAGATGCTCGGCGAGTCCGCGCTCTGCCTGGCCTACGACGACCTGCCGGCGACCGCGGGCCAGGTCACCACGGCGGCGGCGATGGGCAACGCGCTGATCGACCGGCTGCGCGCGGCCGGGCTGGTATTTCAGGTTGTTCACGCCGAAAGCGATGTGGCACCGTCGCGCGCATGACCAAGCTCAATGCCGCGGCGCGGCAGCTGATCTCCTCCGGCGCGCTGGCGCACCTGGTCACCATCAACGCGGACGGCTCGCCGCAGGTGTCCGTCGTGTGGATGGGGCTCGACGGTGACGACCTGGTCGCCGGACACCTCAACCCGGCCCAGCTCAAGATCGCCAACATGCGCCGCGACCCGCGGGTGTCGGTGTCGTTCGAGAGCGACCGGGCCAACCCCGCCGGACTGCGCGAGCACCTGATCGTGCACGGCACCGCCGAGCTCACCGAGGGCGGCGCAGCAGAACTGCTGGCCCGGCTGGCCAAGACCTACATCGGCCCGGACGCGGTGTTCCCGCCGATGCCCAACCCGCCGGCCGGCCTGGTCGCGCGGATCACCGTCAAGCGCGTCACCGGCGTGGGCGACTGGAAGTAGGCGCGATCCCTCAGCGGGCGCGGGCCTCGCGCCACATCCGGTAGAGCGTCGGGCCGCCGTCCGGCACGGTGACCGTGCCGATCACCTTGAACCCGTGATGCAGGTACAGCGCCAGGTTGCGGCGGTTGGTCGCCTCCAGGTAGGCCGGTGTCCCCGCGTGGTGCAGTTCGGAGAGCCGGCTGGCCAGCAACGCCGAGCCCAGGCCGCGGCCCTGGTGTTCCGGGAGCACGGCGACGAAGTTCAGGTAGTGGTGCGCCCGGTCCACCGGATGCCCGGCCTGCCGGGCCGCGTCCAGCGCGAGAAAGCGCGGCAGGTACGAGCCGGTCGCGGCGGCGAGCTGTGCGTCGTACTCGGCCGGGGCCACGTTCGGCACCCCGTACGGCGCCGGGTACCAGATCGCCACGGCGGTGCGGTCGGCGGTGGCGAACACCTCGCCGGCGCCGCGCAGGGCGTGCCGGACCAGGATCTGGAGGTACGCCGGGTAGACGGCGGCCCGCACCTCGGGCTCCGGGACCAGCCACTCCCCCGGCCCGTCGGTCTGGAAGGCCTTGGCCAGCACGGTGGTCGCGGTGTCCAGCTCGGCGGTGGTGTTGTGCAGCCGGACGATTCCGGTGTCCGACCGGACCGGCGAACGGCCGACCGGGGGCATGTCGACCACGGTCGGCAGATCACCGACCATCACGATCGGCGGCTTGGGCAGGTTCAGGTCCATGCCCTGGGCGCTGTCCCACTCGCTCATCGTCCGGCCGATCACCCGGTTGGCGCCCAGCCCCACGGTCCGGTACACCTGCGGCCGCGCCACCTTCAGGTACCAGCCCCAGAGCAGCCCGCCGACCGCGACCACCGCGTAGAGCGCGGGCAGCACCCAGCCGCGCGGGTCGTCGCGGCCCACGCCGAGGACTCGGTGGAAATCGGCCAGCACCAGCACGAGCAGGCCGAGCAGCAGCACGCCGGCCAGCACCGGGGCGAGCCGCCGGTGCCACACGCTCTCCACGTCCGGGCGGCGGCGGAAGTACCCCACGGCGGCGAACGACAGCGCGATCATCAGGATCAGCACCCCCAGCGCGCCCAGGGTGGTGCCGGCGAGGAACAGGGTGGCCACCGGGTCGGCGCGGGCCAGCACGACGATGACCAGCACCCCGAGCGCGAGCCCGGACTGCGCGAGCGAGCCGGCATAGGGCGACCCGGTGCGGTAGTGCGTGCCGCCCAGCGGTGCGGGCAGCACCCGCTCGCGGCCCAGGCTGAACAGGTACCGGGCGACCGTGTTGTGGAAGCTCAGCAGCGCGGCGAACACCCCGGTGACGAACAGCACCCGGCCCAGATCCGCCGCCGCGGTCCCGAGCTGCGCGGCGCTGAGGTTGAAGGTCAGCCCGGCCCCGGCCCGCCGGGCGGCGTCCACCACGCCCGCCGGGCCGGTGGTGACCGACAACGCCCAGGCCGACAGGGCGTAGAGCAGGCCGAGGAAGGCGATGGCGAGGAACGTCGCCCGGGCCACGGTCCGGCGGGCGTCGCGGGTCTCCTCGGCGAACGCCGCGCCGCCCTCGAACCCGACGAAACCGGCGAGCGCGACGGCGAGCGCCGCGCCCCAGCCCTCGCGCGCCGCCGCGTCCGGCGCGAGCGTGCCCAGGCCGGCCGCGTCGCCCGCCGGGTTGCTCACGAACACCAGGTCGTAGAGCAGGATCACGATCGTCTCGGCGACCATCAGCACGGCGAGCAGCCGGCCGTTGAGGTCCACCCGCAGCACCCCGACGACCGCGATCGCCGCCCAGCCGGCCAGCGCGCACAGCCACCACGGCACGGTCACCGCGAACAGCACGCCGAGCAGGGCCGCGAGCGCGGTGCCGAAGATCCCGTACAGGCCGATCTGGATCGCGTTGTAGGCCAGCAGCGCGACGAACCCGGCGGCGACCCCCGGCGTGCGGCCGAAGCCGTGCACGACGTAGGTGTAGAAGGCGCCGGCGTTGGTGATGTGCCGGGACATCGCCAGGTAGCCGGCGGCGAACACGGCCAGGATCACCATCACCGCCAGGTAGGCCACCGGCAGGCCGGTCACGCCGGTCACCGCGTAGCCCGCGGTGATCCCGCCGGCGACCGTGGTGAGCGGGGCGGCCGCGGCGACGATGAAGAACAGCACGCCCGGCACGCCCAGCCGGTTGGCGGCCAGCAACGCGGACACCTTGCTCGCCGTCGGCCCCGGCCGTGCGACCACGTGGTCCTCCAGGTTCTGTCGCATGATCATCGCCGCCCGGCGACCGCGTCACCGACGGCGGCCTCGGTCTGGTCGGCCAGGTCCCGCAACGCGCGCGGGAGCTGGTCGCGCAGCCGGTCCAGCCGGCGGCGCAGACCGCTGCGCTGCTCGCGCCACCAGGTGAGCTTGGGCAGCAGACCGCAGGCGTCGGCGAGCGCGGCGAAGGTCATGGCCGGGATGGTGCCCTCGGGTGGATGCTCGTGGGTGAGCAGCGAGTGGACGGCGGCCTCCGGCCCGAGGGCGGAGTTGAGGTCGGTGGCCCGGTAGGTGGACCGCGCGCCGCCCCACCAGTGCCGGCCCGGCGCCTCGCCGAGAATCCCGTTGAAGCACAACCGGTTGCGCACCTGGGTGACGGCGCTGTGCCGCAGGTAGACCAGCCAGATCCGGACCGTGTGCGGTTGCCCCGCAACCTGCAGTTCGGTGACGACGTCCTCCAGGATCGCCTGGCTCAACACGTCCTGCAGGGGCGAGCGGCCGACCACGATGACGCGGCCCTCCTGCACGTCGATCCGGCGGTCGATGACCAGTTCGGCGAGCAGCGCGCCGGCCAGGCCGAGCGCCATGCCGGCCCGGTGCAGCCGCGCCTGGAGCTGTCCCGTGTCGTGGTCGTGCGCGGCCAGGAAGAGCTGGTCCGCCACTCGGAGCGGCGGAGGGAGCCGAGACGTCACCAGTGACCGTGCCGGAGCAGCGAGCGGGAACAGCACACCGTGGTTGGCAACCTCTTCGAGTGGGACCCAGAGCGGCCCATTCTGTCATCCGGCATTCACCGTGGGTAGAGGTCACCGCGGCCGTTCTGCCGTCGACCGAGCGCGTAGACCCGGGACGCGTTGCCTGAGCCGACCGCGTGCGCCAACCGCTCCGCGTCGCCGGTGGACAGCACGTCCCGGCCGATCCAGGAGTCCAGCAGCCGGCCGAACTCGTGCCGCCACAGCACCGCGCCGAGCAGATGCGTCTCCGGCAGCACCCGGCCGTCGGAGGAGTAGACGACCGCGTCGAACGGCGCCAGCTCAAGGGTCTCGGCGAGCACCGCGCCGATCCGGGCGCCGACGAACGGCACCGTCAGCCCGATGTCCACCACGACATGCGGGAAGACGTGCGCGAGGTAGGCCGCGTTGCGGTGGTAGGGCCAGCAGTGCAGCAACACCACGGTGCTCCCACGGTCCACTGTGGACTCCAGGAACGGGTGCAACAGGGCCGGGTCGGCGGCCGGCAACCGCAGGTCGGGGTCGCCGAACCCGGTGTGTATCTGCAGCGGCAACCCCAGCAGGGTGGCCTCGTGCACCAGCCAGCCCAGCAGCACCGGGTCGGTCAGCCGGCCGCCGGCGGCCAGCCAGCCCGCCAGGGCCCTGCCCGCCTCGGCTTCGGCCGGCTGCGCGGCCGGCAGGTCGAGACCGCACCGGTAGGCGACGATCGTCTTCAGCGCGACCGCACCGGCGCTCCGCTCCCGCAGCGCCGACCGGATCTCCGCCAGCGTCGAACCTCCCCGCGCCACGACGGTCTCCGCCACCTGCTCGATCCGCACCACCTCGTGATCGGTGCCCCGGCCGAGCGTGCCCGGGCCGGACAGCGGCGGCTCCGGGACGAACCCGGTGTCGACCAACCAGTCCGACACGCCGGCCGCGCGCAGCAGCCGCTCGGTCACCACCCGCCGGCCGAGTTCGGCCCGGCGGCGCAGGTAGCTGGTCCGGTCGGTGTGCGGCGGCAGGTCCAGCACCGGCGCGCACCAGCGCCGCACCGCCAGGCCCAGCATCGAGTCGAACGGGTCCCGGTGCGCGGGCACCGCGGGCGCCTCGGTCAGCCAGCCGGCGAACGCCGCGTCGTCCAGCTCCTGGGCGACCACCCCGTGACAGTGCTGGTCCACCAACGGGACCTCGGCCGTCACCAGCGCCATCGGGACGCCGCCGCGAGTTCGGCCGGGTCGAGGTCGGCGCACCGCCGCGCTTCCGCGCGGCGCACGGTGAGCACCGCGTCGTGCAGTTCCGGGCCCAGCGCGGCGGCCAGCACCTCCGAGGCCGCCAGCGCGTCCGCCGCACCGTCGGCCGAGGTGGGCAGCCGGTGGATGCCGGCCGCGGCCTGCCGCACCGGGTCCAGCGCGGCCGGGTCGCCGGTCACCGGGCCGGGCAACCGCAGTCCCGCGTCGACCCCGGCGAGTCCCGCCGCGATCACCGAGCCGATCAGCAGGTACGGGTTCGCCGTCCCGTCGAAGCACTTCACCTCCGCGTTGGCCGCCCAGCCCTGCGTGCCGGGCAGGCCGGTGATCATCCGCAGCGCGGTCTCCCGGGTCTCCACCCCCCAGCACTGCCAGACCCCGGCCCACCGGGACGGCTGGAGTCGCAGGAAGCTCGCCGGATGGCCGGCGCCGATGGCCACCAGGGCCGGCAGTTCACGCAGCACGCCGGCCAGGAACGCCTCGCCGGGCGGCCGCAGCCCGGCCGGCCCGGCCCCGCCGCACATCGCGCTGCCGTCGCCGTCGTGCACGGACAGGTGCAGGTGCGCGCCGGATCCGGCGCCGTCCGGGTCCACGCTCGGCGCGAACGTGGCCCGCCACCCGTGCCGGGCGCTGCGGGTGCGGACCGTGTGCCGGACCAGCACCGCGTCATCGGCCGCCCGCACCGGGTCGGCCGCCGCGACCGACAGTTCGACCTGGCCCAGCGCGTACTCCGGGTGGAACTGCTGCACCGCGACGTCCTGGGCGAGCAGGTCGGCGACCAGTTCCCGGGCGTAGCCGGTCAGGCTCTCGAGCCGGATCTGCCCGTAGGCCGGCCCATGCAACGCCGGGACGAACCCGTCGGCGTCGGCCCGGCCCAGGATCCACTCGTGCTCGACGGCCATCCGCAGGGTGAGCCCCCGCTCCCCCGCCGCCGCGGTCTGCCGGGCCGCGAACGCCCGCTGGCAGGCCACGAACCGGGCCCCGTCCTGGGTGAACTTGTCCGCGGGCGCCCAGGCCCAGCCCGGCACCCCGGCCAGCGCCACCACCCGGTCCAGGTCCGGCACCAGCCGCAGGTCGCCGTCCGGGCCGCCGAGATGCTGCCCGGCCACCATCACGTCGTCGGAACCGAACGTCTCGAAGCACGGCGACGCCCCGACCCCGTTGGCCGCGACCGACGCGAGCCGGCCAAGCGGAACGGCTTTCACCCGGGTTATCCCCGCGTTGTCCACAAAGGACAGCTCGACCAGCTCGACGCCGGCGCGCTCCAGCTCCTCGATCCGCCGCGTCCCGCCGCCGACGTCGGCCGGAATGCGGTCCATGGTCGCCATGCGACCATTATCAACCGATCGTCGGAATGAACCGCGGCGCCCGGCGTGCCTGGGTGGCCCGCTCGAACGCCGCGCCCAGGGCCAGCACGGTGGCGTCCGACCAGCGGCCGGCGAAGAACGACACCCCGATCGGCAGCGGCCCGGCGAACCCGGCCGGCACCGACACGTTCGGGTAGCCGGCCACGGCGGCCGGGCCGGACGAGCCGAGCACGAACGCGTCACCCGCCGCGTAGTCGGTCTTCCAGGCCGGACTGTTGGTCGGCGCCATGATCGCGTCCAGCCGGAACCGGGCCATCGTCTCGTCGATCGACCGCTTGGCCGAGGTCGTCGCGATCTCCCGCTGGCGCAGGTAGGCCGGATCGTCCGGACGCGGCGCGGCCTC
>NZ_DASTBH010000512.1:0-5120 GCF_035712165.1 Actinophytocola sp. | reverse complement strand
GGACCACGGCAGATGATGACCCGGCGGCGGACCACGCCCATCGGTTCGCCCGAGGTGGCGCGGTAGAACGCGGCCGCGGCCGGAGCCCGCCAATCGATCAGGAGCGGCTGGCGGTCCTGATCGCGCAGGCCCAGGCGGCCGACGTGGTACGTCTCCCCGTCGTCGAAGTCCAGTCGGCCGAACACCAGGCCCTCGTGCTCGGCGTCCAGGCTGCGCAGGATCTGGTTGGCGTGGTAGACCATCACGTCCCGCTCGAACAGCATCGCGGCCTGCTCGAACACGGCCTCGTTGCGGGCGCCGTGGGCCAGCCGGTCGCCCCGGTCGCGCATCTCCTGAGCCTCGACGCGCATCTCGTCGACACGCGCATAGACGAGATCGATGTGTGCCTGCTCGGCCTCGATCTCGGTCTCCCGCACAGAGGTCTGCGACACGCACGCTCCTACAGCTGGTACATACGAAACGGATGAAACAGCCTACGTGACCCGCGCCAGCCGTGGGTCCGGTGTGTTCGATTGGCGGCGGATCGGGTGACCAGGATCGTGGCCGGCGCGGCCGGCGGGCGGCGGCTGGCGGTGCCGCCGCGCGGCACCCGGCCGACCTCCGAGCGGGTCCGCGAGGCCCTGTTCAACGCCGTGACCGCGGCCATGGACCTGGCCGGCGCCCGGGTGCTCGACCTGTACGCGGGCTCCGGAGCGCTCGGCATCGAGGCGCTGTCCCGGGGCGCCGCCTCGGCCACGTTCGTGGAGTCGGACCGGTCGGCGCTCACGGTCCTGGAACGCAACGTGACGGCCATCGGACTGCCGGGCGCCGAGGTGCGCCGGGGCACGGTGCGCTCGGTGCTGGCCGCGGCCCCGCACCGGCCCTACGACCTGGTGCTCGCCGACCCGCCGTACGACCTGCCCGGCGCCGAGCTGACCGCGATGCTCGGCGCGCTGGTGGCCGGTGGCTGGACCCGGCCGGACACCGTGGTGGTGGTGGAGCGGGCGCACCGGTCCGGGCCGCCGGACTGGCCGGAACCGTTGCGGCCCACCAGGGTCCGCCGGTACGGCGACACCGAGCTGCACTGGGGCCGGCACGCGGGTGATCCGGAAGGGTGATCGACACCACGGAGCCCGGTAGGCGCCCCGGCCGGCTGATACGGTCCGGCGCTATGAGGCGCGCGGTGTGTCCAGGCTCGTACGATCCACCGACCAACGGCCACCTGGACATCCTGGAGAGAGCCTCCGGTCTGTTCGACGAGGTCTGCGTCGCGGTGCTGATCAACAAGAGCAAGCAGGGGCTGTTCGCGGTCGAGGAGCGGATGGAGATGCTTCGCGAGATCAGCGCGCACCTGGGCAACGTGCGGATCGACTCGTGGCACGGTCTGCTGGTCGACTACTGCCGGCAACACGACATCCAGGCGATCGTCAAGGGCCTGCGGGCGATCAGCGACTTCGACTACGAGCTGCAGATGGCGCAGATGAACCAGCAGCTGTCCGGGGTGGAGACGCTGTTCATGCCGACCAAGCCGCCGAACAGCTTCCTGTCCAGCTCCCTGGTCAAGGAGGTCGCGACCTACGGCGGGGACGTGGCCCACCTGCTGCCCGAGCCGGTGCACAAGCGCCTGGTCCGCCGCCTGAGCCAGTAGGGGGCTTTCCTACAGGGCGAGCTTCATACCCACGTGCGTCGCGGCGAACCCGAGCCGGGTGTAGAACCGGTGCGCGTCGGTGCGGCTGACGTCGGTGGTCAGCTGGACCATCGCGCAGCCCCGGGCCCTGGCCTGCTCGATCGCCCATTCGACCAGCCGCTGGCCCAGCCCGCCGCCGCGCTGGTCGGTGCGTACCCGCACGGCCTCGATCTGGGCCCGGGTCGCGCCGATCCGGGACAACCCGGCGATGAACGTCAACTGCAGCGTGCCGACCACCTCGCCGTCGGCCTCGGCCACCGCGAGCAACTGGTGCGGGTCGGCGTCGAGCGTGGCGAACGCCTCGGCGTAGCGCGGGTCGCCGGGCCGCTCCCGGCCGGCGCCCAGCGGGTCGTCGGCCAGCATCGCCACGATCGCCGCGACGTCGGCGGCCCGGGCCCGGCGGATGGTCAGGGGGGTCATACGGCCAGGTTGACACGCCGCCCGGCGAGGTCCCGCCACCGGGCCGGATGAGCGGGCAGACTGGGGTGCGCATGTCGGGGTGAGGCGGAGGAACAGCGGTGTACCGGGTGTTCGAGTCACTTGACGAGCTGGTCACGATCCTGGAAGAGGCCAGGGGCCTGCCGATGACCTCGAGCTGTGTCGTGCCGCGGGGCGACGTGCTCGACCTGCTCGACGAGATCCGGGACGCGCTGCCCGGGGAGCTCGACGACGCCCAGGACGTGCTGGACCGGCGCGACGAGATCATCGGCACCGCCGAGCACCAGGCCGAGCAACTGGCCAGCAAGGCCCGGTTGGAGGCCCAGCAGATCGCGGCCGACGCCGACGCGGAGACCGACCGCCGGCTCGCCGACGCGACCGCCCGGGCCGAGCGGATGGTCGCCGAGGGCCGCGCCGAGTACGAGTCGGTGGTCGCGCGCTCCAAGGCCGAGGCCGACCGCATGATCCAGGCCGGCCGGGAGGCGTTCGAGGCGGCCGTCGAGGAGGGCCGGATCGAGCAGGCCCGGCTGGTGTCCCAGACCGAGGTGGTGCAGGCCGCGCACGTCGAGTCGGCCCGGATCCTGGACGCCACCGCCGAGGAGGCCGCCCGGCAGCGCAAGGAGTGCGACGAGTACGTGGACGGCAAGCTGCGCGAGTTCGAGGACCTGCTGGCGCATGTCCTGCGCACCGTCGGCAAGGGCCGCACCCATCTGCGGGCGACCATGAACGGCGCCGGCGCCGGCGTGGTCCCGTTCGACTACCGCGGCTGACGCGTCGCGGGTTCAGGCCAGTTTCACTCGAAGTGCGTCGATCACGTACTCTTGAACGGTTGGCCGCATGCGGGATCGCCCTGCGGCGAAGCAAACCACGAAGGCACGGACCGAGTTCGCCATGTCCGGACAGCGTTACAGCGGAGCCCGACCGGCGGTGACCAGTCCCTGGGTCGTCGACACCCGGGAGTTGGGCCGCCGCCCGGGAACCAGCCGCGCGGTGCGCAGGCACGCGCCGGCCACCCACCCCCTCGGTGTCGAGGGGGTCATCGCCGTGCCCTCGGGCGCCCAGGTGGATCTCGACCTGCTGCTGGAGTCGGTGGTGGAGGGCGTTCTGGTGTCCGGCACGGCCGGCGCGCCGACCGCGGGCGAGTGCTCGCGCTGCCTCGACCCGATCGAGGACCGGATCGACGTGGAGATCACCGAGTTGTACGCCTACCCGGACAGCGCGACCGACGCGACCACCGACGAGGACGAGGTCGCCCGGCTGGTGGGCGACCTGATCGACCTGGAGGGCGTGGTGCGCGACGCGATCGTGCTCGCGCTGCCGAACGCGCCGCTGTGCCGGCCGGACTGCGCCGGACTGTGTGCCGAATGCGGTGGCAAGTGGGCCGACCTCGGTCCGGATCACCGGCATGAGACGATTGACCCTCGATGGGCCGCGCTGACTGAGCGGTTCGGCGAGGATCGCAGCCAGCAAGTGGAGGAGAACTAGTCGTGGCCGTCCCCAAGCGAAGGATGTCGCGCTCGAACACGCGCTCGCGTCGCTCCCAGTGGAAGACCAGCGCCCCACAGCTGATGGAGTGCTCGAACCGGGCCTGCCGGAAGCCCAAGCCCCCGCACGTGGCCTGCCCGAACTGCGGCCAGTACGCCGGTCGCCAGGTCGTCGCACCGGCCTGATCCACGCGGCGAAAGTAGTTCTCCGCATGGGGGTCCGGGCGAGCCGGGGACCGTCGGTAGACCCGGGATCGTTGCTGAAGGCGCTCGACGTCGAGATTGACGCCGAGCTCCTGACGCTTGCCCTGACGCACCGCTCCTACGCCTACGAGAACGGCGGGTTGCCGCCGAACGAACGGCTGGAGTTCCTCGGCGACGCGGTGCTGGGCATGGTCGTCACCGACCACCTCTACCGCACCCATCCCGATCTTCCCGAGGGCCAGTTGGCGAAGCTGCGGGCCAGCGTGGTCAACATGCACGCGCTCGCCGGGGTGGCGCGCGGGCTCGGTGAGGGTGGGCTCGGCGCGCATCTGCTGCTGGGCAAGGGCGAGGAACTGACCGGCGGCCGGGACAAGGCGAGCATCCTGGCCGACGGCATGGAGGCCGTGATCGGCGCGGTCTACCTGCAGCACGGCATCGAAAACGCCCGGCTGCTGGTGCACCGGTTGTTCGACGGCCTGCTCGCCGAGGCGCCGCGCCGGGGCGCGGGCCTGGACTGGAAGACGAGCCTGCAGGAGCTGACCGCGTCGGCCGGGCTGGGGGTGCCCGAGTACCGCGTGCAGGAGGCCGGACCGGACCACCGCAAGGAGTTCTTCGCGACGGTGGTGGTCGGCGGCGACGAGTACGGCACCGGCGACGGGCGGACCAAGAAGGAGGCCGAGCAGAAGGCCGCCGAGGTCGCCTGGCGCGCGCTGTCCCAGCCGAAGTCGGAGAACTAGCGGGACACCCGCTGCGGCAGAATGCCCGGGTGCCTGAGCTGCCTGAGGTGGAGACCGTTCGGCGGGGCCTCGACGATCACGTTGTCGGGCGCACGATCGCCGCGGTCGAGGTGTTTCATCCGCGGTCGATCCGCCGGCATCTGACCGGCGCCGTCGACTTCGCGGGCCGGCTGGTCGGACGCCGGGTGGAGGCGGTGGACCGGCGCGGCAAGTACCTGTGGGCGCGGCTGAGCTCGGACGAGGCGCTGCTGGCCCATCTGGGCATGAGCGGCCAGATGCTGATGCGGTCCGGGGGCGGGCCGGTCGAGACGCATCTGCGGGTCCGGTTGCGCTTCGCCGACGACGGGCCGGAGCTGCGGTTCGTCGACCAGCGCACGTTCGGCGGGCTGTCGGTGCACCCGCTGGAGCCGGCCGCGGGGGGCGGCCTGGTCCCGGAACCGGTGGCGCACATCGGCCGGGACCCGATGGACCCGCTGTTCCGCCCGGACGACGCGGTCGCCGCGCTGCGCCGCCGCCGCACCGAGCTGAAGCGGGCGCTCCTGGACCAGACCGTCGTGTCCGGGATCGGCAACATCTACGCCGACGAGGCGC
>NZ_DASTBH010000511.1:0-9471 GCF_035712165.1 Actinophytocola sp. | reverse complement strand
GCGGCATCCGGGACATGCTCGGCGGGCCGGGCGGGATCCGGTTCGGCGGCGGCGCAGGCGGGGTTCGCGACAAGCTGGGCGGCTCCAGCCGGGGCACCGACGGCGGGCCGGCGACCGGCATCCGGGACCGGCTCGGCGGCTCCAGTCTCGGCACCGAGGGCGGGTTGACCGGGGCGGGTAGCCGCGGCCCGCTCGGCTGTTCGAGCCGGGGCATCGAGGGCGGGTTCACCGCGGGCATCCGGGTGGCGGTCGGCGGTCCCGGCCGCGGCGCCGGGCCGGGTGGCACCGCCGGCAGCCGGGAGGCGCTGAGCTGGGCGGCCGGCCGCGCGGGGGCGATCGCGGCATGTGCGCCGAACGGGACCTGGGTGGCGTACTGCATGGCGGTGTGGTGGTAGTCCGGGGCCTGCGCGCCGTCCCGCAGCGCCTCCACCGAGGCACGCACGCCGACCCGGCGCAGCGTGTGCTCCAGCCGGTAGGCGGTCGCGGTGGGGAACCCGGCCGGTCCGACCCCGACCAGCACGACGCGGTGCGGCACCGGCCCGGAGACGGCTCCGGCGGGGGTCAGCCGCCACACCGCCCACACCGAGCGCACATCCGGCAGCGCGTCGAGCACCCGGTGCGCGGCGTCGGTCACGCCCTGCGCCGCGCTCTCCGTGCCGGGCACCTCGGCGGCGAACCGGTGCCGGGGGATCGCGGCGGAGTCGTCCACGATCAGCCGGTTGAACAGGCTGCGGTCCAGGTAGGCCGGCGCGGACAGGGCGTCGAGCTCGCCCCGCTGCGCCGCGCTGATCGGGATGTGCCCGGCGACCAGGCAGCCGACCAGGAAGTCCAGGGTCCGGTCGACCTCGGCCGCGGCCAGCAGCTCACGCGCGTCGGCCAAGGCGTCGTCGTCGACCTGGCCCGCGAAGGAGAGCAGGAGGTCGTGCGCGCGGACCGGCAGCGATCCGCCGGACCAGCCAGGACCCTGGGCAACCTGCGCCACGCTGATGGTGTTCCTCCTTCGTCGGGTCGCGGGGGGTGCTAGCGGCCGATCAGCTGCCTCCGGTAGGTCGGCAGGCCGGGCAGCAGCGGTTGGGACGCCGCCAGCGCCGCCTCGTGGTACGGCGTCAGCTCGCCGCCGTCCGGCAGCACCTCGACGCACGGCTCGTAGCTGCCGAGCGCCCGCAGGACCCGCTGCAGCTCGCCGGTGAGCCGGGCGTGGTCCGCCGTGGCGGTCACCAGCACGACCCGGATCGCCGGTCCCTGTCCGGACCGGTGCCGGCGCCAGCTCTCGCGCACGTCCAACACCTCGGGCCGGCCACCGAGCACCGCCCCGAGCACTACCGCTACGGAGTCACCCTTGTTCGCCCATTCGGGCGACTCTGGGGTGAAGGTGTAGCCGACATCGGCGATTTCGTCCACCCATGGCAGCGAGTTGAGCATCCCCAGATCCGCACCCGCGTCCAGCAACGCCGCCCTGAGCAGCACCGACTCCTGGTCCGTGATTCCCAGCCGGTCCCGCAGCATGGTCAGCGGCAGCGTGCGGGCCAGCGCGTCGAGCGCGCCGGCGGCCAGCCAGTCCCGGAACCGCCACAGCTGACGGTCCGGCAACCGGCCGGCGAGCCGGAGTAACAGCTCGTGGCAGGACGCGGCCGAGTCCGTCATCTCAGGAGACCTCGACGACCAGTTCCACCTCGACCGGAACCCCGAGCGGCAGCTCGGCCACCCCGACCGCGGACCGGGCGTGCCTGCCCGCGTCGCCGAAGATCTCGCCGACCAGCTCGGAGGCGCCGTTGAGCACGGTCGGCTGCCCGGTGAACCCCTCGGCGGAGGCCACGAAACCGGTCATCTTGACCACTCGGACCACCGCGTCGATGCCGACCAGCGCGTCCACCGCGGCCAGCGCGTTGAGCGCGCAGGTCCGGGCATGCTTGCGGGCCTCCTCGGGGGCCACCTCGGCGCCGACCTTGCCGGTCGCGGCGAGCACGCCGTCGACGAAGGGCACCTGGCCCGCGGTGAACACCAGCGAGCCGGCCCGCACCGCGGGCACGTAGGCACCGGCGGGCGGCGGCACCGAGGGCAGCTTGATGCCGAGCTCGGCGAGTCGATCGGTCCAGACCGTCCCGGGCACCGGCTCACGCACCCTTCGGCCGCTTGAGGTAGGCCACCAGCTGCTCACCGGTCGGCCCGGGCAGCACGGTGACCAGCTCCCAGCCGTCCTCGCCCCACTGGTCGAGGATCTGCTTGGTGGCATGGATCAGCAGTGGCACCGTGGCGTACTCCCACTGGGTCATGAGGCGGGAGCGTAGTCGTCACGATCAGGGCACGGGTCACCGCTACCTTGTTCAAATGGAAGCCTGGCGACTGATCGCCGCGGCGCTGATCGCCGCCGGGGGCGTGGTGCTGGTCCTGCTGACCATGGCCAAGGTGCGCGAGCGCAGCGGGTCGACCAACGGCCAGGTGGCCCTGTCCGGCGCGATCACCAGCACCGTGCTGGCCGTGCTCTGCCTGCTGGTCGCGACCACCCTGGCGGCCTGGCTGTCCTGGGCGCTGGTGATCGCCGTCGGGCTCGCCGTCACGGTCATGCTGCTCGCCAGCTGAGCCGGGAAAGCGGCCTGGTAGCTGGACATTTAGGCTGGTCGGCGTGACCGCTGCCGGCTGGAACGACGCCATCTCCAGAGTCCGGCTGCACGTGGTCACCGGCAAGGGCGGCACCGGCAAGACGACGGTCGCGGCCGCGCTCGCCCTCGCCCTGGCCACCGGCGGGCGCCGGATCCTGCTGATCGAGGTGGAGGGCCGGCAGGGCATCGCCCAGCTCTTCGACACCGAGCCGCTGCCCTACGCCGAGCAGCGGATCGCCTCCGCCCCGGGCGGCGGCGAGGTCCGCGCGTTGCACGTGGACGCCGAGGCGGCCCTCCTCGAGTACTTCACGATGTTCTACAACCTCGGCTTCGCCGGCCGGACCCTGCGCCGGATGGGCGCCATCGAGTTCGCCACCACGATCGCCCCCGGCCTGCGCGACGTGCTGCTCACCGGGAAGGTCAAAGAGTGTGTCGGCCGCACCGACGAGCACGGCCGGCACGTCTACGACGCGGTGGTGCTCGACGCCCCGCCGACTGGCCGGATCGTGAAGTTCCTCGACGTCACCCGGGCGATGGTGGACCTGGCCAAGGTCGGGCCGATCAAGGGACAGAGCGAGGGCGTGGTGCGCCTGCTGCACTCCGGCGACACCGCGGTGCACCTGGTCACGCTGCTGGAGGAGATGCCGGCGCGGGAGACCATCGACGCGGTGGGTGAGCTGGACGGCGCCGAGCTGCGGCCCGGCGTGGTGATCCTCAACCGGGTGCGCCCGCCCCGGCTGCCGGCCCGGTCGGTGACCTCGGCCGCGGACGGGCGGGTGGACGCCTCCCGGGTCCGCGACGGACTCGCCGCGGCCGGCCTCGACCTGACCTCCGACGACCTCGACGGCCTGGTCGCCGAGACCGTCGAGCACGCCATCCGGGTGCAGGCCGAGCAGCGCGCCCGGGCCCTGCTCGCCGAGGTGGACCTGCCGATCCTGGAGCTGCCGGAGAGCACCGACGGGGTGGACATCGCGGCGCTGTACGAGTTCGCCGAGACGCTGGTCGAGCAGGGAGCGCACTAGTGGCACCGGCCCTGCGCATCGACGCCCTGATCGACGACCCGAACACGCACGTGATCGTCTGCTGCGGGTCCGGCGGGGTGGGCAAGACCACCACGGCGGCGGCCATCGGGGTGCGGGCCGCCGAACGCGGCCGCAAGACCGTGGTGCTCACCATCGACCCGGCGCGGCGGCTGGCCCAGTCGCTCGGCCTGCGGGAGCTCGGCAACACTCCCCGGGCGGTGGAGGTCGACGGCTTCGAACCGGCCGGTGAGCTGTCCGCGATGATGCTGGACATGCGCCGCACCTTCGACGACATGGTGCTCGCGCACGCCGGGGAGGAGCGCGCCAAGGAGGTGCTGGCCAACCCGTTCTACAAGACGATCTCCACGTCGTTCTCCGGCACCCAGGAGTACATGGCGATGGAGAAGCTCGGCCAGCTTGCCGCCGAGGGCCGCTGGGACCTGATCGTGGTGGACACGCCGCCGAGCCGCTCGGCCCTGGACTTCCTGGACGCCCCGCAGCGGATGTCCTCCGCGCTGGACGGCCGCATGATCAAGCTGCTCACCGGTCCGGCGCGGGCCGGCGGCTGGGGCGTGCGCAAGGTGGTCAGCGCCGGGTTCGGGCTGTTCGCCAAGGCGGTGTCGGCAATCGTCGGCGGCCAGTTGCTGGCCGACGCGTCCGCGTTCGTGCAGGCCTTCGACGGGATGTTCGGCGGCTTCCGGGAGCGCGCCCGCAAGACCTACGAGCTGCTGCGGTCCAGCGGAACGGCGTTCCTGGTGGTGGCGGCGCCGGAACCGGACGCGCTGCGCGAGGCGAGCTACTTCGTCGAGCGGCTCTCCGCCGACGCGATGCCGCTGGCCGGGCTGGTGGTCAACCGGACTCACCCGGTGCTCGCCCTGCTGTCCGGCCCGGCCGCGCTGGCCGCGGCCGACCGGCTGGACAAGTCCGGCGACGCGCGGCTGGCCACGGCGGTGCTGCGGCTGCACGCGGACCGGGCCGCGGTGGCCGCTCGCGAGTCCCGGCTCGTCGCCCGGTTCACCAAGGCGCACCCGGCGGTGCGGGTGGTCCGCGTCCCGGCCATGCCGGCCGACGTGCACGACCTCGCCGGTCTGCGGGAGGTCGGCGACAAGCTGTCCTAGCCGACGCGGACGTCGTCCTCGGTGTGCGACCGCCGGGCGTTGTCCAGCAGGTCGCGCCACGAGGTCACGTCCGGCCGGCGACGCAGCAGAGCCCGCCGCTCACGCTCGGTCATGCCGCCCCACACGCCGAACTCGATCCGGTTATCCAGCGCTTCCGCGAGGCACTCGGTCCGCACCGGGCACGCCACGCAGACCAACTTGGCCTTACGCTGCTCCTTGCCGCGCACGAACAAACCGTCGGGATCCTCGTCGCGACACAGCGCGGCGACTCGCCAATCTGCTACCTGGTCATTTTGCATGACCCCCACCCCTAGCTGTCGTCTCGACCTCGAACCCGACACCCCCCGGCATCGGGTGCCTCCAAGCCGGCCCCGTTCGGCCCGACGTGTTAGCGCCGTCGTGAGACGTTGACGGACTTTAGAGGTCGCTGGTTCCCAACTGAACACCGGCCCCGACAGCCGTTACCTAATGTCAACAACTCTTCGGTGTCGCGGTTACTTCGGATGGGTCACGCGTAGGCTGGGCGAGTGCGTGTTGGAGACAGCCTGTTGAAGCTTGTCGGACTGTGCGTGTTGGCCGGCGTCCTCGTCGCCGGCATGCTGTTCCCGGTGGTCGGAGCGCTGGGGGTGGCATCGAACCGGGCGAGCGACGCGATCGACAGCGTGTCCGGCAACCTCGTCGCATCCGACCCCGCCCTGGTCACGACGGTTGCCGACGCAAACGGCACCCCGATCGCCCGGCTGTACGACCAGTACCGGATCCCGGTCACGGCGGAGCAGATCTCGCCGACCATGAAGGCCGCGCTGATCGCCATCGAGGACCGCCGGTTCTATGAGCACAACGGCGTCGACTGGCGGGGGACGATGCGCGCCGCGGTGAGCAACCAGACATCCGGTGACGTTCAGGGTGCGTCCACTCTCACACAGCAATACGTGAAGAATTATCTCATCAACGTCGTGTATCGGGGCGACGAGCCGGAGAAGAAAATCGAGCAGAAGCGGGCGCAGGAGCAGACCATCACCCGCAAGCTCAAGGAAGCTCGGATCGCCATTCAGCTCGAACAGAAGATGACGAAGGACGAGATCCTCACCGGCTACCTCAACATCGTCGAGTTCGCCTACCAGGTCTACGGGGTCGGCGCCGCCGCGCAGGCCTACTTCCACACCACCCCGGACAAGCTCACCGTCGCCCAGGCGGCGCTGCTGGCCGGCATGGTGAACAACCCCAGCCTGTACAACCCGTGGCAGCGCCGGGTCGAGACGCTCAAGCGGCGCAACCTGGTGATCGACAAGATGGTCGAGACCCAGAAGCTGTCCCCGGACGCCGCCGAGGCCGCCAAGAAGGAGGACCTCGGCATCCTGCCGCAGCCGGACAAGCCGGCCGCCAACTGCGTCGGCGCCGGTCCCGAGTACGGCTTCTTCTGCCAGTACGTCGAGGACTACCTCAAGAAGATCGGCTTCTCCCGCGACCAGCTGTACAGCGGCGGGTACGTGATCAAGACCAGCTTCGACGCGAACGCCACGCACCTGGCCAAGGTGGCCGCCGAGAACCAGGTGCCCAAGAACACCGAGGGCATCGCCAACACCATGGCCATCGTCAAGCCCGGCAAGGACAAACACCAGGTCGTCGCGCTGGTGTCCAACCGGGACTACGGGCTGAACAAGGACGCCGGAGAGACCGTCTACGGCCTGCCCTACGACAGCGCCAACAAGTTCGGCGCCGGGTCCATCTACAAGATCTTCACCGCGGCGGCGTTCCTGGAGAAGGGCGGCGGCATTTTCCAGACCATCGCCACCCCGTCCAGCCACGTCTCCTCGGTGTTCACCGGTGGCGGGAAGACCTGCCCACGCACCGACAAGCCCAACGACGGCGACACCCGCTGGTACTGCCTGCGCAACGCCGGGGAGGGCTACGGCGCCACGATGAGCCTGCAGGACGCCTTGGCCACCTCGCCCAACACCGGTTTCGTCATCCTCGAGGAGCAGGTCGGGATGGACCCGGTGGTCGACATCGCCAGCCGGCTCGGGCTGCGCGAGACCATGAAGCAGAACAACGGCGGCCGGGCGCCGAACGCCAACTCGGAGAACCCCGAGGAGAAGGTCTCCCAGGCCGAGTTCTTCAAGAGCAAGCCCGGCAACCCGGGCAACGCCTCGTTCACCCTCAGCCCGGCCGCGACCAGCACCCTTGAGCTGGCCAACGTGGCGGCCACGCTGATGAGCGGCGGCACCTGGTGCCCGCCGAGCCCGATCGTCGAGGTGCTCGACCGGGAGGGCAAGAAGGTCGACATCAACGAGCAGCCGTGCGAGCAGGCGGTGGCCGAGACGCTGGCCAACACCCTGGTCGTCGGGCTGAGCAAGGACGACAAGCCCGGCGGCACCGCGGGGCGGGCGGCGGCATCGGCCCGCTGGACCCGGCCGATGCTGGGCAAGACCGGCACCACTCAGGAGCACAAGTCGGCCGGCTTCGTCGGCGCCACCCCCCAGCTCGCCGGCGCGGTGCTGACCTTCAACGACAGCCCGAAACCGAGGCCGATCTGCGACGACCCGACCCGGCTGTGCGGCACCGGCAACATCTTCGGTGGCAAGACCCCGGCGCAGACCTGGTTCGAGGCGATGAACCCGATCATGGCCGGGCTGCCGGTCGTGGACCTGCCACCGCCCGACCCGCGCTACATGACCGGCGGCGACAACACCAAGGTCCCCAACGTGATCGGCAAGAGCCAGCAGGAGGCCACCCAGATCCTGCAGGGTGTCGGCTACAAGGTGGCCGTGCGCGCGCGTAACGACGCCGCGAAGAAGGGCATCGTCGTCGGACAGTCGCCGCGCGGCAACGCCCTGCCCGGGGCGACGATCACCATCCAGGTCAGCAACGGCATCGCGCCCGCGCCGAGCATCCCGCAGGGCCCCGGCCAGCCCGGACCCGGGTTCCCCGGCCTCCCCGGTCTTCCCGGCAACGGCAACGGTGGTGGCCGTGGCGGCGGCGGTGGAGGCGGCGGCAACGGTGGCGGCGGTCCCGGCGAGCCGGTGACCATCCTGCCGATCGACCCCTAGTTCAGCCCTTCAACTGGGCCCGGACCAGGGCGGCCACCCGGCCGCCCTCGGCCCGGCCGGACACCTTGGCGTTGGCGGCCTTCATCACCTGGCCCATCTGCTTCTGACCGGGCGGGCCGCCGATCTGGTCGGTGACCTCGGCCACCGCCTCGGCAACCAGGGCGGCGAGCTCCGCGTCGTCGAGCGGGCGGGGCAGGTACTCGGCGAGCACGTCGGCCTCGGCGAGCTCGGAGCGCGCCTGCTCGGTGCGGCCGGCGTTGGCGAACGCCTCCGCGGCCTCCTTGCGCTTGCGCAGCTCGCGGTTGAGAACCCGCTGCACGTCGTCGTCGGACAGCTCGCGACGCGCCTGGTCGGCGGCCTCCTCGGTGGCGACCCCGGTCAGGGCCATGCGCAGGGTGGCCACCCTGGTCTTGTCGCGGTTCTTCATCGCGGCGGTGAGATCACTTTGCAGCCGCTCCTTGAGCGAAGCCATGCGCGGAACCCTACTGGCCGGACGCGGCGCCGGCCGGGCACCCGCGGCGCGGGGTTACGCTCGTAGTCGTGAGCACGTTGGCAACCACCGTCCGCCGAATCGCCCTGGGCACCACCGCCGTCGGCACCGCGACCCTGGCCTACGCGGCCGGCATCGAGCGGCGCCGCTGGACCCTGCGCGAGGCCACGCTGCCGGTGCTGGCCGAGGGCTCCCGGCCGGTGCGCGTGCTGCACATCACAGACCTGCACATGCTGCCCGACCAACGCTCCAAGCAGCGCTGGGTGGCGGCGCTGGCCGAGCTCAGCCCCGACCTGGTGGTCAACACCGGCGACAACCTGGCGCACAAGCAGGCCGTGCCGGCCGTGGTGCGGGCGCTCGACCCGCTGCTGGACCGGCCCGGCGTGTTCGTCTTCGGCAGCAACGACTACTACGCTCCGCGCCCGAAGAACCCCGCCCGGTACCTGTTCCCGTCCAACAAGCGGATCCACGGCGTGCCGCTGCCCTGGCGGGACCTGCGCGCGGCGTTCATCGAGCGGGGCTGGCTGGACCTCACCCACGTCCGCCAACTGCTCACGGTCGACGGCCAGACCATCGCGGTGGCCGGGGTGGACGACCCGCACCTGCGCCGGGACCGCTACATCGACATCGCCGGCCGCCCCCGCCGCGGCGGAGCGCTGCGGCTGGGCATCACCCACTCCCCCGAGCCGCGGGTGCTGGACGCCTTCGCCGCGGACGGCTACGACCTGGTGCTCGCCGGCCACACCCACGGTGGCCAGCTCCGTATCCCCGGCTACGGCGCCCTCGTGACCAACTGCGACCTGGACCGCTCCCGCGCCCGCGGCGCCTCCCGCTGGGGCGCCCACATGTGGCTGCACGTCTCGGCCGGCCTGGGCACGTCGCCCTACGCTCCGGTCCGCTTCGCCTGCCCCCCAGAGGCAACTCTGCTCACCCTCGTCCCCCGCCCCACCGCCGGTTCCGACCCCGCCAACACCCGAGAACGCGCCCCCTTCGGAGCCGGCGCCGACGTCAGCTAGACTTCCACCGGTTCACCGGGGTGTGGCGCAGCTTGGTAGCGCGCTTCGTTCGGGACGAAGAGGTCGCAGGTTCAAATCCTGTCACCCCGACCAGGTCAGGCCCTGTCCACTTTGGAGTGGTCAGGGCCTGATGTGCGCTTGGGTGACTAGGTGGGTGACTACGGCGTCTGCGGCG
>NZ_DASTBH010000510.1:0-6175 GCF_035712165.1 Actinophytocola sp. | reverse complement strand
GAAGCCGCGCAGCAGGGCCAGGGCGAGCCAGCCACGCGGATCCGGAGGGTTGGGCACCATGACGTCGTCGTTTCGGTGCCTTATCGGCGCCACGCCGCTGCGGCGCCCACAGCGAACTCGGCGACGCTCACCGGCGGCGTGTCGGTCAGATCATGCACGTCGTCATTGAGCGCACCCAGTGCGCCGGAGCGAACGCGTGGACATAGAGCTGGCTGTTGTGCTCGGCGGTTTCGGGTGGTGCGCCGCGGCGAGGAGTGCGTCGCGGATGGGTGAGCGGTCGGTCTCGACGTAGCTGATCCGGCGTTGCGTGACCCACGAGATGTGCTCGACTACCTCCGTCAGCGTCAGCGGCTCGGGGCCGACGGGCGCGTATCCCTTGCCTTCGTGCCCGTCCTCGGTCAGTGCGATGGCCGCGACCGCGGCGATGTCCTCAGTCGACACGTAACTGACGACTCCGTCGCCGCTGCGCGACGGCGACGCCACGGTTTGCCAGATCGCCCAGCAGATCGGCTACGACTCGGAGTTCGCTTTCGCCCGCGCCTTCAAGCGCGCCACCGGCACCGCACCCGGCCAGTATCGCAAGATCGCGCAGACCGCCGCCTGACCCTCGCCGCAGCGCCCAGCTGCTGGCAAAACTTGCGAGTTCTGTGCAGGTCCGGGCGGTGTAAGAGACCCTAACCTTGCCTGCGGCCGGCCGGACCCGGACCCGACTAGCGTCGGCTGATGGTTCGATCCCGGTGGTCCCAGGGTGTACTCGTGGCCGTGCCGGGGGTGGTTCTGGCGGGGTTCGGCACGATTCATCCGGCACTGCTCAACACCGGCACCGCAGGGCATCGTGCCGGCCGCCATCTCATCGACGGCCTACTCCGCCCTGCCATCGGACACCCCGGGGACGGTAACGCCGCGCCGGCGGCGTCACCGGACCACGCGGGCTTCCGTCAGCACACCGTAAGATCTCCGCCGCCGTCACATTTTGGTAAGCGCTGCAAGGGTTCTGCGACTGTCCGGCATGGACCTAGCGTGGCGTCATGGATCTCGTGGACGTGGTGCTGCCTTGCCTGGACGAGGCCGCCGCGCTACCGGCCGTGCTGGCCGCCTACCTGGCGACCGTGGTGGACAACGGGTCGACGGGGCTGGAGCACGCCACCGCGGAGATCGTCGGTTTCCTCGACGCGGACGGCACGCTCGACCCGGGCGAGCTGTCCGATGTGGACACCATGCCGGACGCGGAGCAGGTGGCCGGGCTGGTGCCGCGCGGCCGGTTCGCCGCGGAACTGGCCGAGACCGGGCACCTGGCGGTGACCCGGCGATGACCCAACCGACCACCGCGTTCGAACCGGGGCTGCTCGGCCGGCGATGCTGGCTGGAGTTGGCCACCGGCGAGCGCATCAGCCTGCCCGTCCAGCGTTGGCGAGCACCGTCCGGGGCCGGCGACGAGGTGCTGCTGCGGTGCTGCACCGGGCCGACCCTGGATATCGGATGCGGACCCGGACGGCTCACGTCCGCCCTGGTCAACTGCGGCGTGGTGGCGCTGGGCGTGGACGTCTCGCCGGTGGCGGTGCGGCTCACCCGGGCCAGGGGTGCCCCGGCGATCAGGCGCGACGTGTTCGCCCAGCTTCCCGGTGAGGGCCGGTGGCGCCATGTTCTGCTGGCCGATGGGAACATCGGCATCGGCGGCAACCCAGCGCGGCTGCTGCGCCGGCTGCGCACGCTGCTCGCGCCGGGCGGCACCGCGCTGGTGGAGCTGGACCCACCGGGTCACGGGCTGCGGCGCGACCGGGTCCGGGTCAACGGCGCGGACCACTGGTTCGCCTGGGCCTGGCTCGGCGCCGACGCCATCGCCGACCCGGCACGGGAGGCCGGCCTGGTGGTCCATTGGCTGGCCGAGCGCGGCGGGCGCTGGTTCGCCGAACTGGTCAAACCGTGATACCCCAGGAATCCGACTTCCACCGCCCTGCCCACGACGAGCGGGTGACGGCCAGGATCGGCCTCTGGCTGGGCATCACGTTCGCGATCTGCTTCATCACCGGCCTGATCAGCCACGCCATCCAACACCCGCCGCCCTGGTTCTTCTGGCCCAGCCGGCCGGTGAACGCCTACCGGATCACCCAGGGCCTGCACGTGACCTCCGGTGTGACCGCGATCCCGCTGCTGCTGGCCAAACTCTGGACCGTCTACCCGAAACTGTTCGGCCGCCCGCTCGTGCGCTCGCTGCCCCACGCCCTGGAGCGACTGTCCATCCTGGTGCTGTCCGGTGCGGCGTTCTTCGAGCTCGGCACCGGGCTGTTCAACTCGGCGCAGAACTACCTGTGGGGCTTCTCCTTCCCACCGCGCACTACACGGTCGCGTGGATCGCCGCCGGCTCGATCCTGCTGCACGTCGCGGTGAAGCTGCCGGTGATCCGCCGCGGCCTGACCCGGCTCAGTCCCGAACCGCCGGCTGCGGAGCGCCGGACCGTCCTGGACCGGCGGGCCTTCCTGCGCACCACCGCCCTCACCACCATGGCCGCGGCCCTGGCCACCGCCGGTGGCACGATTCCCCTGCTGCGCAACCTGTCCCCGCTTGCCGGGCGCTCCGACCGCGGACCGCAGGGACTGCCGGTCAACCGCACCGCGGCCGCCGCCGGGGTGATCGAGGCGGCGCGCGATCCCGCGTGGCGGTTGGAGATCATGACCTCGGCCGGGTCGCGCCTCTTCACGCTGGCCGAGCTGTCCGCGATGCCGCAGACCACCGCGCAGCTGCCGATCGCGTGCGTCGAGGGGTGGAGCGCGTCGGCCACCTGGACCGGGGTGCGCGTTGCCGACCTGCTGCGCGCCGCCGGCAGCCGGCCCGGAGCTACCGTCCGGGTGGAGTCGCTGGAACGCAACAGCGCGTACGCCACCAGCACGCTTCCCGGCGAGCACACCGCCGACGAGTCCACGCTGCTCGCGCTGCGGGTGAACGGCGAGGTGCTCCACCTCGACCACGGCTACCCGTGCCGGATCATCGCGCCGAGCCGGCCAGGGGTGCTGCAGACCAAGTGGGTACACCGGATCGAGGTGCTATGACGCGGGTGCTGCTCGCCGTGGCCGGCCTCGCGGCCCTGGCTTGGGCCGCCGTGCTGGCCTGGGACTTCGCGGCCACCTCGGCATCCGGCGCCGTGCAGGCCGCCGCCTGGTTCGTGGCCGGTCCCCTGCTACACGACGCGATCTTCGCGCCCGCCGCCGCGGCCGTCGCGGTGGTCGCGGCGCGGCGGTTGCCGGTGCGCTGGCGGGCCCCGGTCGCGGCCGGCGGCGTGCTCAGCGCCGTGCTCGCCATTCTGGCCGTTCCGTTGCTGTGGCGGCCGTTCGGCGTACCCACCAACCCGGGCCTGCACGACCGCGACTACACCCTCGGGTTGCTGATCGCGCTCGGCGTGGTCTGGCTCGGCGTCCTCACCGCCGGCTCACTCAACCGGACGAAGAAGCCGCACTCGTCCTAGGGAACTCGGCTGGCCCCGGCCCAGGCACGCGGCCGGAGCAACTCGTCAAGCGGTCCGCGGCCGGCGAGGTTGTCGACCATGCCGACCAGCGTCGCGAAGGCGCACTCGGCCACCACGTCGAGGATCCGGGCGGTGGACACGCCCGCAGTGGCGGCGCGGTGCACCGACTCGTCGTCGACCTGGTCTCGGTACAGCCCGAGCCGGCCGGCCAACGCATAAACCGCCGCCGTCGGTTCGTCGGCGGGCTGTTGGCCGGCGTCGTCAATCCTGGACCGCGGTCGCGGCGGTGACCCGCTTCGGCGACGGCGGTGTGAGGAAGGCGCTCAGCCTCAAGAACGGCGCATCGGTTCCATCACCGAACCATCTCGTGCCGCCGGCGATGAGGTGTTCGTGCTGACCCTGAGCACCGGACAGCGCAGTGGAGTGGCCTCGCAGCGCGCCGCCAAGTCGCGGACCGCCGCCGAACGACTCGGCGCCCACCGTCCCTTCACGACCATCCGGACACCGAGATCAGCTCCGGCCAAGCGACCTGATCGAGGACGTCATCCGGCGGGTACGGCCCGACCTGGTCTATCCCCACTCCGCGCACGACACCCGCCAGAACCACCGCGCGGTGATCCAAGCGGTGCTCCGGGATTTCCGGCGATTTCAGTGGAACAGGTGTTTTCGGACACTTTTACCCCGCCAGCTCGCGAAGGTCGACGCCTGGGTCGTCGTCGAGGATGCTGACGAGGCCGGCAAGTGCGGCGGTTTCGGGCAGGGGTTCGGGGTAGCTCCACACGAGCAGGGGTGGGTGGGTGTGGTCGATGGTCCAGTAGTGGGCGGTGCCTTTGTATTGGCAGACGGTGCGTCGGGGGTTGGGGGTGAGTCGGTCCCAGTGGATGTCGCCGGGTGGGATGTACCAGCGGGGTGGGAGTCCGGTTTCCACGACGAGGGTCGGGCGACGGGTGGTGGCGAGCAGTTCACCGTGGACTCTGATCTCGATGTGTCGGCTGGCGGGTAGTACGTCGACGCGGTGGTAGGGGTTTTTCGGCATTCCGGGTACGGGTTGCTCTTCTTCCAGCCATTGGTCGGCGGCGTCGTGGTGGATCACCAGCACGCCGGTGAGTTCGGGGCAGTCTGGTGGCGGGCGATCCCAGGCGCGCACAGCGTGGGTGCGGCGGGTGCCGCCCAGTTCGATGGTCCACCAGTGGCCGTCGACGGGGTCGGCGACGGGTGGGCCGGTGAGGGGCACGCGTAGGGCGTCGCGGGGGATCGCTCGCCAGGGGTGGTGTTCGTCTTCGAAGAACAGCTGGGCGTGGGTGGTGTCCAGCAGCAGGTGTTTGCCGAGCCGGGCCCGGACTTGCTGGGTGAGGGGTTCGAGCCGCCGGTTCATGGCGCGACCGTCGCGACTGTCGTGTGGAGCCAGTGGTGCAGTGCGGTGAGCCGGGCCAGTTGGGTCGCGCAGTGCTCGACGAACGCGGGCGTGGACACCGCGGTGGGCAGTGGTTGGGTCCAGCGCAGCTGGAACATCGTCTTGTGCCGCAGCAGATCGGCATTGGGGTGGTCGGCCGGATACGGGGCGGGAACCCGTTTGAGGTCGGCGCCGGCGATCTCGGCGTCCGGCAGGTCCCGCCGGACGCGGTTGATCAGCCCTTGGGCTGTGGTGTGGTCGGCGACGGCGGTTCGCCACTGGTCGGTGGACGGGAACACCATTCCGCTGGCGTAGCCGATCCGGGTGGGGTCGAGCCGCACGAACAGGGTGGGTGCGGTCCTCTTCGGACGGTCGCGTTCCCACCAGCGAAACAGCAGATGGTCTTTGTACCGGGGGCCGTGCGGGTCGAACCGCAGGTCACGGTTGATCGGCGCGATCGACCCGTTGACCCGTGGGTCGGCGAGCAGACCGGGTGAGATCCGCTCGACCAGGACGGCGCCGAGCGCGGTGACGAACCCGCGGGCGGGGTCGAGCAGCAGGGTGGTCCAGGCGGTGTGTTCGGCGGCGAACCCGGCCGGATCCAGACCGGGCAGCCGCGCCAGCAGCGCGCGCCCGGCCGGTGGGAACCCGGTGAAGCTCATCGCTGCCCGCTGACGAACGCGCGGGCCTCGTCGATCAGCGCGGTCCACCGGGTGTGGTCGCGGTCGTCGATGCGGACCCATTCGCGGAAGGTGCGGCCGGCCGGGGCGAACGGTTTGCCGAGTCCGTCGGCGATGAGCTGGGCGACCCGATCCCGGGAGAGCTTGACGATCAGGTCGCCGGTGCGGTGGTCGCAGGAGGCGAAGAACGCGCCGGAGGCGCGCAGACAGGGGAAACCCATCATCGTGCCGGTGGCCACGCCGGGGCGGGCCAGCGCGGCGGCACTCGTCTCATGGAAGAACTCAGCGGGATCAGACATCAGCGGACTCCGGGTCGATCGAGAGGAGGTAGCCGGTAGCGGCCAGCCAGCGCGGCCAGGCCGAGTGCGGTCCGTCGAGACTCACCTCGCCGCTGTGGCGGCCGCCGTCCCAGTCGGTGTCGCCGGCGGCCCAGCGGTCGAGGAACGCGGCGGTGGTGGTGACGGTCAGCTCGGGGTGGGGTGCCGCGCCGGGTTGTTGGTGCAGTCGGCCGCCGGTGAACCGCAGCGTGGTCGGCTCGCCGTCGACGACCAGGCCGAACTCGCCGTCGGCCAGGGTGTCGATGCCCGCGACGTAGGTCAGGTCGTAGTGCTGCTCGGCGGATCCGTCGGCCGCCGGGTCGAC
>NZ_DASTBH010000509.1:0-16020 GCF_035712165.1 Actinophytocola sp. | reverse complement strand
CCCAGACCCCCACGGTGCTGTACGTCCCGACGCGGGGCTGGGTGCGTCCGTGGTGGGTGGGCGGGTTGGGTGGGTTGTTGGGGTTAGAAGTCGGAGCAGGTTGCGGTGGCTAGGGGGCCAGAGGCGGTGGCGGTTTTTGTTTCGTTGCCGTCGATGGTGACTTTGCAGGATACGGTGCCGCCGTCGGGGCCGGCTATGACGCTTAGCGAGCCGCCTTTGCCTAGGCCGGTGGTTTGGACTTCCTTGGCCCACGGGAGGGTTGCGGCGGTTTCCTGGTTGCTGGTGACGCCGTCGCCGAAGGTGGTGTAGGAGATGGTGACGTTCTTCGCGTCACCGGTGACCTCGTAGTGGACGGTGGCTGGCCGGACCGACTCGTTTCGCACGTCCTCCACGGCTTTGCCGAAGGCCGCGACCCACAGGATGCACAGCAGCAGAGCCAGCGCCGAGCAGACGGTGCCGGCGATGGCGAGGCCCAGGTTGGTGGCCCGGCCGGCTCTGGCGCGGGTGACGCCGACCAGGGAGAAGATGAGGCCGAGGATCGCCAGCGGCCACGCGACCACGCCGATGATCGGGATCGGGGAGAAGATCAGCCCGATGAGGCCGAGGACGAACCCGGCGGTGCCGAGGCCGTTTTGCGGTGCTGCCACGGCCGGTTGCTGGGGCGGGGCGTAGTGCGGTTGCGACATGGGAAATTCCTTGCTGTCGGGTCCCACCGGTCGAATGGCGGCTGTCATTCGACCGTGTCGCGTCCGTTTGCCTGAATGTTGCGATTCGCGGATTGCGGTCCGGTCACGGCTGGGGCCCCGGCCCGGGCAGGCGGACCGGGGCCGAGCCGGATCAGTGCGGGTTGGCGTCCAGGCCGTTGTCGGGGTCGGCGGGCAGGTAGAAGTCCCAACTGGGGCCGGTGTGGGTGCGGCGGCCGCCGACCACGGGGGCGTTGGGGGACGGGCAGTGGCCGTTGGTCGGGTTGCCGTTCCACCAGAGGCCGAAGCAGTGCACGCAGAAGCGCCAGTTTCGTTGGAATGCCGTCACGTCGGATGGGATCTGGGCGGCCATGGGATCGTGTCCTTTCTGGAGGGTGTCGGTCACCGTTCAGAGGACGGATCCGGAGGCGTGATACCGCGCCCGGTCGATAGGTTGAGGCGATGAGACGTCGGCCGGTGGACTCGTCGGTGGTGCGGGCGGTGGGGTACGACCGGGACGAGCAGATCCTGGAGGTCGAATTTCACAACGACCGGATCTACCGGTATTTCGTTGTGCCGCACAAGGTTTACCAGGAACTGCTGGCGGCGCCGAGTTTCGGGCGGTACTTCAACGAGAAGGTTCGGGATCGCTACCCGGTCCGGCAGGTCGATCGGTGACCGGGCGCCGCCGATGCCGACGTGTGCATCAGTCCTGGGCGCCCAGGGCGATCGCCTCGTGGACTTCGGCTTTGCGTTCCTCCTCCTCGGCCTGGAAGCGTTCGGCGTCGAGTTTCTCGGCCAGATCTTCGTCCTGGCGCATCAGCAGATCCAGGTTGGCGTCGCCCATCTCCAGGACGCCCATGTCGACGTAGGCCTGCTGCAGACGTTCGCCCCACAGGCCGATGTCGCGCACGCACGGGACGATGCGGCTGAACAGGAGCTTGCGGAAGGCCTGCATGTAGGGCGAGTCCTCGACGAGGGGTTTCACCTCGCGCGGTTCGATGCCGAAGTTCTGCCAGATCTCGATGCCGCGGATGCGGTCCCGCATCAGGTAGCAGCCCTCGATCACGAAGTCCTCGCGTTCGCGGCGTTCGGCCTCGGTGAGCTGTTTGTAGTAGTCGCGCAGGGTCAGCCGGCCGAACGCGACGTGGCGGGCCTCGTCCTGCATGACGTAGGTCAGGATCTGTTTGGGCAGCGGCTTGGTGGTGAGGTCGCGCAGCAGGCCGAAGGCGGCGAGCGCCAGGCCCTCGATCAGGACCTGCATGCCCAGGTAGGGCATGTCCCAGCGGGAGTCGGTCAGGGTGTCGCCGAGCAGGGACTGCAGCTGGTCGTTGATCGGGTAGAGCATCCCGATCTTCTCCCGCAGGAACCGGCTGTACAGCTCGGCATGGCGAGCCTCGTCCATGGTCTGGGTGGCCGAGTAGAACTTGGCGTCGAGGTCCGGCACGGTCTCCACGATCCGGGCGGCGGTGATCATCGCGCCCTGCTCGCCGTGCAGGAACTGGGAGAACTGCCAGGAGCAGGAGTGCCGGCGCAGGTCGGCGCGTTCCTTCTCGCTCATCGCGTCCCAGAACCGGCTGCCGTAGATGGCGATCGACTCGTCCGGCAGGCCGAGCGCGTTGTAGGGGTCGACCTCGAGATCCCAGTCGATCCGCTTCTCGGCGTCCCACTGCTTGTCCTTGCCCTTCTGGTACAGGGCGAGCAGTTTCTCCCGGCCGTCCTCATAATCCCAGTTGAACCGGGTCGCGCCGGCCGCGTCGACGGACCAGCCGTCCTCCGAGGGAAGTATGTAGAGGTCCTCCATGGCCATGCCGTGCCTCCCCGAAAGGCTCGTACGTACACCGTACGTATGTGACCACCGTCTCACGTACGATGTACGTCGTCAAGCGCCCTGGAGGTGCCCGTGGCAAGCCCGCTCAGCCGCGATCTCATCGTGCGGACCGCGGTAGAGCTGATCGAGCGGGACGGCGTCAACGCCGTCTCGATGCGCCGGCTCGCCGCCGAACTGGGCACCGGCGCGATGTCGCTGTACAACCACCTGCCCAACAAGGCGGCACTGCTCGACGCGGTCGCCGAGTACATCCTGGTCGGCATGGAGTTCGCCGCCGACCCGGCGGCGGACTGGCGGGAGGCGGTCCGGTCGCTGGCCCGGGCGTTCCGCGAGGTGGCGCACCGGTACCCGCGCTCCGTCATGGTGGTGGTGAGCCGCCAGCCCAACTCGACGATCGGCATGCGCCCGGTCGAACTGGCCCTGGCCACCGCGCAGGCGGCCGGGTTCCGCGGCAAGGCCGCGGTGCAGGTGATGCGGGCGGTGGTCAACTACGTGCTCGGCTGCCTGGTGCACGAGTCCAGCCAGACCGAGGCCCGGTGGGCGGCCGACACCCGGCCCCTGGTCGACCCGGCCGAGCTCGAGGCGGCCGGTCTGGTCAACGTCCGCGAGCTGTTGCCCGCACTGGCCGAACACGACTCCGAGGCCGACTTCGAGTTCGGCCTGGAACTTCTGATCAGCGCGCTGGACGCGCTCCCCCGGACCGCCGCCGATGCGGCAGGATTCACGGGGTGAGCAACCACCCCGCCGCCGAGGTGCCGGACGTCCTGTTCGGCGACACCGAGGCCGAAGCGCGCTGGCGCGCCCGGTTCACCGCCGCCCGGGTCTCACTGCCCGACTGGGCACTGGACGCCCCGGACCGCAACCACTACCTGTCCAACGCCAGCGGGGTCTGGGAGGTCTACGCCTGGGACCGGGCGACCGACATCCACCGCCAGGTGACCGACCGTCCGAACGGCACCTTGCATGCCGCGATCACCCCGGACGGCGAACGCCTGTGGTGGTTCGCCGACACCGACGGCGACGAGTTCGGCAGCTGGGTGTGTGAGCCGTTCGCCGGCCGGCCGGCCGATAGCGAGGCCGGCCCGGCCGTCGCCGGCGTGACGCCCGGGTATCCGGCCGGACTCGCGGTGGGCCACGAGGCGACCGCGATCGGTGTCTCCACCGACGACGGCACCACGATCTTCACGTCCCGCGCCGGCGGGCCCGGCGAGGTGATCTACCAGCACGCCAACGACGCCGGCGTCGCGGCGATGTCCCGCGACGAGCGGTTGCTGGCCATCGCGCACTCCGAGCACGGCGACAACCGGCACCCGGCGCTGCGGGTGCTGGCCGTGGCCGACGGCAGCACCGTGGCCGAGAAATGGGACGGCGCGGGCAAGGGCCTGGACGCGATCGGCTTCAGCCCGGTGCACGGCGACACCCGGCTGCTGGTCGTGCACGAGCGCCGCGGCCGGGAGGAGCTGCTGATCTGGGACGTGGCGGCGGACACCGAGGTGGAGATCACCATCGACCTGCCGGGCGAGGTGAGTGCCGTGTGGTGCCCGGACGGCCGCGGCATCCTCGTGATCCACACCCACGAGGCGCGCAACACCTTGCACCGCTTCGACATCGACAGCGGCTCACTGTCCCGGTTGGACACTCTGCGCGGCACGGTGGGGTCGGCCGACGTGCGGCCGGACGGCACCGTCGAGTACTCCTGGTCGAACGCCGCGTCGCCGAACGTGATCCGCGCGCTCTACACCGACGGCACCGAGCGGGTGCTGCTGGAGCCGCCCGGGGCCAAGGCGCCGCCGTCGGTCGAGGTGACCGACGCGTTCGTGCCGGCCGGGCCGGACGGTTCGGTGCACGCGCTGGTCGCTCGTCCAGCAGACGCCGGGGACGGCCCCCTGCCCACGGTGTTCAGCCTGCACGGCGGCCCGCACGCGGCCGACGAGGACCGGTACTCCGCCTACCGGGCGGTGTGGCTGGACGCGGGTTTCGCCGTGGTGCACGTGAACTATCGCGGTTCCACCGGATACGGCTCGGCCTGGCGGGACGCGATCGAGGGCCGGCCGGGACTGACCGAACTGGCCGACGTCGCGGCCGTGCACGACTGGGCGGTGCGGGAGGGGCTGGCCGACCCGGCCCGGTGCGTGGTCACCGGCGCGTCCTGGGGCGGATACCTCAGCCTGCTCGCCCTCGGGGTGCAGCCGGAGCGGTGGGCGGCCGGCGTCGCCACCGTCCCGGTGGCCGACTACCTGGCCGCCTACGAGGACGAGATGGAGCCGCTGCGGGCGTTCGACCGCGCGCTGTTCGGCGGATCACCGGCGGAGGTGCACGACCGGTACGTGGAGTGCTCGCCGATCACCTACGTGGACGAGGTGCGGGCGCCGGTGCTGGTGCTGGCCGGGGAGAACGACCCGCGGTGCCCGATCCGGCAGATCGACAACTACCTCGACCGGCTCGCCGCGCGAGGGGCCGGCTACGAGGTGTACCGGTATGAGGCCGGGCACGGCTCGCTCGTGGTCGCCGAGACGATCAAGCAGACGGCGGTGGAGGTGTATTTCGCGCTGCGCGCCCTCGGCCTGCGCTGACCGGCTCGGCTTGCTGGATGGTGCGTCAGAGTTGCTGGGCCTGCCACATCCAGTACTGCTTCTCCAGCTCACCGGCGATCTCGATCAGGAGGTCCTGGCTGACCAGGTCGGCCTTGTCGGTCTCGTCGATCCAGGTGCGCATCCGCTTGATCAGCTCGCCGAGCACCGCGCCGACCGCCTGGACCACGTCCGAGTCCAGCGCCCAGCCTTCCGAGACAGCCGGCAACCCGGAGTGCTCGGCGATGGTGCGGGCCCGGCCGTCCGGTGGGACGCCGATCGCCGACGCGCGCTCGGCCACCGCGTCGGCATGCCGGCGGGCCAGCTCGACAACCTCGTCGAGTTGCTGGTGCACGCTGCGGAAGTTGGGCCCCACCACGTTCCAGTGCGCCTGTTTGGCGATCAGCGAAAGATCGAGCAGGTTGGTCAGGGTCGCCTGCAGGATCGTTCCGGCGATCTTGCGGTTGGCCTCGTCGAGCGGACCGGCGATCCGGAAGTTGCCCATGACTCGGCCCACCGTTCAGTCCGGGCCGCCACCCGGAGTTCGGGCGACAGCGAACTCCACCACCTGGTGGCCGATCGTACGCAGCGTGCTGGTCACCTGCTCGTTGGAACAGCCGCCGGCCGCATCGAACAGCACCTCGGCCGAGTTCACCGCCGCACCCAGCGGGCTCGGCCAGCCGCGCAGGGCGTGCACGATCGACCGCAACGCGGTGAGCGTGGTGACCGCCGCCTGCCAGCCGCGCGCCGCCGCTATGCAGCCCACCGCCCGGCCGTCCAGGTAGGGCCGCTCGTCGTCGCGCAGATCCTCCAGATAGTCCAGCGCGTTCTTGACCAGGCCGGAGATCGTGCCGTGGTAACCGGGCGAGACGAGGACCACACCGTCGGCGTGCCGGATCTCGTCGATCAGCCGGCGGGCCGCGGGCGGTCGCTCGGTGATCGCCGGGTCGTAGAACGGGAGCACCAGGTCCAACCCACTGATCATGGTGACCTTGGCGCCGGACTCCTCGGCGGCGGCGAGCACGATGCGCAGCGCCCGCTCGGACTGCGAGTCCTCCCGCAGCGAACCGCCGATCCCCACCACCTGCACCGGGCTCACCCTCACACCTGCCATCCTCCCTCACCCATGACCTAGGTTGGTCACATCCCACTGGCTCCATTGGAGGCGCGCACGATGGCCAAGGCGATGACCCGACTGCCGGCAAAGCTCCAGGGTGCCGCGATGCACGCGGCGTTCGCGCTGCCGGAGCCGGTGCGCCGCCGGATCGCCGGGCCACCGATCCGGATCGACGGCAACGAGCTGGCCCTGGACGCGCAACTGTTGCTGCGGCTGAACAAGCTGACCGAGGTCAAGCTCTCCGCCGGCAGCGTGACCGACGCCCGGCGGAATGTGGAGACGATGAGCCCGGTGGTCGGCGGCCGGCGGATCCAGCCGACGCACGGACGCGACCTGCGGATCCCGGTCGACGGCGGGACGATCCCGGCCCGGTTGTACACCCCGGCCGGCCTCGCCGAGGGCTCGCCGCTGCTGGTCTACTACCACGGCGGCGGCTTCACCATCGGCAGCATCGACTCGCACGACAACCTGTGCCGGTTCCTGGCGCGCAACGCCGAGGTGCGGGTGCTGTCGGTGGGTTACCGGCTCGCGCCGGAGACGCCGTTCCCGACCGCTCCGGCCGATGCGTTGGCGGCGTTCGAGTTCGCCGTCCGGCAGGCTGACGAGCTGGGTGTCGATCCGTCGGCGATCGCGGTCGGCGGGGACAGCGCCGGCGGCAACCTGGCCGCGGTGACCTCCTACCAGGCGCTGCACTCGGGCGGCCCACGCCCGGTTTTCCAGCTGCTCTACTACCCGGCCACCGACTCCGCCAACCGGTACCGGTCGCAGGACCTGTTCCTGGACGGCTTCTTCCTCACCGACGAGGACATGACCTGGTTCACCGCGAACTACCTGCCGGACAAGGAGATGGCCGCCGACCCGCTGGTCTCGCCGCTGCTGGCCGAGGACCTGCGCGGGTTGCCCCCCACCTACCTGGCCACCGCGGGCTTCGACCCGTTGCGCGACGAGGGTCAGGCGTACGCGGCGAAACTGCGGGAAGCCGGGGTCGCGGTGGTGGAGCACCGGCTCGGCGACCTGATCCACGGGTTCGTGAACTTCATCGGGGTCGGGCGCCGGTTCCGCGAGGCGGTCGCCGAGTCGGCCGGCGTCCTGCGCGCCGCGCTGGCGCTGCGCCCGGCCACCGAGCCCGCCACAGCGGAGAAATAGCGCGGCAACCCGTCTCAGGGGCATGAGACGGGTTGCCGCATCGGGAAAATCAGCCCTCGACGAGCTCGGCGATCCGGTCGCCGGTCTCCTTGTCGACGTTGCGCCAGTACTCCAGCGCCCGCTCGAGGATCGGCGCGGAGACGCCGTTGCGCAGGTGCCCGGCGACGTTGCCGACCAGACGAGCGCGCTGGTCGTCGTCCATCACCTTGCGGACCAGGGTGCCCGGCTGACCGAAGTCGTCGTCCTCGGCGTGCAGCGCGTAGGCCGAGCGCAGCACCTCACCGGTCGCGCCGTAGGCCGAGCCCGTCTCGCCGGCCAGCAGCGGGTTGGCGTGCGGGCCGCCGTAGGAGTTCGGCGCGTACACCGGGTCCGTGGTGTTGGTGTACCGCATCGCGCCGTCCTTGCTGTAGGTGTGCACCGGCGACTTGGGCGCGTTCACCGGCAGCTGCGCGTAGTTCGTGCCGATCCGGTACCGCTGCGCGTCCGGGTAGGAGAACAGCCGGCCGAGCAGCATCTTGTCCGGCGAGGGCCCGATGCCGGGCACCAGGTTCGACGGCTGGAAGGAGGCCTGCTCGATCTGGGCGAAGTAGTTCTCCGGGTTGCGGTCCAGCACCCAGCGGCCGACCTTGATCAGCGGGTAGTCGCCGTGCGGCCACACCTTGGTCAGGTCGAACGGGTTGAACCGGTAGTCCGCCGCCTCGTCGTGCGGCATGACCTGGACGTAGAGCGTCCAGCTCGGGTGGTCACCGACCTTGATCGTGTCGTAGAGGTCGCGGATGTGGTGGTCGATGTCCTCGCCGACCATCCGGTCCGCGTCGGCCTGCGTCAGGAACCCGATGCCCTGGTCGGTCTTGAAGTGGTACTTGACCCAGAACTTCTCGCCTGCGGCGTTCTGCCACAGGTAGGTGTGCGAGCCGTACCCGTTCATGTGCCGCCAGCTGGACGGGATGCCCCGGTCACCCATCAGCCAGGTGACCTGGTGCGCGGACTCCGGGCGCAGCGTCCAGAAGTCCCACTGCATGTTGTTGTCGCGCAGATGGTTGTCCGCGCGCCGCTTCTGCGAGCGGATGAAGTCGGGGAACTTGATCGGGTCCCGGATGAAGAACACCGGGGTGTTGTTGCCGACGATGTCGTAGTTGCCCTGCGAGGTGTAGAACTTCACCGCGAAACCGCGCGGGTCGCGCCAGGTGTCCGGCGACCCCTGCTCCCCGGCGACGGTGGAGAACCGCACGACGCTCTCGGTGCGGGTGCCCGGCTGGAACACCGCGGCCATGGTGAACTGGCTGACGTCCTCGGTGACCTCGAGGAAACCGAAGGCGCCGCCGCCCTTGGCGTGCACCACCCGTTCCGGTACCCGCTCCCGGTTGAACTGGGCGTTCTTCTCGATCAGATAGTGGTCCTGCAGCAGGATCGGACCGTTGGTACCCAGGGTCAGCGAGTCGTTGTCGCTGGCGATGGGAATACCCACGTTGTTGGTCGTGGGCGTCGGCTCGGTCACGCGCTCTCCTCGATGTGGTGGCTCTCGGTCTGCGGTCGACCAGCACAGACTGGGCACAGGCCCCAGAACACCACCTCGGCCTCGTCCAGGACGAACCCCGCGGAACTGGAGGGTTCCAGGCAGGGCGCCAGGCCGACGACGCAGTCCACGTCCTCGGTCCGGTGGCACATCCGGCAGACGAGATGGTGATGGTTGTCCGAGGTCCGGGTCTCGAACCGGGCCGGGTGTCCGGCCGGCTCGATCCGGCGTAGCAGCCTCGCCCGGGTGCACGCGTTCAGCACGTCGTAGATCGCCTGCGTGGACACGGAGTCCAGCCGCTCCCGCACCCCGGCCGCGATCTCCTCCGCGGTGGCGTGCGGGTTCGTGGCGAGCCACTCCAGCACCGCGATCCTCGGTGCGGTCACCCGCAGTCCGACGGCGCGGAGCCGTTCGCGTGGCTCCTGCTGAGCCAGTCCCTGGTCGTTCATCGCACCGCCACCACACCAGGTTTTCTGGAATGAGTCAAGATAACGAACGAGTGATCTTGTCGGTGACCAGTCGTAACGTGGTTGCGTACCCGGCCCGGAAAGGATGACATCAAGCCATGCAGCTCTACCGGCGGATGCTCGCCCTGCCCGGGATCCGCAGCCTGACGATCCTGATCTTCTTCGCCCGGATTCCGCTGGCCGCCTCCGCGATGATCTTGACGCTCCACGTCGCCATCGAGCTCGGCCGGGGCTACGGCGCGGCCGGACTGGTGGGCGCCGCGGTCACGGTGGGCGCCGCGGTCGCCGCCCCGGTCATGGGCCGGGTGGTCGACCGGTACGGCCTGCGCCGGATGCTGATGATCACCGTCGTCGGCGAGACCCTCTTCTGGCTGACCGCGCGGTTCCTGCCCTACCCGCTGTTGCTGGTGGCGGGCTTCGCCGGCGGGTTCTTCATCCTGCCCGCGATGGGGATCGGCCGGCAGGCGATCGCCGCGCTGGTGCCGGCGGAACTGCGCCGCACCGCCTACTCACTCGACTCGATCTCCACCGAGCTCAGCTTCATGGTCGGGCCCGCGCTCGCCGTGTTGCTCGTCACCCAACTGTCCACGACGGCCGCGCTCACCGCGATGGCCATCGGCATCGCCGCCGTCGGAACGGCGCTTTTTCTGGTCAACCCCGCCGTGCGCAGCGCCAAGGAGAAGGCCGAGGACGACGGAGTCCGCCCGCCCCGCCGGTCCTGGCTCACCCCCCGGCTGATCGCCGTGCTGCTGATCGGCGCCGGCGCGGTGTTCGTGCTGGCCGGCTCCGAGGTCACCGTGGTCGCGCAGCTACGCGGCCAGGGCGACGTGGCGTGGACCGGCCTGGTGGTCGGGATGTGGTCGGCGGCCTCCGCGATCGGCGGCCTGGTCTACGGCGGGCTGCACCGCTCGTTCAGCCAGGTCGGGCTGATGGCGCTGCTCGGCGCGCTCACCATCCCGGTCGGGCTCGTGCACGGCGACTGGTGGCTGCTCGCCCTCGCCCTGCTGCCGGCCGGCCTGCTGTGCGCCCCGACCATCGCCGCCACCGGCGAGGAGGTGAGCCGGCTCGCCCCGGTCGCGGTGCGCGGCGAGGCCACCGGGATGCAGAGCACCGGGTTCACCCTCGGCGCCGCCACCGGCGCGCCGGTGGTCGGCTTCGTCGTCGACCACTCCTCGCCCGCGTGGGGCTTCGCCGTCGCCGGCCTCGGCGGCATCCTGGTCGCGGCGGCGGCCGTCGTGCTGATCGCGCGCAGCAGCAGCCGCCACCCGGACCAGCCGGCGCAACCTCAGCCGGCCAGTGCCTCGGCGATCTCGTAGGTGTTGAGCGCCGCGCCCTTGCGCAGGTTGTCCCCGCACACGAAGAAGTCCAGGGTGTTCGGGAAGTCCAGCGCCTGCCGCACCCGGCCGACGTAGGTCGGGTCGGCCCCGACCGTGTCCGCCGGCATGGGGTAGCGGCCCTGCGCCGGGTCGTCCACCAGCACGATGGAAGGCTGCGCGGACAGGATCTCGTGCGCCGCCGCGACCGTCACCGGCTCGGCGAACACCGCGTGCACCGCCAGCGAGTGCGTGGTGATCACCGGCACCCGCACGCAGGTCGCCGACACCTTCAGGTCCGGGATGCCGAGGATCTTGCGCGACTCGTTGCGAACCTTCAGCTCCTCGGAGAACCAGCCGTCCTGCTTGTACGAACCGGCCGCCGGGATCACGTTCAACACCAGCGGAGCACCGAACAGCGAGTCCGAAACAGACAGTCCGGCGGCGGCCAGCGCCTCCCGCACGTCCCCACCGCGAACCCCGACCTGCTTACCCGCCACCGCCGCCAGCTCCGCGTAGAGCTGGTCCACACCGGACTGCCCGGCGCCGGACGCGGCCTGGTACGACGCGACCACCAACTCGCGCAACGTGAACGCGCCGTGCAGCGCGCCCAGCGCGGCCATCATCGACAGCGTGGTGCAGTTGGGGTTGGCGATGATCCCGCGGGGCGGCTCGGCGATCTGGTCGCGGTTCACCTCGGCCACCACGAGGGGAACGTCCGGGTCCATCCGGAAGGCGCCGGAGTTGTCCACCACGATCGCGCCGCGCGCCGCGGCGATCGGCGCCCAGTGCGCGGAGACCTCGTCCGGCACGTCGAACATCGCCACCGCGACCCCGTCGAACACCTCGGGAGCCAGCGCCTGGACAGTCAGTTCCTCGCCGCGCACGCGGATCCGCTTGCCGGCCGAGCGCGGCGAGGCGATCAGCCGCACCTCACCCCACGGCCAGGCGCTCCGCTCGTTCAGGATGTCGATCATCACCGAGCCGACCGCCCCGGTGGCGCCGACCAGTGCCAGCGTAGGTGCCGATGTGCCTGCCTGCGTCATGCTCAACGCCCCGTTCCCGCGTACACGACCGCCTGCTCGTCTCCGCCGAGCCCGAAGGCCTCGTGGATGGCGCGCACCGCGTCGTCCAACTCTGTGTCCCTGATCAGCACGGAGATCCGGATCTCCGAGGTGTTGATGATGTCGATGTTCACGCCGACCTTCGCCAGCGCCTCGCAGAACGTCGCGGTGACTCCGGGATGCGACCGCATGCCGGCGCCGACCAGCGACACCTTGCCCACGTGGTCGTCGTAGAGCACGGCCGCGAACCCGACCTCGGTCTTGAGCTTCTCCAGCGCCGCCACCGCGCGGGGGCCGTTGTCCTTGGACAGCGTGAAGGTGATGTCGGTGCGCCCGGACGCGGTGCTGGACACGTTCTGCAGCACCATGTCGATGTCGATCTCCGCGTCGGCGACCGTGCGGAAGATCCGCGCCGCGACGCCTGCGTGGTCCGGCACCCCGGTCACGGTGATCTTGGCCTCGGACCGGTCGTGCGCCACGCCGGTGATCATCGCCTGTTCCACGGAAATGTCCTCCACCGAGCCGGAAACCAGGGTGCCCGGCCTGTTCGTGTACGACGAGCGCACGTGGATCGGGACGCCGTACCGGCGCGCGTACTCCACGCAGCGCAGCATCAGCACCTTGGCCCCACTGGCCGCCATCTCCAGCATCTCTTCGTAGGTGACCCGATCCAGGCGCTTGGCGTCCCGGACGATCCGCGGGTCGGCGGTGTAGACACCGTCCACGTCGGTGTAGATCTCGCAGACGTCCGCGTTCAGCGCCGCGGCCAGCGCGACCGCGGTGGCGTCCGACCCGCCGCGGCCGAGCGTGGTGATGTCCTTGGTGTCCTGGCTGACCCCCTGGAAGCCGGCGACCAGCACGATGTAGCCCTCGTCGAGGGCGGCGCGCAGCCGGCCGGGGGTCACGTCGATGATCCGGGCCTTGCCGTGCGCGGAGGTGGTGATCACCCCGGCCTGCGAGCCGGAGAACGACCGGGCCTCGGCGCCCAGCGCGCTGATCGCCATCGCCACCAGCGAGTTGGAGATCCGCTCACCCGCGGTGAGCAGCATGTCCATCTCCCGCTCCGGCGGGACCGGGTTGACCTGCAGCGCCAGGTCGGTCAGCTCGTCGGTGGTGTCACCCATCGCCGAGCAGACCACGACCACCTCGTCGCCGGCCTTGCGAGTAGCCACGATGCGCTCGGCCACCCGTTTGATCCGATCGGCGTTCTCCAGCGAGGAACCACCGTATTTCTGGACGACGAGCGCCACCGCGTGCAACCTCCTCAACTCACCGCACGCAGCCTACCTGCGGCTCGCCACCGCATATCATCGCGACCGCATACCCTGTAGCCGAGGTCACGAGGGAGGGAACGGGTGCCGTCAACTACGGACGCGACGCGAACCGAAGCCGACGACCCGACCGTCGCCGACGCGCCGGAGCACCCGGCCGAACCGGCGCGGGAGGAGCAGCGGTGGACGATCCTGCGGGTCACCCGGCTGCTCGCGCCCGCCCTGATCTACCTCGGCATCCGGGAGCTGGGGCTACTCGTACTGAGCCTGATGACCCGCGCCAACGAGATGTCCACGACCGACGTCCTGCAGGCCTGGGACGGCCGGTGGTTCCTGCAGCTGACCGAACGTGGCTACGACGGGGTCGTCGGGCTGACCGACGCGCACAACCAGGTGCTGGCCGTCAACTCGATGGCGTTCTTCCCCGGCTACCCGGTCACCGCCCGGCTGGTGGCGAACCTGACCGGCATCAGCGCCTTCGCCGCGGCCAGCACGCTGACCGTGGTGTCCGGGGTGTTCTGCGCCTACGGCATCGCCCGGCTGGGCCGGCAGGTCCGGGGCGGCTCGGAGCGGGTCGGGTTGATCCTGGTGGCGCTGTTCGCCGCCTCACCGATGGCCATCGTGCTGTCCATGACCTACTCCGAGGCGATGTTCTGCGCGCTGGCCGCGTGGTCGCTGGTCGGCGTGCTGGAACGGCGCTGGGTGCTGGCCGGCGTGTGCTGCGGGATCGCCGGGCTGGTCCGGCCCACCGCCGCCGCGCTCATCCTGGCGGTCGGGCTGGCCGCGCTGGTCGCCGTGATCCAGCGCCGGGACAGCTGGCGGCCCTGGATCGCCGGGTTGCTCGCGCCGGTGGGCCTGATCTCCTATCTCGCCTGGGTGGGCGCCCGCACCGGCCGGTGGGACGGCTGGTTCGCGCTCCAGCAGGCCGGCTGGGACTCCGGTTTCGACGGGGGCGCGGCGACCACGCGCTGGATCCTGCGCCGGCTCGCCCAGCCGGACTACCCGTTCGAGATCGCCACCGTGGGGTTCATCGCCGTTGCCCTGGTCATCTCGGCGATCGCGATCGCGCGGCGGCTGGAGTGGCCGCTGCTGGTGTACGGCCTCGGCGTGCTGGCGATGGACCTGACCGCCAACGGGCTGATGGCGTCCAAGACCCGGTTGATGCTGCCGGCGTTCACCCTGCTCATCCCGGTGGCGATCGCGCTGGCCCGGCGCCGCACCGCGACCATGGTGATCGTGCTCAGCGCGCTCGCGGTGTTCAGTTCCTGGTTCGGCGCGTACGCGATCACCTCGTGGAACTTCGCGATCTGATGGACAAGCCCGCCGACACGAGCGTCTCGCTGCACCCGTTGATCGCGGCCCGGTGGAGCCCCCGCGCGCTGGACCCGGCCGGTGAGGTCGGCGAGGCCGCGCTGCGCGCGCTGCTGGAGGCGGCCCGCTGGGCGCCGTCCAACGGCAACACGCAACCGGCCCGGTACCTGGTCGGCCGGCGGGGTGACGACACCTACCGGCGGATCTTCGACACGCTGCGGCGGGGCAACCAGAGCTGGGCCGGAGCGGCCGCCGTGCTGCTGCTGGCCTGCGCGGTCACCGAGAACGAGAAGGGCGCCATCCCGCACGCCGACTACGGCGTGGGCCTGGCCAGCGAGAACCTCGTGCTCCAGGCGGTCGCCGAAGGCCTGGTCGCCCACCAGATGGGCGGCTTCGACACCGACGCCGCCCGGGCCGCGTTCGCGCTTCCCGCCGACGTCCGCCCCCTTGCCGTGATCGCCGTCGGCACTCCCGGCTCCCCCGACGACCTCCCCGACGACCGCACCCGCGCCAAGGAACTCGCCCCCCGCACCCGCTTACCGCTCGATCAGGTCGCCTTCACCGGCGAGTGGGGCCGCCCCGCGTTCTGAAGCGGCTTGGCAACGCTGGCTGATCGGGTTGGCCGCGCGGAGGGGGCGACGGGCGGCCAACCCGATTGCCGGGCCATCAGTAGCGGGAGACGAGACGGGCGACGAAACCCGAGACGACGAGCCAGAACACGGCGGCCAAGCCGTAGTTCAGGACCAGCTCGAGGGTGTTGTTGTTGAGGTCGAAGAGGCCAGGGAAGAAGAGCGCGAGCGGCTCGGCCAGCGATCGGATGAACACAACGAAGGCGTTCCCGGCGTTCGCACCGAAGAGCGTCAGCAGGATGAAGACGACGATGATCAGAGCGAACAGGGCGCCCACTCCGGCAATCACCCGCGACGCGGTGTTGCCGTAGGACCTTCGACGATACGTAGTCATGGGCCATGTATTCCCACGTGAGAGATTCCCGAAACGGGTGACGTTGGGTCGCGCTTCGTCCACCATGTGGAACCACCGTTGCGCATCCTGGCCCGGATCTCGATACCCTTCCCCTCGTGGCGCGTGCTCTCCTGCTTCGCTGCCGCGACGGGGCCTGACCGGACCGGCTCCCCGCCGCGGTGCGACGCGACGCCGCCGGTCGCCGTAGACCCCGACCAGGAGCCACTCTCATGACCACGAACCCCGACGTCTACAGCTCTGCCGACAGCCGCGTCCGCACCCCGTCCCGCCCGGCCCCGGCCGGCCAGCCGGCCTGGAACACCCAGCTCGGCAGCTCCATGCCGGTGCACCGGTACAAGCCCTTCCATCAGCTGGTCGAGCCGGTCACGCTGCCCGACCGCACCTGGCCGGACCGGCGGATCAGCACGGCCCCGCAGTGGTGCGCGGTCGACCTGCGGGACGGCAACCAGGCGCTGATCGACCCGATGTCCCCGGCCCGCAAGCGGCGCATGTTCGACCTGCTGGTTCGCATGGGCTACAAGGAGATCGAGGTCGGCTTCCCGGCGGCCAGCCAGACCGACTTCGACTTCGTCCGCGAGATCATCGCCGACGGCGCGGTGCCCGACGACGTGCGCATCCAGGTGCTGTCCCAGTGCCGGCCCGAGCTGATCGAGCGCACCTTCGAGTCGCTGGAGGGCGCCAGCAAGGCGATCGTGCACATCTACAACTCGACGTCGATCCTGCAGCGCCGGGTGGTGTTCCGCGAGG
>NZ_DASTBH010000508.1:0-2996 GCF_035712165.1 Actinophytocola sp. | reverse complement strand
GCTCCACCGGTGTGGCCGCGGGACGGGTGCGGCGACGATGGACGCGAGGATGTCGCCGGCCCGGGTGACGGTCGTGGACAGCAGCGACGACGAGATCCCGTGGGTGTGCTCGGTGCCGCCCTGGAGGTAGATGCCACCGGGCAGTTCGGGTCCGGTGACCAGGCGGTAGTCGCGGTCCACCCGGACCCGGCCGCCGTCGTCCAGCCGGCAGGACGCCGCGAGATCGCCGAGCAGGGCCAGCGGGTCGGCCGGGCGGTAGCCGGTGGCGTAGACGAGGAGATCGCAGTCGAGCACGGACTTCTCGTCGGTGGTGAGCGACTCGACGGTGATGCGGACGTTGTCACCGGAGTGCACGGCTTCCACGACCCGGGAGACGTTGTGGATGTGCAGCCGGGGGGCGCCCAGCACCTTCTCCTGGTAGACCCGCCGGTAGAGCTCCTCGATCAGGTCGATGTCCACCACCGAGTAGTTCGTGTTGCCGTGGTAGCCGAGGATCCGCTGCTTCGCGTGCTCGGGCGCGGCGTAGAACTGGTCGACCGCGTCGGGGTCGAAGACCCGGTTGGCGAACGGGCTGTCGTCCGAAGGGCTGTAGCCGTACCGGGAGAAGATCGCGCGGACCTCGGCCCGGGGGAACCGGTCGTGCAGGAACTTGGTCACCTCTGCCGCGCTCTGGCCGGCGCCGACGACAGCCACCCGGCCGGCCGCCAGCTCGCCGATCTCGTCGATCCGGTCGAGCAGGTCGCGGCTGTGCCACACCCGTCGCCCCAGCGTGGCCCCGTCCGGGAGGCTCGGCCGCAAACCCAGGCCCAGCACCAGGTTGCGGGCGTGGAACAGCACCGTCCGGTCACCCTGACGCGCGACCACCTCGAAACCCTCGGGCGCCGGACGCACCGCCACCACGTCGTGCCCGTACCGGGCCACGCCGGAGAACCGCGCCGCCGCCCACTCCAGGTAGTCGTGGAACTCCACGCGCAGCGGGAACAGCGACTTGTGGTTGATGAAGTCGGCCAGCCGGCCCCGGCTGTGCAGGTAGGCGAGGAAGCTGAACTCGCTGGTCGGGTTCCGCAACGTCACCAGGTCCTTGAGGAAGGACACCTGCATCGTGGCGTCGTCGATCAGCATGCCCCGATGCCAGCCGAACCGCGGCTGCCGCTCCAGGAACAGGCCGGTCAGCCCGGCGTCCGGCCGGGCCCGGTTGTGCTCCTCGATCGCGATCGCCAGAGCGAGGTTGGACGGTCCGAAGCCGACTCCGACCACGTCGTACACGGGCACAGGACCGACCTCCCACTGTGGGTGCATGAAGTTAGCCTAACCTAACATTGATCACTGGAGTAAGGGTAGGCTTGCTTGACTTTCGGCACCGACAAGGAGTTGCTCATGCGGGTCGTCATGTTCGGCTACCAGACCTGGGGTTACCGGACCCTCGAGGCACTGCTGGACTCCGAGCACGAGGTCGTGCTCGCCGTGACCCACCCGAAGAGCGCGCACGCCTACGAGAAGATCTGGGACGACTCGGTCGCGGACCTGGCCGCGGCGCACGGGGTCCCGGTGCTGCTGCGCAACCGCCCGGACGACGAGGAACTGGTGCGGCGCCTCAAGGACGCCGAGCCCGACATCATCGTGGCGAACAACTGGCGGACCTGGCTGCCGCAGCACATCTTCGCCCTCCCCCGGCACGGCACCCTCAACGTGCACGACTCACTGCTGCCCGCCTACGCCGGCTTCTCCCCGTTGATCTGGGCGCTGATCAACGGCGAGACGCGGGTCGGGCTGACCGCGCACCTGATGAACGAGGATCTCGATGCCGGCGACATCGTGGTGCAGCGCGCGGTCGCGGTCGCGGACACCGACACCGCGACCGACCTGTTCCACAAGACCGTGGCGCTGATCCGGCCGGTCACCATCGAGGCGCTCGGGCTCATCGCGTCGGGCCGCACCGACTGGGTCAAGCAGGACCGCGACCAGGCGAGCTTCTTCCACAAGCGGTCCATCGAGGACAGCCGGATCGACTGGACCTGGCCGGCCGAGGAGCTGGAACGCCTGGTGCGTGCCCAGTCCGATCCGTACCCCAACGCCTTCACCTTCCATCGCGGTGAGCGCATCCGCATCGTCGGCGCTTCGGTGTCCCGGGGCCGCTACGGCGGAACCCCCGGGCGGATCTTCATCCGGGAAGGCGACGGCGTGGTGATCGTGGCCGGCGCCGACGCGCGCCACGGCCGCAACCACGGCCTGCTGGTCAACCGGATCCGCACCGAGGACGGCGCCGAACTCGCCGCGACCGACTACTTCCGCACCATGGGCGGCTACCTCACCAGCACCGGATAGGTTCACCGGGTGAACACCCGCGAGGTGGCCGGCGGCCGGACGATCCACGTGCCCGCCGTCGACCCGGACGACCTCCGCCCGGCCGGGCCGGACGCCCTCACCGACGAGTTCGACCTGGACTCGGTGCTGATCGACGGCGGGGACGCGTCCGGCAGCGCGGGCGACGGCACGCTGAGCACCGCGCTGCTGCGCCAGGTCAACCTGGCCGGCGCCAAACTCGGTCCGGTCACCCTCGCTGACACGGTGCTCAGCGGCGTCGACCTGTCCAACGCCTCGCTGCAACGGATCACCGCCCGCCGCACCGAGTTGCGCACCTGCCGAGGGATCGGGCTGCGCCTGTCGATCGAGCAGGCCACGGACCTCGCCGTCACGGACTGCCGGCTCGACTACGCGACGCTGCACATCGAGCGGGTCAAGGGCGTCGCCGTGTTCGCCGGCTGCTCGTTCCGGGAGACCACGATCTCCGGCAACCTGTCCGACGTGCTGTTCCAGGACTGCGACTTCACCGAAACCGAGTTCCGCGCCACCCGCGCCACCCGGTGCGACCTGCGCACCTCCCGGTTCACCAGCGCCCGCGGCCTGCTTTCCCTACGTGGAGCCATGATCAGCCCCGACCAGACCGTCGCGATCGCCGCCCTGATCGCCGCCGAAGCCGGCCTGATCGTGTCCGG
>NZ_DASTBH010000507.1:0-4721 GCF_035712165.1 Actinophytocola sp. | reverse complement strand
CGCCTACCTGTCGGCCTACGTCGGGATGGCGGTCCTGTTCGGGATCGGCGTGTGGGCCCTCTCCGGGTCTCAGTACGGCGGGGAGTTCTTCGCGGGCTGGCTCACCGAGTACTCGCTGTCGGTGGACAACCTGTTCATCTTCCTGGTGATCATGTCGGCGTTCGCGGTGCCGCCGATCCATCAGCACAAGGTGCTCCTGGTCGGCATCCTGCTGGCGCTCATCCTGCGCGGCATCTTCATCGCCGTCGGCGCCGCGGTGATCGCCCAGTTCAGCTGGGTTTTCTACCTCTTCGGCGCGTTCCTGGTCTACACCGCCTACAAGCTGTCCCGGTCCGGCATCGGCGGCGGCGAGGACGAGGAGTACCAGGAGAACCGGCTCACCCGGTGGGCCAGGAAGCTCTTCCCGGTCACCGAGGACTACGCCGACGGCAAGGTGTTCACCAAGATCGACGGAAAGCGGTTCGCCACCCCGCTGTTCATCGTGATGGTCGCGATCGGGTCGGCGGACATCCTTTTCGCGGTCGACTCCATCCCGGCGATCTTCGGGCTGACCCAGGAGCCGTTCCTGGTCTTCACCGCCAACGCCTTCGCCCTGATGGGCCTGCGTCAGCTGTACTTCCTGCTCGGCGGGCTGCTGCGGGAACTGCACTACCTGTCGATCGGGCTCGCCGTCATCCTCGGCTTCATCGGGGTGAAGATGGTGCTGGAGGCGCTGCACTCCAACACGCTGCCGTTCATCAACGGCGGTGCTCCGGTGCCGGTGCCGACGGTCAACATCGGCCTGTCCCTGTCGGTGATCATCGGTGTGCTGGCCATCACGGCCGGTGCCAGCATCATCAAGTCGCGCCGGGACAACGCGGCGGCGCGGCGGGCGGACGCCGGCGCCAAGCAGCCGGCACCGGCGGACAACTGACCCGCCTCTCCGGATTTCAATGCGGTCGTTGCGTTCCGGGGAACGGTGTCGAGATCGGGTGGATGTGGCTGGGTGCCGTCACGGTCCCCTGAGGTGGCTGTTGGCGGGGTAGGGCCTTACTGCTTACCGTTCTTGAGCGGGCGGGTGAGGATCTTGGCTGAGCAGGCCGGAATTCCGGCCAGCGCGTCATGGTCGCGGGCCCGGTAGGCGCTCGGGCTCTCCCCGACCAGTTCGGTGAACCGCGAGCTGAACGACCCCAGCGAGGAGCAGCCCACCGCGAAGCACACGTCGGTCACGCTGAGATCCCCCCGGCGCAGCAGTGCTTGGGCGCGCTCGATCCGGCGGGTCATCAGGTAGCTGTACGGCGACTCCCCGAAGGCTGTTCGGAAGCTCCGGGAGAAGTGCCCCGGCGACATCAGCGCGGTGCGGGCCAGTGCCGCCACATCCAACGGCTTGGTGTACTCCCGGTCCATCTGGTCCCGGGCCCGCCGCAGCCGCACCAGGTCCTCCAGCATCACCTGCCCAGCATCCCACGCGGTCACGCGGCGAGGACCTCGATCAGGTCGAACCGGCTGTGCAGTTCGGCCCAGGTGGCGTGGTGCCAGCCGTCGGTGGAGTGGTACGCGCCGTCCGGACCGGGCCGCCAGGTCCGCATCCGGGTGTCCCGGACCACAGGTCCGTCGGTCGGGTCGGCGGTCGAGCCGGTCCGCGCGACCAGCCAGACGCGCGGAGTGGCGGAGACCTGGGGCGGGTGATCGTCATACGGGTTCATCGCTCCTCCTGCTGTTCGTGATGCGGCTCACGTTATTGCGAGCCGAACAGCCGGAACATCAGGGAAGTACCCCGGTTCAGGGTGGGGTTACCCCTACCCCCTCAGAGCAGCATGTAGCCCAGTTGCGCGCAGATCCGGGCCAACGGCAGGTCCAGGCCGGGATGGTCGAGCGGCAGCAGCACGTCGGGTTCGGCCGGCAACGCGGTCCCGGACAGCGGGTCCCACAGACAGATCGCCGGGTCGCCGGAGTCCATCGAGGACCGGTACCACAGCCCGTCCAGGTCGGGGTGCGCGGCGCGGATCGCCCGGGCCCAGGCCTGGGTCACGATCTTCGGCCCGGTGCTGATCTCCTGGGACGCCCCGGCCCGGGTCGGCCACAGGCCGGCCAGATCGAGCAGGCGCAGCGTGCGGCGCGGCCGGAGCACCACGAGCTGTGGCCGCCGGGTGGAACGATCCACAATGGACGATGCCTGGAACACCTCGGCCACGCTGGTGCGGGCGGACAGTCCGAAGTAGATCACGCCCTGGTTCGGGCTGGTCGCCGGCAGGCCGTCCGGACCGAGCGGCTGCGGATCGAACCGGGCATGCGGCATCGGCCCGAACCGCCGGAAGGTGTTCCACCGCTGCCGGTGCCGCCCGCCCGCGGCGAAGATCCGGACCAGCCGGGTGCCGGCGGCCAGCGACAGCACATCCTCGCCGGGGCGCAGCAGGGATCGCAGGGCGGCGGGTTCGGGTGGCTGGGGAAGCCGGGCCATCTGTCAGGCGGGCGTTCCCAGCACCGCGGCGAGTTCCGCGACCGGACCGGGATCCCCGCCGGCCAGCAGCCACTGCCGAGGGGTGGCGGGGGCGCCGTCGAGCCGCAGGTCCGGTTGCGGGGTGGTCATGAACGCGGCGATCACGAGGGCCGGCTGGTCCGCGTCGATCGCGGCGAGCACCGTCTCCAGCCCGGCCAGCACCCCGGTGGCGGTGAACTGCCAGGCGGGCAACCGCCAGCCGCCCCGGTCCTTCCAGCCGGACAACCGGCGGGCGAGCAGGCGGTGCCGCACCCGGCTGGTGTCGACGCCGATCGTGCCGGCGGCGTCGGCCACGGTCAGTGCCGAGTCGCGCAGCACGGCCTGGGCGGCGACGGTGCGCGCGCGGTGGTCGGCGTCGTCGCCGGTCGCGGGGGAGAGGTCCAGGCCCACCTCGGCCAGCGCGGTGCGCTGCGCGTCGGTGAAGTAGGTCGCCGGATCCGGGTCCGCGGGGCTCAACTGCCGGGCGGCGTCCTCGACCAGGGTCAGGAACTCGTCGGGATCAACCCGCAGCCCTGCCTTGGCGAGCACGGTCCTCAGCGAAGCGGTCACCCCACCATGGTAGCCATGCGTGCGCATTCGTGCGGGGCGTCACCCCCAGGCTCCCACCGCCTCGACGATGTCGGCGCCGACGGCGGTGGCCGCGTCGTGGCCGGGCCGCCAGGTGCAGGCCAGGCCGATCGCGCAGACCCGGCCTGTGCCGACCACCCGGCTCAGCGCGGCGGCCACCGCATCCCGGGACGGTCCGCCGGACGCCGGGAACCGCAGGCCCGGCACGTCCGCCGAGTCCAGCACGTCGAGGTCCACGTGCAGGTAGATCGGGCCGTCCGGCAGCACCTCCGGGCCGAGCCCGGCGACGGCGACGTGCCGCAGCGGCGCGGTCGCGAGGTAGTCGGCCTCGGGCGGGTCGAGGTCCCGGGCGTCCACCAGCACCGCCCGCTCCTCGGGCACCGGGCGCAGCCCGATCGGGTCCGCGACGAGATCGGTCCGGTAGCCGCACAGCAGCCGCAGCGACAACCCGCCCGGGTAGCCCGAGGCCGTGGTCTCCAGCGTCTGCACGTCGCCGTGCGCGTCGAACCACACCACGGCCGGATCCAGCCCGGCCCGCTGCAGGCCGGTCACCGTTCCCAGCGCGGTCAGGCAGTCCCCGGAGACGACCAGCGGCCGCGGCGCCCGGTGCACCGCCTCGGCCACCGCCGCCGACAGCACGGCGATCCGGGACCACACGTCCTCGCCGGCGAGATCGGCCGTGACCGTCGTGTTCGGACCGACCGGCACGTCGAGATCCGGCAGGTACTCGTCGAGGTGGTAGGGGACCAGGATTCGGTTCAGCACGGGATCCGATGTTAGGCGCCGAAACCGGCGAGCAACCGGATTGCGCCGATGCTGCGTCCTGGGGGTATGAACCGGGACTTATCGCAAGGGCTGCGGGTCGGCATTCCGATCCTGGCCGTGGGGGCAGTGCTCATCGGTCTGGTCGCAGTCCTCGACGACGACCCGAGTCCGGCCGACCGGGGGACCCAGCGGATCGGCGCGTCCGGGGTCAGCCTGGTCGCCTACGACACCTGTGAGTCGGCGCTGACCGAGCTGCGCGGCGCCGCGCTGCCGCTGGTCGGCCCGTACGGCCTGGCCGGAGAGACCGTGTCCGTCGCCGACTCGGACGGCGGCCCGATTCCGCCTGGTGCGCCGGTCAACGCGGCGCCGGAGGCGGGCGCCGCCGCACCCCGTGCGGATGCCGGGGCGGCCAAGGACAAGCAGGCGGAGCCGGCGGCTCCCGGCCACTCCACCACGAACACCCATGAGGCCGGGGTGGACGAGCCCGATCTGGTCAAGACCGACGGCCAGCGGTTGATCACCATCGCGGACGGCCGGCTGCGGGTGATCGACGTCGCGTCCCGGCGGCTGACCGCGACCCTGGACCTGCCCGGCGGGCCGGCCAGCCAGCTGCTGACCAGCGGCGACCGCGCCCTGGTGGTGACCGGCGCCGGTTCGGGACCGATCGTCGATCGCGGCGGCAAACCCGCCCCGGCCGGCGAGTCCCGTCTGGTGCTGGTGGATCTCACCGGCGCCGGACGGGTTCTCGGCAGTCTCGCCGTCGACGGCGGCTACCTCGACGCCCGGCAGACCGGCGCGGTGGCGCGGGTGGTGCTGCGCTCGGTGCCGCGCCTGGAGTTCGTCTACCCGGACGGCACCCGCTCGGAGGGTGAGGCGCTGCGGCAGAACCGGTCGATCGTCGAGCACGCCC
>NZ_DASTBH010000506.1:0-4008 GCF_035712165.1 Actinophytocola sp. | reverse complement strand
GAAAAGCCCGTCCTGGGCCCGCAGCCGCTCGGCCAGGTGCACCGCGGCGGTCCGCCGGCCGGCCCGGATCAGGCCGGCCAGCTCGCACAGCCGCGCGCGGTGCAGGTCCGCGCGGCGGCGCGCGTAGTCGGCGGCGGAGTTCTTGGTGACCATGAACGCCCAGTCGCTGGACAGGGCCAGCAGCGCCTCCCGGACGGCCTGGTCCAGCACCGGGTCACGGGCCGCGCCGGCCGATGGCAGGCCGAGCAGTTCGTCCTGCACCGCCTCGCCGGCGGTGACCAGGTCGGCGACCTGCTCGCCGTCCCAGACCCGCCAGTCCTTGCCGGAACCCCAGGACGAGGCGGGCAGGTCCACCGGCGCCCCGAGATGCCCGGCGGCCAGCGCGCCGCGCAGCGTGGTGACCCGGACCCCGGCACCCGGCAGCGCCCGCAACACGGCCTCCAGCCAGGCCGGTCCCTCGTGCCACCAGTGCCCGTACAGCTCGGTGTCGTAGGCGGCCACGACAAGGGGCGGCACTCCGTGCCGGTCCCGCAGGGCGCGCAGCCTGCGCACCACGGTGGTCACGAAGTCGTTGGCGTGCTTGGTGATCGCGGCCGCGGCGAGAGCGGGGTCATAGGGCCGCTTGGCTTCCGGCGGCACGTTCCGGCCGGTGACCCGGGCGGGTTTGAGCCCGGACGGGTGGTCGAAGGTGTGGAAGTCGCGGTAGGCGGGATGGCCCGGGTAGCCGGCTTTCGGCGACCAGACCCGGTAGGTGACCTCCAGGTCCCGGCCGAAGCACACCACCGCCGAGTCGCCGACCGGCCGGGGCGCGTGCGTGTCGCCGCGCAGAGCCGGGCCGTCCACCAGGAACCGGCGCACCCCGGCGCGCTGGTAGTCGTGCTCCATCCCCGGCGCGAAGCCGCATTCCGGCGCCCAGATGCCGGCCGGCCGGTGTCCGGTGCGCAGTTCGGTGTCGGTCAAGCCGGTGTGCAGCGCGAAGTCCCGTACCGGTTGCCGCAGCAGCGGCTGGAACGGATGGGTCGCCGGCCCGCCTAGCAGTTCGATCGCGCCGGCGTCCACCAGCGGACGCAGCACCGGCGAGAAACCGTGCCGCCAGCGGGACTCGAACTCCTCGATGGCGTGCGCGGCGGTGCGGTACTCGGCCGCGGCCAGCGAGCGGAGCAGTTCGTCGCCGCCGCGCCAGCGGCCCGCGGCGTACTGCGCGCGCAGCTGCCAGGTGCCCAGCCAGTCGTGAAACCCGCGCAGCGCATAGGGATCGTCGAGCTGCGCGGCGAGCACCGGGGTGACCCCGATGGTCAGCACGTCCCGGACGCCCTCGTCGGCGAACCGGCGCACCAGGTCGATCACCGGCAGGTAGGAGTGCGCCCAGGCCTGGTAGAGCCATTCCTCGCCGACCGGCCAGGATCCGTGGTGCGGCAGCCAGGGGAGGTGGCTGTGCAGGACCAGGCAGAACGAACCGATCGGTTCCTCCTCTGTCATGCCACCGCCACGGCGATGAGATCGAGACTGGCGTCCAGATCCTCGGTGCCGATCACGAAGTCCTCGACGGTCACCGAGGTCACCGCGGCCAGGAGTTCGTCCGGCCAGGGCGATCCGTCGACGGCGACCGCCACCTGGGCCTCGATGATCGCGCCGCCGAGCAGCCCGCGCAGCCGGGGGCCGTGCCCCAGACCGGCCAGCAGTTCGACGGTGAACCCGGCGTGGCGGAGCAGCTCGTCCAGCTCCGCCGCGGCCAACTCCCTGGTGTGGAAGGGATTGAGCGGAGTGTCCCGGCCGGGCGAGAAGGTGATCCGGTTCGGCGTGGTGACCAGCAACCGTCCGCCGGGACGCAACACCCGGTGGCATTCCAGGAGAAATCCGGGCTGGTCCCAAAGGTGTTCGATCACCTGCAGGTTCGCCACGACGTCCACAGTGGACGATCCGACCGGCAGGCCGGCGAGGTTGCCGCGCACCGCCCGCACCCGGGGGTAGGCGGCGGCCACATGCGCCGCGGTCAGCGCGTCGTAGTCCACCGCGCACACCAGCCGGGCCGTGCTCGCCAGCAGCTCCGCCCCGTACCCCTCGCCACAGCCCGCCTCCAGCACCACGGCGTCCCGGCAGTACGGCGCCAGCGCCAGGTATGCCGCCTCGTGGCGCCGGAACCAGTAGTTCTCCCGCGGCACACCCGGCACGGTGCGCTCACCGGTGAGCGGCAGCGCCTTGGTTTCCGGGAACATGAACGGGGACGGTAACGGATGGGTGCGGCTGTGACCGGCGTCACGCGGTCGTGGACCGGCTTTCCTGGCGGGTGTCCAGGTCGGCGGGGAACGGGCGGAGCGCGAACGCGGCGGCGACGCCGATCGCCGCGACGCACACCCCGGAGACGATGAACGTCTCGCTCGGGCTGCCGAGCGTCCGGGTGAGCAGCCCGCCGATCAGCGCGCCGATCGGCATGGCGCCCCACACCAGCGTCCGCCAGACGCCGAGCACCCGGCCGAGCAGTTCGTCCGGCACGGCGAGGTGGCGCGCGGTGGCGATGATCACGTTGCTGCCGACCACGCCGGCGCCGAACGCGCCGAGCAGCACGCCGGCCGGGATCGGGGCGTGCACGAAGCCCATGGCCGCCGTGGCGGTCCCGATCAGCACGATGCCGCCGACCAGCACGCCCCGGCGGGGCAGCACCTTGGTCAGCGCCGGGGTCACGGCCGCGCCGAGCACCCCGCCCGCGCCGGCGGCGAGGGCGAACACGCCGAACGCCGCCTCGCCGAGATCGAGGTCCTGCAGCGCGTAGAGGACGAGTTGGGCCTGGGAGAACTCGATGGTCAGGCCGAGCAGCGCGACGATGACCACCAACCGGGCCATCAGGGTGTGGCCGCGCAGCCAGCGGATTCCGGCGGCGAGCTCGCCGCGCAGCCGGTGCCTGCCCGCCGGACGCGGGGCCGGTCGCGGCGCGAGGCTGCCGGCCAGGGCGACCAGCAGCACGGCGGCCACCGCGAAGGCGCCGGAACCGAGCAGGAACGGCAGCGCGGCGAACGCGGCGAAGGCGATGCTGCCGACCGGGTTGCCGACGAAGGTCTGGCAGACCGTCTCGATCGTCTGCAGCTTGCTGTTGGCGCTCTCCAGCCGGTCGCGTTCGACGACGGCCGGGATGAGCACGTTCGCGGCGCTGTCCGCGACCACCTCGGCGGCGCCGACCAGCAGCGCGGCCAGGTAGATCACCGTGATGCTCAGGGTGTCCAGCAGCACGACCGCGGCGAGCAGGCCGATCACCAGCGCCCGGGTCAGGTTGGCCAGCAGCATCGCCCGGCGCCGGTCGGTGCGGTCCAGCAGCACGCCGGAGATCGCGCTGAAGAGCAGCCAGGGAAGCTGCTGGATGGCGGCCAGCCCGGCGATCAGCACCGGGTCTCGGGTCAGCGTGGTGGCCAGGAGGGGGAAGGCGACCCGGCCGATCCCGTCGGCGAGGTTGGACAGCGCGCTGGAGGACAGCAACCAGTTCAGCCGACCGCTCACGGGCGCCGGTCCATGCTCAGCTCCGCGCCCGTTGCCACGAACGACAAATATACGGCTTGCCGGCAAAGATCACGCCCGTCTCCGGTCGCCGGGTCGGCACAACCGGCCTGGTCAGGCCGGTTGCGGGGGCTGAATGGATTCCGGCGGGGCCGGCGGGCAACACGAAAATCTGCCCGGATGGCGCATCAGAACGGGCCATGCTAAACGCTAATGGCATCGCGGTGCGATTATTCCGGACCGAATCCGGGGCGCTGGAATTGGCGCCGGGGGAGCCGGTCTCCCCGGCTCGCCGGAGCCGGGGACTCGCGGTGGTCGAGGGGCGCTAACCTTGCTCAATCGGGTGAGCACGATCACGAACGACCGCGGGACGCGGTGCCTTACCCCTATGCTACTCGCAAGTAACATGCGGCTCGGGAGGTCGGAGCAGAGCAATGCCAAACATCGTTGTCCTGGTGAAGCAGGTGCCGGACACCTACTCGGAGCGCAAGCTGACCGAGGGTGACTACACGCTGGACCGTG
>NZ_DASTBH010000505.1:0-19614 GCF_035712165.1 Actinophytocola sp. | reverse complement strand
GTAGCCGCCGGCGTGGTCACCGCCGTCGGGCGGGGTGGGCAGGGTGCCGGTGCAGCCGGTGGTGGACGCCTGGCCGTGGCCGTGGCTGTCGTGGCCCAGCACGAAAGTCACAGTGACGCGATCACAGGAGATCGGGCCGTCTTCGGGGTCGGTGACGGTGACGGTGAACGGAATGTCGTCGCCCCAGTTGAAGAAGGAGCCGGCGATCGGGGCGTTGACCGTCACGGTCGGGGCGGTGTTGCCGACGGTGATGGTGCGGGTGAGGACGGCCGTCTTGCCGGTGGTGTCGGTGACGGTGAGGCGCGCGGTGTAGACGCCGTTGGTGGTGTAGGTGAATGTCGGGTTGGCCTCGGTGGAGTCGACGATGCCGTCGCTGGTGAAGTCCCAGGCGATGGAGATCGACTCACCGGGGTCCGGGTCGCGGGAACCGGCGCTGGAGAACCGGACCGTGAGCGGGGCCTGGCCGGAGGTGGGTGTGGCGTTCAGCACGGCGATCGGCGAGCGGGTGCCCTTGACGTAGCGGATCACCGAAAGCTGCGCGTCCGGGTTGGGCCGGAAGAAGCCGTCGCCGTACTCCAGCAGGTACAGGTTCCCGTCCGGACCGAACTCCATGTCCATCGGGTTGTCGAAGACGAAGCCGGGCAGGAACTGTTCCACACCAACCAGACCGCCGCGGCCGTCGGTGCGCATCATGAATATCTTGTCCCGGGTGAACTCGCCGAACACCACGGCGTTGTCGTAGTAGGCGGGGAACTTCGTCGCCGACGGCGAGGCGGCGTTGAACCGGTAGATCGGGCCGCCCATCGGCCCGACGCCGCCGGTGCCGATCACCGGCCAGAGGAACGGGCAGGCCACCGGCGGGGTCTGCAGGTACGCGCCGGCGCACGGGGTACGCGCCTCGTAGGTGTACCAGAACTGCGGCTGCGCCACCGCCGGCAGGATGGTGCGGCCGGTGTTGCGGAACGAGTTGTTCACCGGTGCGCCGCAGTTGAACGGCTCACCGGAGGTACGGGTGACGAAGTCGAAGTCGATGTAGGGCAGGCTCGGCGAGTAGCAGTACGGCCAGCCGTAGTTGCCGGCCCGGTCGGTGGCGAACCACCGACCGGTCCCCTCCGGGCCTCGGGTGGCACTGGGCGTGCGCGAGTCGGGCGAGTAGTCGCCGATGTAGACCATTCCGGAAGCGTCCACATCGAACCGGAACGGGTTGCGCAGGCCCATCAGGAAGATCTCCGGGCGGGTCTTGCCGTCGAAGTCCTCCGCCTCGGCGAACAGGTTGCCGTTCGGGATCGTGTAGGTCCCGTTGGGCCGCACCCGGATCCGCAGCAGCTTGCCGCGCAGATCGTTGGTGTTGGCGGCCGAACGCTGGGCGTCGTAGCCGGGCGCCTGGGTGGGCGACTCGTTGATCGGGGTGAACCCGTCCGACCCGCCGGCGTTGGTGTCGTCGCCGGTCACCAGGTACAGCAGGCCCCGCCCGTCGAACTTGATCTCACCGGCCACGTGGCAGCACAGCCCGCGGTCGGTGCCCACCCGCATGATCTGCTGCTCGGTGGCCATGTCCAGGTGCGGGGTGGGGGTTTCCACCAGTTTGACCCGGGAAAGCTGGTTGTAGCCCTGGAAAGGAACCCACACGCTCGGGTCGGGACTGGTGACCGGCGCGTCACCCTCGTTGACGCCGGGCGTGGCCGGGTTGTCGACCGGGGTGGAAAGCGGTGGGGCGTAATAGATGTAGACCCACCGGTTGGTGGCGAACTCCGGGTCGATGGCCACCGACTGCAGGCCGTCCTCGTCGTGCTGGTACACCGGGATGGTGGTGATCACCGGGCTGGCGCCGGATGCCGGGTCGTAGAGCCGGATCTCACCGCCGCGGGTGTTGTGCAGCACCCGGCCGTCCGGCAGCACGGCGAGCGACATGGGCTCACCGGGCTCGTCGTTGAGCGTGACCTTCTCGTAGTTGCCGAGCACGGTCGCGCCGCAGTCGCCGGCCACCGCGCCGGCCGCCCACTGGATGCCGCCGAGCAGGTGCTTGCGGACCGCGGCCACCCGGTAGGATTCGATGGAGTGGCCGATGCCGGTGTACCAGGACCGGCCGCCGACATGGTTCTGGCACCAGGCGATCGGGTGGTCGAAGCCCATCGTGCCGCCGGTGAACGAGCGCTCGTCGACGGTGGCCAGCACATGCTGCACGCCGCGCACGTTGGCCGCGAAGTTGTACCACTCCTCGGTCAGCGTCACGGTGCGCGGCACGGAGGCCGTGGACGGGTGGGCCCGGTCGGCGACCAGCACGTTGCCCTGGCTCACCCCGCTGGCACCGACCGCCCGGGTGCCCACCAGCGCCTGGTAGAACGGCCAGTCCGGCTCGGTCTCGGCGGCGGCGTGCACGCCGACGAACCCGCCGCCGGCCCGGATGTAGCCCTCGAAGGCGCTCTCCTGCACCGGGTTGAGCACGTTCCCGGTGGTGTTGAGGAACACGACCGCCTGGTAGTTGGCCAGGTTGGCCGGGGTGAACGCACCGGCGTCCTGGGTCACCGTTACGGTGAACCCGTTGTCCTGAGCCAGGTTCCGGATGACCCGCACACCGTCCGGAATGGACGGACGGCGCACGCCGTCGGTCTTGGTGAACACCAGCACCTGGAAGCCTTGGGCCGTCGCCGGGGTGGCGGCGAACTGGGTGAGTGAGCAGGCGAGGACGAGGCTCGCGGCGCCGGCCAGCCACCGGCGCCACACCGGTCGGGACATGGGTTCCTCCGAACAGCGCAGCAGGGCAGGGAGGGATCAGCGGCGGTAGATGGTCAGCTCGGACATGTTGGTGTAGCTCAGCGCGGCGAAGTCCAGCGACTGGCCGGGGGCGGCCGGGCCGCCGGGCGCGGTGTCCTGCTCCCAGTTGGGGTGGTGGAAGTCCTGCTCCCCGATGGTCTGGAAGAACTGCTGGAAGTTGATGTCGCCCTCGCCGAGCGGGACCATGTCGTACCCGTTGGCTACCGCCGGATTCTTGTTGCCGTCCTTGGCGTGGAACAGCGGGAACCGGGTGGTGCGCGGCGCCACGGTCAGGATGGGGTCGAACAGGTCGGTCTGCGTGCGGCCGAACCGGTCGGTGTAGGTCTGGTGCTTGAACCGGGCGACGTAGGCCCAGAACACGTCCATCTCGAAGAAGACGTACCGGGGGTCGGCCTTGCCGAAGAAGTACTCCAGCCGGCGGATGCCGGAGGAGCGGGTCGGCTTGCCGTTCGCGTCCAGCGGTCCGGTGTCGAGCAGGAAGCTGTAGGCCACGTCGTGGTTGTGGGTGTAGAGCCGCAGTCCGCGCGCCCTGGCCCGGCGGCCGAGTTCGTTCCAGACGTCCGCGGCGGCGTCCCAGTCCGACTTGTACGGGCTGTTGGTCGGGTCGTTGCCGGTGCCGATGTTGCGCATGCCCAGTTCCTGGGCGATGTCCATCTGCTGTTCGAACGTCTCGGGGTTGATCTGGGTGTGCGTGCCGTTGGCGACCAGTCCGTTGTCGTCGAGGATCTGGCGGATCTCCCGGGGGGTGATCTGCCGGCCCAGAATCGCGGTGTTCTGGTTGTAGCCGGCGAACTCGATCTCCTTGTAGCCGATCTGGGCCAGCCGGGTGAGCACCTGCGCGAACCCGTAGGGCACGCCGGTGTTGTCCGGCGCCGCGGCGATCCGGTCCCGGACGCTGAACAGGATGATCCCCCGGTTGCGCGCCGGGATCAGCGGCTCGACCCGCAGCCCGCCGTGCCGGTCGCCGTGCTGACCGTCGGCCAGTGCCGGCGTGGCCGTGGCCAGCACCGGAAGGCCGGCCGCGCCGAGCAAGGCGGCGGCGCCGGCCGATGCCGTGAAGACGTCGCGCCGGCTGAACGAGCTCTGCTTGCCGTCCATGGGATCGCCACCTTTCTGAGCACGGCCGCCAGCGGCCGCATGCGGCCTGGGATGCCTGAGCTATGTCTCGGATACGGGTGACGCTCCGGATGCGTGCAGCCGAGGTTAGTTACTTCCGCATATCTTGTGAAGACTTTCGTTGAAATCAGTACATAGTTTCCTACTTGATCGACGTAAGTCAGGGCGCGACCGCGACGGCGCCATTCTGACCGGAATGCGGCACGATTCGGCCCGGCCGCAGGTCACGGGCGGCGAGCCCGGCCAGGATCGGCGCCACGGCGTCGATCGTGGCCTGGTACCCGAGATCGTGCATCAGGATGATGTCGCCGTCGGTCAGGGTGGCGGCCGCGTCGACGATGTCGGCGGCGCCTGCGCCGGCCCAGTCCCGGGTGTCCACCGTCCAGAGCACCTCGGCCAGGCCCTGCTCGCCGGCGAGCGTGCGCACCCGGGCGTCGGTGTCCCCGTACGGCGGGCGGAACAGGCCGGGCTCCTGGCCGGTGATCGCGTGGATCGTGTCCTGGGTGCGCGCGATCTCGCCGACCACAGCCGGTTCAGCGAGTTGGGTGAGGTACGGATGGGTGTAGGTGTGGTTGCCGATCCACATGCCGGCGTCCGCGACGGCGCGCAGCAGGTCGGGATGGCGCCGCGCGTGCTCGCCCCAGATGAAGAACGTGGCCCGGGCACCGCCGGCGCGCAGCGCGGTCAGCAGCGCCATGGTGGTGTCGGGATGCGGTCCGTCGTCGTAGCTAAGGCCGACCCAGCCGGTCATCGGTGTGCGGCCCGCGCGAACTCCCGGGCCATCGCGGCATAGGCCGGCTTGGGCAGGTAGCTCTCGTCGAACGGCAGCGCGGCACCCTGGCCCGGGAAGAACGGCGGGATCCAGGAGTCCCGGTCGCCGATGCCCCACTGGTCACGCCGACGCAGCGGCGCACGGCCAGGCAGTTGCCCACCACGGCGGCGTACTCGTCGGCCTGCTGGGCCAGTTTCGCGTCGGTGGCCGGCAGGTCCATCCGGATGTCCAGCTCGGTGATCGCGACGTCCAGGCCCAGCGCGGCGAACCGGGCGATGTTGGCCCGCATGGTCGGCGGGACGTTGCCGAGGATCAGGTGTCCCTGGATGCCGATGCCGTCCAGCGGAACGTGCCTGGCCAGCAACGACTTCGCCAGGTTGTACATGGCGTCGCTCTTGGCGTTGATGCCCTCGATGTTGAAGTCGTTGAGGTACAGCTTGACCCTGCGGTCCGCGGCGTGGGCGGTGCGCAGCGCGTCTGCGATGTAGTCCACGCCCATCGCGGTGAAGAACGGGGTCTGCCGGAACGTGCCGTCCTCGTTGAACGGCTCGTTGACCACGTCCCAGGCGGTGAGCCGGCCGGCGAAGTGCGCGACCTCGGCGGTGATGTGCCGTCGCATGACGCCGCGCAGCTCCGCCTGCGGGACCTGGCTCACCCAGGGCGCCAGCTGGCTGTGCCAGACCAGCGTGTGGCCGCGCACCTGGTCGTGGTTCTGCCGAGCGAAGGCGATGATCTGTTCGGCCGGCGCGAAGTCGAACACGCCCGGGGACGGCTCGGTGGTCTCCCACTTCATCGCATTGCCCGGCGTGACCATGTTGAACTGCCGGCGGGCGACCTCGGTGTAGGGCGCGTTGCTGCCCAGTTCCTCGAGCACGAGCGCGTTGCCGTAGTACCGCCCGGACCGCTGCGCCAACAGGGACAGCGGGACGCCGTCGGACAGGCCGAAGAACTGGATCGTGTACGCGGCAAGGTTGTTCGGGATGAACACCGGCAGGTTGTGGCCTTCACCGGCGATGCTGATCGCCTCGACCGCGACCCGGCCGGACCGGTCGGCGTAGCGGGTCCGGGTCCAGTTCGGCTCCGGCGAGTCGGTGGCGCTCGGCGTCTGGCTCAACCCCGAGACGTTGGTCCACTGCTTGATCTCCTCGCCGAAGTTCGGGTATCGCAGGGTCGTGTCCTCGGTGCCGTGCCAGAGTTGCATGCGCGGGCGCGGGCCGCGGTAGCCCGGGTCGGCGCCGCGCACCAGGTCACCCCATTCCCGCGGGGTCTTGCTGATCCGGCCGTTGGCGCAGTCGCTGTTCCACTCCGAGCCGTTGGTGGTGGCGAAGCAGGCGAACGGCACACCGGCGAACGCCGCGCCGGCCCGGAAGACGTCCGGGTAGTCGCCGAGCAGAACGTTGGTCATCATCGCCCCGGAAGACAGGCCGGTGGCGAACACCCGGTCCGGGTCGGCGTGGAAGCGCCGCTGGGTGTGCCGGACCATCGACACGATGCCGGCCGGGTCGCTGTGCCCGTTGCGTTTGAGCGCTTCCGGCGAGGACACGTCGAAGCAGCGCGAGTCGCGGGTGGCCGACGGGTAGATCACGATGAAGCCGTACTGGTCGGCCAGCGACGCGAACGGCGTGCCGGCGTGGAAGACCGGGCCGGACCCGGTGCAGTAGTGCAGCGCCACCACGATCGCCGGGCGGCGCGCCACGGTGTCCGGCACGTACAGGTGCATCGCCAGGTTCGTGGGGTTGTAGCCGAAGTCGGTGACCTGGACCAGGGTCGCGGCCGAGGCCGGTGGGCTGGTCAGCAGGGTGGTGGCCAGCAGCAACGGGAGGATCCCGAGCAGAACCCGACGGATGGCGCGCATTCCCGACCTCCTGAGTCCCCGAAACATTTCGAGTCTGTTCCGGAATGTTGAACCGCACAAGACCCAACGGGACGAGAAGTCCGTTATCAGATAGGAAGTAGGGTCCGAAACTTTCGGAACTCACCCCTTCAATGCGCCGGCGGTCAGCCCGGCCACGATCTTGCGGTTGGCCACCATGAACATCAGCAGCGGCGGAATGGTGATCAGCAGGATGTTCATGAACAGCAGGTTGTACTGGGTGCTGTACTGGCTCTGGAAGTTGTAGAGGGTCAGCTGCACGGTGGCGTTCTGGTCGCCGGGCAGGAAGTACAGCGGGTTGGTGAAGTCGTTGAAGATGACCACCGACTGCACCAGGATCACCGTCACCGCCACCGAACGCAGCAGCGGAAAGATCACCAGGAAGAACACCCGCAGCGGGCCGGCGCCGTCGATCACCGCGGACTCGTCGAGCTCACGCGGGATCGTGGTGAGGAAGTTGCGGAACAGCAGGATGGCGAACGAGAGCCCGTAGGCGACCTCGACCAGGATCAGCCCCGGCATGGTCCGGAACAGGCCCAACCCCTGCAGCACCCAGATGGTCGGCACCACGGCCGGCGGGATGATCAGCCCGGCCAGCACCAGGACGGTGACCGGACCGGTCCACCGGCTCGGCCGGCGTTGCAGCACGAAGGCGACCATCGCCCCCAGGATCACCAGGATCGTCACGCTGCACACGGTCAGGATCGTGCTGTTGATGTAGGCGATGATCAGCATGTAGTCCCGGGCCGAGACCACGTCGAGGAAGTTGCGCACGAACTGGAACTGGTCCGGCCAGCTGAACTCCAGCTCGGCCGCCTGGCGCCGGTCCTTCACCGCGGTGAGCACGACGAACGCGAACGGGACCACGAACACCACCAGGGAGACCAGGATCGACACACCGCCGAGCAGATAACCCCTGCGCCGCCTCATAGTTCCACCTCCCGGCGGCGCAGCAGCCAGGTCAACGGGAGCACGATCGCGGTCACCAGAACGAACAGCACCACGTTGCCGGCGGTGGACAGGCCGTAGAAGCCGGCCTGGTACTGCTTGTAGATCACCGACGCGATCACGTCCGAGGTGAACCCGGGGCCGCCCCGGGTCATCGCCCAGATCAGGTCGAACGACCGCAGGCCGCCGATCAGCGACAGGATGACCACGGTCGCGGTCGCCGGCATGGACAGCGGCACCAGGATGTTCCGCAGGATGGCGAACCGGCCGGCCCCGTCGACCCGGGCCGCCTCGAAGTACTCGCCCGGGATGGACACGATCCCGGCGATGTAGATCAGGGTGGCCAGCCCGACGCCCTTCCACACGTCGACCAGCGCCACCGACAGCAGGGCGTAGGCCGGGTCGGTCAGCCACGCCGGGCCGCGGATGCCCAGCGTGGCCAGCGCGTCGTTGATCAGTCCCTTGCTGGGGTGCATGAGCACGGTGAACGTGATGCCCACGCCGATCGTGCTGACCAGCACCGGGAAGAACACCACCGAACGCAGGTAGGCCCGCCCGATGATGTTCGAGGTCAGCAGGACGGCGAAACCGAGGCCCAGCACCACCTTCAGGCCCGAGGTGACCACGGCGTAGATCAGGGTGTTGGTCAGACCCTGCACCAGCGCGGGTTCGGCGAAGAACTGGACGAAGTTCTGCGGACCGATGAACTCCAGGTCGAACAGCGTCCAGCGGGTCAGGCTGAAGTAGAACGACGCCAGGGTGGGCAGGATGAACAGCACCGCGTAGACGGCCGCGGCCGGCAGGTAGAACCAGTGCGGATAGGCGGTTGCGGACCGCCGCATGCCGGCTACCAACCGGGCAGGCCGAGTTGCTTGGCCTGCTTGGCGACGTCCTGGTCGTAGAGGGCGGCGCCGTCGGCCGCGGGCCGGATACCGGAGCCCACCTCGACGGTGATCTGCTCCAGCGCCGGGCCCTTCACCGGGGACAGGAACTCCAGGGCCGGTGTGGTCGTGCCGGTGCCGCCGAAGTACGGCAGCATGTCCTGGATCGCCTGCGGCAGATCACTCGGCAGCGGGCAGTTCTTGACCAGGTACGGGCCGTTCGGGGCGTAGGCCTCGGTCTGCGCCTGGCATCCGTCGGGGCTCGCGACGAAGGCGAGGAACTTCTTGGCCGCGTCCAGTTGGGCGCCCTGGGTCTTCTTGGGAACGTAGAGGCCGCCGGGGGTCCACACGGTCAGCCCGTTCTTCGCGGCGTCGTCGCCGGGCAGCGCGAAGAACCCGATGTCCTTGACCTGGTCGGGGTTGTTGGCGATCAGGGTGCCCAGCGCGAAGGTCAGGATGGGATAGTGCGCACCCGCGCCGGTGGCCAGTTCGCGCAGGCCGTCCTCGAGCTTGGCGGCGGCGAAGTCCTGGTTGAGGTAGCCGGCGTCGTGCACCTGTTGCAGGCGCTGGAAACCCTTGACCGCCGCGGCCGAGGTGGCGTACTTGGTCTTGTTGGCCGTGTAGTCGGCGGCGAAGTTCGGCTCGGCGGCGGCCACGTTGTGGAAGTCGGCCAGCACGAACAGCTGCGAGGTCCAGGTGTCCTGATAGGTCTGGATCACCGGAGCCACCCCGGCCGCCTTGATCTTGGCGTTGTTGGCCATGAACTCGGCCCAGGTCTTCGGCACCCGCAGCCCGAGTCGCTGGTAGACCGCACGGTTGTACAGCACGCCACCACCGACCGCGTTGCCGAACGGCACGCCGAACACCTCGTCCCCGGCGGAGACGGTCGGGAAGAACGTGTCCTCGATGTTGCTCAGGAAACCCTCTCCCTTCAAGGAGACCAGGGTCTCCGCCGGCTTGAGCGCCTGCAGCAGCGAACCGGAGTTGTAGAGGAACACGTCGGTCATGTCGCCGGTGGCCAACCGGGTCTTCACCACGTTGTCGCCCTCGCCGCCCTGCGGGCGCAGCTCCACCTTCACCGTGATGTCCGGGTTCTTCGCCGCGAACGCCCGGGCCAGCCCGTCGGCCGGCTTGGTGCTCGCGTCGTTGTTGTCCACCAGGAACGTCAGGGTGATCTTGCCGGACTCGCCGCCGGACCCGAGCGACCCGGGACTGCAGGCGGTGAGGACGAGAGCAGCTCCGAGCGCGAGCGCCAGCGCGCGCCTGCCTACCGATGTCATCTCAAGCCTCCGTTGGCTGGACAGGAACTGTGGACAGGGTCAGCGGGTCGGGCACGCGCCAGGTGTGCCGGCCGTGCTCCACCTGTTGCGGCGCGGACCGGCCCGGCACGTGCACCGTGGCGGTGCTGCCGACCGGCACGACCAGCTCGAGGTGCAGCTCGCCGCCGTCGCGGCGCCAGGACACCGCGGCCTCGCCGTACGGTGTGCGGTGCCGCGCGGCCGCCCAGGACACGCCCGGCCCGGGCCGGGGCCGGATCTCGAGCGCGCGGTATCCCGGGGCGGCCGGGGCCAGGCCGGCCATCCCGCGGTGCAGCCAGTCGGCCACCGCGCCGAGCGCGTAGTGGTTGAACGAGGTCATCTCGCCGGGGTTGACGCTGCCGTCCGGCAGCAGGCTGTCCCACCGCTCCCACACCGTGGTCGCGCCCATCGTCACCGGGTAGAGCCAGGACGGGCAGCCGGTCTGCAGCAGCAGCCGGTAGGCGACGTCGACCTGCCCGGCCCCGACCAGCGCGTCCATGATCAACGGGGTGCCGACGAACCCGGTCGCGGTGTGGAATCCGTTCGCGCGCACGAGATCCGCCAGCCGCTCCCCCGCCTGGTGACGCTGTTCGGCGGTGGGCAGCAGGTCGAAGACCAGGGCCAGCGCGTAGACCGTGGGGGCGTCGCTGCGCACCCGGCCGTTTCCGGTCACGTACGCCCGGGCGAACGCCGCGCGGACCTCGGCCGCCAGCTCCGCGTACCGCGGCGCGCAGTCGTCACCCAGCAGGGCGGCGGCCTCGGCGACCACCTGCGCCGACCTGGCCAGGTAGGCGGTAGCGACGACGTCCGGATCGGCCGCGGCCGCGAACGGGTCCTCCGGTGGCGCGGCGGGATCGAGCCAGTCGCCGAACTGGAACCCGCCGGTGCGCAACCGTTGCGGGCCGGCGAGGCGGGCCACGCAGTCCACCCAGGCACGCATGCTGGGCAGGTGCCGGGCCAGCAGGCCCAGGTCGCCGGTGCGCTGGTGGACCACCCACGGCACCAGCACGGCCGCGTCGCCCCACGCCGCGGCGGCCGGATGACCGTCGCGCAGCACATCCGGCACGACGAACGGCACCGACCCGTCGTCGTACTGCTCGGCGGCCAGGTCGGCCAGCCATGAGCCGAGGAAACCCGCGCAGTCGAACAGGAAACACGCGCTGGGAGCGAACACCTGCACGTCACCGGTCCAGCCGAGCCGTTCGTCGCGTTGCGGGCAGTCGGTCGGCACGTCGAGGAAGTTGCCCCGGGCGCTCCACACCACGTTGTCGTGGAACCGGTTGAGCAACGGGTGCGAACACTCGAAGTGGCCGGTGCGGCGCAGGTCGGTGCCGATCACGACGGCGTGCAGGTCCTCGGCCCGCAGCCCGGACACCCCGGTGATCTCGGCGTAGCGGAAGCCGTGGAACGTCAGCGACGGCTCCAGCACCTCGTCGCCGCCGGCCAGCAGGTAGCTGTCGGTGGCCCGGGCGGTCCGAAGTGGACGAACCGCCAGCTCGCCGCCGTCGAGCACCTCCGCATGCCGCACCGTCACCTCGGCCGCCGGCTCGCCGTCACGCACCCGCAGCAGCACCCAGCCGACCAGGTTCTGTCCGAAGTCGACCAGCGTGGCGCCGGACGGGGCGGTGAACACGCGGGCCGCCGGGATCGTGCCGGTGACGCGCACCGGCGGTCCGTCCGCCGCGACGAGCCGGGTCAGGTCGGTGTCCAGCACGTCGACCGGGTCGGGCGGGCCCGCGTGCCGGTGCCGCGCATCGGTGCGCTGCCCGTCGTAGAGGTCGTCGGCGAGCACCCCGCTCTGCCGGGCGGTCCAGGCGCCGTCGGTGGCCAGCACGTGCCGGTGACCGTCCACCGTGGTCACCTCGAGCTGGGCCAGCAGCGCGAGCCGGTCCCCGTAGAGCGCCCGGCCGCCCTTGAACCCGAGCCGGCCCCGGTACCAGCCGTTGCCCAGCAACGCTTCGAGCACGTTGCCGCCGGGCCGGACCAACTCGGTGACGTCGAATGCCTGGTACCGCAGCCGGTGCGGGTAGCTGGTCCAGCCCGGGGCCAGCACGTGATCACCCACCCGCCGGCCGTTGAGCTCGGCGCGGTAGATCCCGTGCGCCGTGATGTAGAGCCGGGCGTCGGCCACCGCGCCCGGCACGGTCAACTCGCCGCGCAGCACGGGCGCCGGGGCATCGAGCCCGCCGAGGGTGCGCGGGCTGACCAGCCGGGCCACCCAGTCCGCCGGATCCAGCAGCCCGGCCGCCACGGTGGCCGGCTCGCTCCACGGCGACCAGACCTCGCCGCGCACCCGGACCGCGACCCGGACCCGCTCGCGCGCGGCCAGCGGCCGGTCCGGCCACGGCACCAGGACCTGGTCCGCCCCGGCCACCTCGATCTCGCGGGTGCTGCCGTCGCCCCGGGTCAGCCGCACCGCGTAGCCGTGCTGCCGGTAGCCGGGCTCGGCGTCCGGCACCACCCAGGACAGCCGGGGCGCGCGGCAGCCGACCACCGGCGCCGGGTCCGTGTGGTGTTCGAAGCGCAGGTCGACCGGGGTCGCGGGCATCGCACGATCGTCGGTCCGGCGACCGGACCAGAACTAGCCCGAGGTGCACCGGTACTAGCACAAAACACACCTCGGGCCGCTGACCGGCCGTATCGTCGGCAGGCATGGCACAGCCGGTCAGCAACGCCAACGACCTGCTCTACTTCACCGACGGGACGCTCGCCTACGCCGGACACCACCTGCACGACCCCGGGCATCACCTGCACACGCACAGCTTCGTCGAGGTCGCCGTGATCACCGGCGGAACCGGGGTGCACGTCTCGCTCGCCGGCCGCGCCCCGGTTCGCGCAGGCGACGTCGTCCTGCTGCGGCCCGGCGTGTGGCACGGCTACGAGGACTGCCACGCGCTCGACGTGTTCAACTGCTGCTTCGCCCCCGAACTGCTGCACCGGGAACTCGCCTGGACCAGAGAGGACCCTCTGCTGGGCTACCTGCTGTGGACCGGGCCGTACTCGCTTCGGCGCCGCGGCATGCTCACCGCGCACCTCGACCCGGACACCCGCGCCGCCTGCACCGCACATCTGGACGCCCTCGACGAGTTGGGCTCGCGCCCCACCGGGCTGCACCGCGGCGACATCATCGGCCGGCTCGCCCTGTTCCTGGCCGCGCTCGCCCGCACCGTGGCCCGGGACGACGGCGGCGAGGTCGAGGAGCCCACCCGGCCCACCCATCCCGCCGTGGTGCACGCGATGCGGTTGATGGAGGCCCGGCCGGAACAGCGCTGGACGCTGGGCGACCTGGCCGACCGGCTGCACCTCGCCCCCGGCTACCTGGTCCGGTTGTTCAAGTCCGCGACCGGGTTACCGCCGATCGCCTACCTGTCCCGGCACCGGGTGGAACGGGCGGCGGCCCTGTTGCTGCACACCGACCAGTCCATCGCGCAGATCGCGCGCACCGTGGGCTGGGCCGACCAGAACTACTTCGCCCGCCGGTTCCGGGCGCACTACGGCATGAGCGCGTCGGTCTACCGCACCCGGTTCAGCCACAACGCGGTCCGGCTCGGCAGCGGCACGATCGTCAGCGGGGCGGCCACCTGAGTCAGCGGGCCGCGCCGACCTCGTCCCCGGCCTCGGCATCGGCGCCGGCCAGGCGGACGTTGGGCAGGTTGCGGGTCAGGAACAAGCTCAGCAGCGCGATGGCGCTCGCGGCGAGGATGGCGACGCGCAGGCCGAAAAGCTGGGCCTCGGCGTAGCTGTCCACGATGGCGTCGGCCTCGGCGGCGGAGACCGAGGTCTCGGCGAGCGCGGCCCGGACGTCGTCGACCGCGACGAAGTTGATCCCGCCCTGCAGCGCGATGCCCGCCTTCTCCTTGACCGCGGCGGAAACGTCCGGGTTGGTGGTCAGACCGGCCAGCGTCGCGGCGCCGAGGACGCCGACCAGGATCGACCCGATCAGGGCCGTGCCCAGGGACGAGCCGAGGTTCTGCGCGGTGTACTGCAGACCGCCGACCTCGCTGCGCTCGGCGTCGCCGACGCTGGACTGCGCGACGTTGCCGAGCTGGGCGGCGAGCAGACCCATCCCGATGCCCAGAACCGCCATCGCGAGGGCGAAGGAAAGCTCGTTGAGCGTCGGCTCGACCGCCGCGAGCAGCCACAGTGTGGACACCACGAGCACCCCGAAGCCGACCCGGACCACCTGACGCGGCGTGGCGAACCGGTTGAGCAGCGGCGCACTCATCGCCGTGACGAACATGGTGACCGAGACGGGCAGCAGGCGCAGTCCGGTCTGGAACGCGTCGAGCCCCTGCACCACCTGGAGGTAGAGCGGGATCGTGAAGAACAGGCCGAGCAGGATCAGGTTCTGGGCGAGCAAGGTGGACAGTGCCGCACGCAGCGGCGCGATGCTGAACAGCGCCCAGCGCACCAGCGGCTCGCGGCCCTGCGCCTCGCGCCGGCGCAGCCAGGCGCGCAGCAGCGCGAGCGTGATCAGCCCGGCGCCGATGACGAACAGCGTCAGCGGGAACCCGGCGATCGTGATGGGTGAGTCGCGTGGCACCAGCCAGCCCCAGCTACCGCTCTGCAGCACGCCCAGCACCACCAGCGCGAGGCCCACGACGGACAGCAGGGCGCCGACGATGTCCAGCTCCCGGCGCGGGCCACGGGAGGGCGCGTCGTCGATCCAGCGCAGCACCAGGAGGATGAACGCCACCACGACGACCTCGGCGGCGAACACCAGCCGCCAGCTCAGGTAGGTGGTCACCCAGCCGCCCAGCAGCGGACCGACCGCGATGGCCGCGCCGGCCACGCCGCCGATCACCCCGTAGGCCAGCGCCCGCTCCCGGCCGGAGAAGTTGCCGCCGACCAGCGCGGCCAGCGCCGGCAGAACCAGCGCGCCGGCCAGGCCCTCGATGATCGACCAGCCGAGGACCAGCACGAACAACGTCGGCGCGATCGCGGTGAGCAGCGAGCCGGCGCCGTAGACCATCAGGCCCACGGCGAAGGCCCGCTTGCGCCCGATGATGTCGCCGATCTTCCCACCCGTGATCAGGAACGCGGCCGTCACCAGCGTGTAGATCGTGATGACCGCCTGGATGGTCGTCACGTCGGTGTCGAAGTCCTCGACCAGCTGGCTGATCGACACGTTCATCACGGAGGTGTCGAGCACGACCAGGAACTGCGCCGCGCTCAACGCGATCAGCGGCTTCCACCTCATAACAAGGCTCCTACGGCATGGCGCGCCGCCGGTGCCGCAACGTCACTTGAGCACCTTTGCCTTGGCCTGGTCGAACTCCTCGGTCGAGATCGCGCCGCGATCACGAAGTTCGACCAGTTTGGACAGTTCGTCCGCCGCACTCGCGCCGCCGCCGGCTCCACCGGGCGCCAGGCCGCCCATGTATTTCTGGTATGCCTCCACCTGACGAACCTGGTGCTCCATGGCACGTTCGTGCATCGAGCCACCCCGGGCGATCAGGTACACCAGCGCGCCGAGCCACGGCACGACGATCAGGAACAGGGTCCAGCCTGCCTTGGCCCAGCCGGACAGATCCTTGTCCCGGAAGATATCGGACAGGATCGAGATCAGCAGCCAGATCCAGATGAACAGCAGCATGAACCAGAAGACCAGTACCACCAGGTCCCACAGCGACATGTCAGCTCCTCAAGGGCGCACCCGTGGGCACGAACGGAAAGTGCTCGAAGCCTGCATTCCATTGATCGTCGGGCCATCACCCGCACCGGGTGAGATAACGCGGCGGAGGTGACGGCGCGCTAGATCGGGCGGCGGCTCCAGTTCGGTTCGACCCGGGCCCATTCGCGGCGCCACGCCTCGGACCGCCTGCGGTTCATCATGATGTGGGCGACCACCAGCAGCGCGACCAGCAGACCGACCCCGACGATCCAGGACCCGAACGCCACGGCGATGGCGCCGGCCGCGGCCCGGTCCAGGCTGACCGGTTCGGTCACCGGGTCTCCGGCTTCGTCCAGCCAGATCGTGATGGTGGCCCCGGCATGCAGACCGTCCGCGGCCGGCACCGTGCCGGTCCGCTCGGCGCCGTCGGCCAGCGTCCAGCGGACCCGCACGCCGGACCGGTTGCCCGGGCTCTCGCCGCCGGCGCCCATCGACGCGCCCGGCGCGTCCTGCAGGAGGGTGGCCGCGACCTGATGCCGGGCCTGGCGCTGTTCCTCCCCCGCGTGCACCTGGCCGGCGTAGGTCTCCGAGCCCAGCGTCAGCGCGATCGGGACCAGCACGATCGCCGCGACCAGCACCACGAGCCGTAGTACCGCCTCGGCCCGGTCGACCCGCCGCACCAACGCGCCGCGCCCGGGCCAGAGCCGTCGGACCAGTCGTTTCACAGGCGGCTCCCTCCGTCGCGGAGAGCTTTTACCGGCGCGCCGGCGGGTGGCATCACCTGCCTCGGGCGGTTTCCCGGCGCCCCTGACCGTGTCACTGAAAGGATGACGAGGTGGTTGACCAGGACGGCTTCACGTTCGAGGAGGTCGTGGTCGAGCGCGGCTCGGTGCGCGCGCTGGACGGCTTCTCCGCACACATCCCGGCCACCGGCATCACCGTCCTGTTCGGGCCGTCCGGCTCGGGCAAGACCACGGTGCTGCGGCTGTGCAACCGGTTGGAGGTGCCCACGGCCGGCCGGGTGTGCCTGTCCGGCGCGGACCTCGCCGGGTTGGACCCGCTGCGGCTGCGCCGCCGGGTGGGCATGGTGTTCCAGCGGCCGACCCCGTTTCCGGGCACCGTGCGGGACAACCTGACCGCCGCCGCGCCGGACGCACCGGCCGAGGAACTGGAGCGGGCGCTGCGCCGGGCCGCGCTGGACGGGTCGTGGCTGGACCGCGACGCCGGCGAACTGTCCGGCGGCGAGGCGCAACGGGTGTGCCTGGCCCGCACGCTGGTGACCGGTCCGGACACGCTGCTGCTCGACGAGCCGACGTCGTCGCTGGACGCGAGCGCCGCCCGGCAGATCGAGGACACGGTGCGCGAGCTGACCCGGGACGGGATCTCGGCGCTGTGGGTCAGCCACGATCCCCGGCAGGTGCGCCGAATCGCCGACGCGGTGGTCGGCATCGAGCGCGGCCGCCGGGTGGAGCCCGATCTCGGGGAGGCGACATGACGTTTCAGGTGAGCCTGGCCGGGCTGCTCACGTCGCTGGCGCTGGTCGGGGTGGCGGCGGCGATCTCGCTGTGGCAGCGGCTCGGGCTGGAACGCCAGGTGCTCTGGGCGGCGGCCCGGGCGCTGGTGCAGCTTCTCCTGGTCGGCGCCGCGCTCACGCTGATCATCGAACCGGGCCGCTCGCTGCTCTGGTCCTGGCTGTGGGTGCTCGCGATGATCGCCTACGCCGGGGACGTGGCGCGCCGCCGGGCTCCCGAGGTGCCGCGGGTCATGCCGCTGGCCATCGCGGCGTTCGCCGCCGCCGGGGCGATCACCCTGGGCGTCCTGTTCGGACTGCACGTGCTTCCCTTACAGGGCAGGACGTTGGTGCCGGTCGCCGGAATGCTGGTGGGCAACGCGATGACCGCGACCGTGCTCGCCGCCCGGCGCCTGGTGGAGGAGCTGCGCGACAAGCGCGACGAGGTGGAGGCCCGGCTCGCGCTCGGCCAGCCGGCCCGGCGCGCGGCCACCCCGTACGTCCGCGCCGCGCTGCGCTCGGCCCTGTCCCCGCAGATCGAGACCACCAAGGCCACCGGCCTGGTGTTCCTGCCCGGCGCGATGACCGGCCTGATCCTGGCCGGCGCCTCCCCCATGCAGGCGGTGCTGGTGCAGGCCGTGGTGATGTTCCTGGTCCTCGCCTCGGTCGCCACCACGTCCGTCGTGATCACCCTCGGCCTGGTCCGCCGGGTCTTCACCCCGGACCACCGCCTGCGCCCGCTCCCCCAGCCCGCCCGGGCCCGATGAGGCGATTTCGCCGATAGCAGCGGCTCGCCGGGGCGTGGGACGGTGGGACGCGTGGGCCGGCTGGTCGGGATCCTGGTTGCGGTAGTGGTGGCGGTGCTGGGGATGCCGGCGCCCGCGCAGGGGACGGGCGGGGGCGCGCTGGTCCGGACCGACCACGGGGTGGTGCGGGGGACGGTCGAGGAGACGGTGCGGGTGTTCCAGGGGATCCCGTACGCGGCGCCGCCGGGGGACGCACTGCGCTGGCGGGCGCCGCAGCCGGCCCGGCCGTGGCGGGGGACGCTGGACGCGACGGCGCCCCGGGAGTCCTGCGCGCAGCCGGCGAGCGCGGTGGGCAACCCGCAGTCGTTCAACGAGGACTGCCTGTACCTCAACGTGACCGCGCCGCGCCGCGGCCACCGCCTGCCGGTCATGGTGTGGATCCACGGCGGCGCCTACACCAACGGCAACGGCGCGAGCTACGACGCCCGCAAGCTGGCGGTCGAGGGCGACGTGCTGGTCGTGACGATCAACTACCGGTTGGGCGCCTTCGGTTTCCTCACCCTGCCGGGACTGTCCGGCAACCTCGGCCTGGCCGACCAGCAGGCCGCGCTGCGCTGGGTGCGCCGCAACGCCGCCGCGTTCGGCGGTGACCCGGGCCGCGTGACGATCTTCGGCGAGTCGGCCGGCGGCGGCAGCGTGTGCATGCACCTGGCCTCCCCCACGGCAACCGGACTGTTCCACCGGGCCATAGCCCAGAGCTATGGCTGCTCCTGGGCGATTCCCACCGTGGCCGCCGCCGAGCAGGCCGGCGCCGCGTTCGCCACCCGGGCCGGTTGCCCGGACGCCGCGGCCGACTGCCTGCGCCGGGTGCCGGTGGCCGACCTGCTGCGGGCCTGGACCGGCGGCGGTCCGGCGGCCGGCGGGGAGATCGTGCCGGTGCAGCCGGCCGAAGCGCTGCGCACGGACCGGTTCCACCACGTGCCGCTCCTGATGGGCAGCACCCTGGACGAGATGCGGCTGTTCGTCAGCCTGGCCAACGACGCGCTCGGCCGGCCGGTCACCCCCGAGGGTTACGAGCAGACGGTGCGCACCGCGTACGGGGCCCGCGCCGAGGAGGTGCTGCGGCGCTACCCGGTGGCCGCCTACCCCACGCCGAGCATCGCGCTGTCCACCGTGCAGACCGATTTCGGCACCCAGCGGTCCACCTGCGAGCACCTGCGCACGTACCGCGCGGCGGCGGCCCGGCCGTTCGCGGTCGCGGTCTACGCCTACCAGTTCGTCGACCGGACCGCGCCGCCCCTGGTCGACGTGCCCGGCTTCGACGAGGGCGCCGAGCACGCCAGCGAGCTGAGCTTCCTGTTCCCCAACATCTTCGGCCGCGCGCTGACCCCGGCCCAGGAGACGCTGTCCGCCGCGATGGTGCGCTACTGGGCCAACTTCGCCCGCACCGGCAACCCGAACGGCGCCAGACTGCCGGCCTGGCACCGGTTCCGCTCGGCCGAGCGCGTGCAGTCGCTCGGCCTCGGTCCCGCCGGCATCCATCCGGCCGACATCGCCGGACCGAGCAACTGCGACTTCTGGCTGGGCTGAGTCAGTCCAGCCAGCGCGGGTGGCCTTCGGCGTCGACCACGACCAGCGCGCCGGTCCGGTCGTAGCGGGCCGCCCGGACCGCCGGGACGGCACGCAGTTCGGCGCCGGTGCGCAGGTCCAGTTCGTGCGCCTGGTTGCCGGACGTGTAGACGACGCGGGTTCCGTGCGCGGAAAGGAGCGCCTCGCCGGGCACGTCCCGGCGCCAGGTGATCGCGTGGGCGGCGTCGAAGACCCGGATGTCGGACCGTGTGCCGCCGGCGGTCTGGAACAGGTCGGCCACGATGCCGCCGCCGGCGCCGAGCGCACAGGCCCCGGCCAGTTCGAGGTCGGTCACCGGTTGCCCGCGCCCGGTGTGGTCGAGCACCGTGGGCCGCTGGCCGAGCAGCATGGCGGCGCTGCCGTCCGGGGACAGGCAGGAGGTCGTCCCGGTGACCGCGATGCTCTCCGGCGCCGGTTGCCAGCCGGCGGTGTCGCGGTGGAACCACCGGGCG
>NZ_DASTBH010000504.1:0-6465 GCF_035712165.1 Actinophytocola sp. | reverse complement strand
GTCGTGTGCCAGACGGTGACCACGACGACGACCGTCACCACGCACAATCCCGATGGGACGACGACCACGACCACGGTCACCGCGAGCACGGTCACGACCGCTCCGGCCGAAGCCAGGAACCCGGCGCAGCAACCGCCCCAGGGCACGTGCGTCCACCCGTCCGAGGTCAAGTGCAAGATCGACGACAACGCCATCGACCCGGACTTCACGGTGCCCTACTGGAACGACCGTTCGACGCTGATCGGCGCGGGTGTCCCGCTCGGGCCGGGCCGGGACGGGCTGGTCACCGCCACGGCCAACAACCAGTGGGCCGCGCTGCGGCTGGCCGAGCTCCCCGCGGTCGACGAACTGGGCGTGCTGCTCGACGGCGGCCTGACGCTCAACTCCGTCTACAACCAACTCGCCGGGACCGGGCGCGGCACGCAGACCTGGGGTCAGGTTCCGTCGCACGAGGTCGTCAACCGGCTCAGGCTCGAGGGGTTCCGCCCCGACGACACGCTCGGTCACGTGCTGCGCGTCCTCCGGGCGCGCGCCCGCCGCTGACCTCCCGGCTGTGGAAGGACATGTCCCATGACTTCGGTCGACAACTCCACCGGAACGATCGAGTTCGGTCCCGCCGTGGCCCGTGGTGTCCCGACGCAGAGCGGCCTGCGCGGCGTGGCCGAACTGGCCGCCACCGACACCGGCCCGCTCGCGGTGCCGTGGCGCGACACCGCCGTCGTCGCCGGGCTGGGACAACTCGCGGCCACCGACGCCGCCGCGAACCAGAAGATCCTCCGCGGCGCGTGTGCGGTGGCCAGGTTTCGCCACTCGTTCGCCGGGCTGGAGTCGGTGTTCCTGTCCGCACTCCTCGGCGCGCCCCCGGACGCCGCGGAACTGGCCACCGCGGAGAACCTGTGGAACACCGTCGAGCGACCGGCCGGCACCGGCGACGACCTCCTGCCGGTCCTCGACTCCCGGTCGCGCGAGCTCTGCTTCCTCACCCGAGTCGACATCGGCTCGCTGACCGCTTTCGAGCTGCGGGCCCAACTGGCCGAGCTGTGCCGGACCAGGCCGGTCGCCCCCGGATCCACCGAAGACCTGCTCGCGTTCGGGACCCACCTCGTCGTGGCGGCGTCGGCGGTGGCGTCGGCGCAGCTGATCAGGGCCATGCCCGACGCCTCGGCCTACCGTTCGCCCGCCACCGCGGTGATTCCGGCCGCCGACCGCTCCGACGGCCTCCCGCAGCAGTTGCTGAGCGGCACCGCGCTGCTCGTGCAGGTCTGCCTGCTCCAGGGCGGCGGCCTCCCGGCGGCCGCCGGGCCATGGCGATCGGTCTGGCCGGCGACACCCGTGCTGCCCGTGGACGATCCGGCCGTCGAGCACCCGTTCTGGACCACGGCCAGACTCTGCCCGGCCTGGCCGCCGGTCAGCCCCCCGATCACCACCCTGCTGGTTCGGCGCGGCGACACCCTGGTGCTGCCGGCGCTGCCGCGCTTCGACCCCGACGGAACGGCGGCCGAGCACGGCTTCTACCCGCGACTCGACGGTGAGCAGGCCGACGAGGGGCGGGCGTGGCGGCTGCGAACGCCGCGGCCCAGGACCCTCCGGCTGCCGCCGTACCGGGACATCGACCTCACCGGGCTGCACGTCGACCCGCTGACCGGGCAACTCGTGGACGCGCTCGGCAACCCCGTCGGCCCGGCGCCCAGCCAGGCGTTCGGCGAGTTCGGCGCGGTGTCCGCCACGCGCGACCGGCTGGTGGCGACGGCACGCGACGCGGACCTGTCCAGCAACACGCGGCTCGACACGGTCGTCGACCGGATCACGGGGGTCAGGGCGTGAGATGCTGCGCTCAGCGCGAGGGTCGGCGGCGGGAGGAGACCGGGGTGAGCATCTGGCTGGACGTGATCAACTATGTTCGGCTGCGGTATGAGGTGCTGGAGGAAAACGACAGCTGGCTGCGCTTCCGGTTGAGCACCGAGGGCGGGCGGACCCAGCAGGTGGCCGTGCACCACCTGAGCGACCCGGACGGGGCGGAGCTGATCGAGATCTCCTCGCCGGTCGGCTGGGCCGACAAGGTCGACCTGCGGCGCCTGCTCGAGCTCGCCGGAACAGTGGTGATCGGCGGCGTTGCGGTGGTGGACGGCGTCGCGCTGGTCAAACACGCCGTGCCGTTGGCGGACCTGAGCATCCAGGAGGAGTTCGAGCGCCCGCTGCTGCAGGTCGTCGCGCACGCGGACGCCTTCGAGCACGAGCTCACCGGTACCGACCGGTTCTGATCGGGCCTACTCTGAGCTTGCGGCACAACCTCTGAACACCCGCGGCACCGTTTCGTCGGTGTGGCTCGAAGGAGTTCACATGGCCATGTCGATCAGTCGTCGCACCGCTCTGTCGGTCGGGGCAGGCGCGGCCGCCGGCCTGACGCTGCCGGGCGTCGCCCACGCCGAGGGCCAGCACCGCACCAGCCTGGGTTTCGTCCTCAACGCGGTCACGCTCGACGGAGGCGAGCAGGTCACCTCGCTCACCCTGGACACCTCCCGGCTCGGGCCGATCGACCCGGCGAGCCTGACCACCGGCACGTTCACCGTGCACGCCAAGGCCACCAGCCCGGTCGACACCGGCGGCCAGGTCGTCGGCTACGACCTCGACCGGCCGGTGACCGCCGTGCGGCTCGACCACCACGGCAACATCGTGCTGGACCTGAGCTTCGCCGAGGGCCAGACCGGCGGCAACACTCTGGGCTTCCTGGTGCGCATCTTCCGCAACGTCCAACTCGACCTGGACTACACCATCACCCAGAACACCCCGATCCGGCTGCGCCACGGCCGCCCGGTCACCATCGCCCGCTTCGTGCAGGGCCGGCTGGCCAACCCCGAGGTGGACGCCTTCAGCCATCACGTCTCCGGCTCCGGCATGAAGTACCGGCTCTACTCCCCCACCCGGCGCGGCCGGCACCCCCTGGTCGTCTGGCTGCACGGCGGCGGCGAGGGCGCCTCCCTGCCCGACGACTACTACGACAACGAAACCACGCTGCGCGCCAACCGCGGCGCCCTGGGGTTCGCCACCCGGCAGGCCCAACGGATCTTCAACGGCGCCCACGTCCTCGCCCCGCAGAGCACGTCGGCCTGGCTGGACGACGGCCCCCGGTTCGCCCCGCTGATCAACGAGATCATCCACGACGTCGTCCGCGCCCGGTCCGTCGATCCCGACCGCATCTACGTTGTCGGCGCCAGCAACGGCGGCTACATGAGCCTGAAGATGACCACCGTCTACCCCACCATGTTCGCCGCGTCCGTCCCGATCTGCGGGGTCGTCACACCCCGGCAGCCGGGCGAACCGCCCCGCATCTCCGACGCCGAACTGGCCGCCATCAGCACCCCCACCTGGCTGGTGGCCTCCCGCGACGACACCACCGTCGATCCGGTGGCCAACACCGTCCACGCCCACGACCTGATCCCCGGCTCCCTGATGACCCTCTACGACCACGTCATCTGGAACGGCCACCAGTTCCCCGGCCACTGGTCCTGGATCTACGTCGCCCGCAACGACCCGGCCGTCAACGGGACGCACATCTGGCAGTGGATGGCGCACCGACGACGCTGAGGTCCTCGGGTGATGGTGCCGGTGCGGCGAGGGCGGTGTCGACGTTTCGGGCGCGGGCGAGCCGGGCCACGCCAAAGCCGCTGAGCAGCGCGCAGCCGGCGGCGACGATCACTTCGACGGGCGTGGTGCCGAGGCGCTCACCCAGCAGGACCACCCCGATCATGGTGGCGGAGGCGGGGTTGACGAGGTTGGTCACCGCCAGCGGCGCGCCGAGCCCGTTGCGGTAGGACCGCTGGGTGAGCACGGTCGCGGTGACCGCGAACACGCCGATGCCGAGGATGGCGAGGATCATGATGGGCCGCAGCAGCGCCGTCGCGCCGGCCGCGCCCACGGTCACCACCACGGTTTGGCACAGTGCGGAGCAGACCGAGTACCCAGCGCCACCGGCGACCGCCTCCCAGAGCGTCGATGCCCCCGGTCGCCGGCCCAGCAGACCGAGAACCGTCAGGAGGGCGGCCGTGGCGACGAGCAGTCCGACGAGCTCACCGGAGGCGAGCGTCCGGGTCCCGCCGCCGGTGGAGATGAGCAGGGTCAGGCCGGTGAGACCCAGCACCGTGTAGGTCACGCCGCTCAACTCCAGCCGGGACACCCGGCGCCGCGCCATCAGCGCCGCGAGGGGAACGGCGATGACGAGGGTGAGCACGCCCAGCGGCTGGATCAGCGACAGCGGACCGAAACCCAGCGAGGTGACGTGCAGCGCGGCGCCCAGACCATTGAGCCCCAACGCCACCCACAGCACCGGGACCCCGACCAGCTCCCGCACGGACAGGTGCGCATGCCGAGCCTGGATGAGCGCCGCCGTCGCGTAGGCGATGGCCACCGCCACACACAGCGCGATCGCGATGATCAGGTCGGTCATGGCGGCGCTCGCTCGATCCTCGGGTTCGCCCGCGACGGGCTCGGGTCCAGTCTCCTTCGGACACGCCGAAGCCTCGGCAGCGGCAACACCGCCAGGTCCTTCCACCGTACCGCTCAGGATCGGCCGCGGGGCCGATTGCGCAGTGAGTCCCCGCACTCCACGCACACCGCCGGCGGTCGTCTACCGCTTTCGCACGGCGTAGGTCAGGTGCGTCGCCCTCGGGGAGGGTTCGGCGCGGAGCGGCTCCAGGGCCACGCGGTCCGGGTCCACGCCCTCGAACAGGCGGGTGCCGGAGCCGAACAGCACGGGCGACAACGTGATCGAGAACTCGTCGATCAGGCCGGCGTTGACGTACTGCAGGATCGTCGCACCGCCGCCGGCGATGCGGACGTCTCGGTCGCCTGCGGCCTCGCGGGCCTGGTCCAGCGCGGCCTCGATGCCGTCGTTGACGAAGTGGAACGTCGTCCCGCCCGGCCGCTGCCAGGGGTCGCGCCCGGTGTGCGTCACGACGAAGACCGGGGTGTGGAACGGCGCCTCCTTCGGCCACGACCGCTCGCCGAGGTCGAACATGCGCCTGCCCATGACGCTCGCCCCGGTGCGCTCGAAGGTCTCCCGCGCGATGTCGTTGTCGCGTCCCTCCTCACCCCCCTCGCCGAACCCGAGGTTCTCCCGGAAGAACCGCAGCGGAAAGATCCACTGGTGCAGGTCCATCCACTGCGCCATCCAGCGCCGCACCTCCTGGTCGTCCCGTGTGCCGGGCGCGCTGAACTCCGCCATGGCGCGGGCGGCGGTGGCGTTGGACCCGGGCGCGACGAACCCGTCCAGCGACATCGACACGCTGAAGAACACCTTTCCGGCCATCAGTCCCGCGCTCCCTTGCCAACGATCTCGGCGACGTAGGCGGCCAGGTGGGCCAGGGTCTGCTGCCCGCCCTCGATCGCGCGGTACTTCTCGACCGCCTCCGCGCGCAGTTCCTTGGTGGGAAACACCGTGCGCATCACGATCCGGGTCGCCGCACCGTCCGGTTCGAACGTCAGGACCGACTCGAAGGCGTTCGGGTCGCCGCGGAACTCACCGTGGCGCAACGTGATCCGCTCCGCCGATACGATCTCGGTCCACCGGATCCACTCGGGATAGTCCGTCCCGTCCGGCCCGTGCAGCACGAACTCCCACTCCCCGCCGACTCCGAACTCGAAGGACCGCGTGGTCGTGCTGAACCCCTCCGGCCCCCACCACCGCGACAGATGCCGAACCTCGGTGAACGCCTCGAACACCAACTCGGGCGGGGCATCGATGACCCGGGAGATCACGATCTCCCGCTCGGCCACCCCCGTATCCTGCTGTGCCGCTGCCATCAGTCATTCCTCCTGCCGTGCCTGCTTCAGGTCCTGCACATAGGCGTCCAGGCGGTCGAAACTCTCGTTCCAGAACCGCTCGAACCCGCCGGTCCACTCGTGCACCGGCCGCAGCCCGCGAGCGTCCAGGCCGTACAGGCGCTGCTTGCCTGCCTTGCGGTCGGCCACCAGACCCACCTCCCGCAGCACCCGCAGGTGCTTGGACGCGCGCGGCTGGGTCATCCCCAACTCCCGGGCCAACTCGGTCACCGGCCGCTCGCCCGCCCGCAACAGCACCAGGATCTCCCGGCGCTGCGGCTCGGCGATCGCGTTGAAGACGTCCGACGTAGTCGCTGCTCGTGCCACAGCCGCAATCATATGCCCATATCGGCATGCGTCAAGTCGCGCGAATCGGGGTTGCCCGCCGCCGAACTCCCGTACAGTGCGGCTGATGATCAATTCGGGCGCGGGGGTCACGGGGCCGTGAGCGGGTTCGAGGTTCAGATCGGTCAGCTGCGCAGCGCGGCCAAGGCGGCGGGATCCGCCGCGGACCAGGCCAGGGCGGTGCAGCCGGGCACCGGCCTGGATGCGATCGCGGCGGCGTTGCCGGGTGGGAATGCGGCAACGAGCGCGCCCACGCTGGCGTCGACGTTCAATGAGCGCGGCACAGGCTGGGCAGGTGAGATC
>NZ_DASTBH010000503.1:0-7034 GCF_035712165.1 Actinophytocola sp. | reverse complement strand
CTGGTCGAAGGAAGTTTCTTCGACCAGGTCCCCGGCGGGGGTGACGGCTACGTGCTGGCCCGGGTCCTGCACAACTGGACCGACGCGCCCGCCGAGGCGATCCTGCGCCGGGTCGCCGCCGCGATGGGCCGGCACGCCCGGCTGTTCGTGTTCGAGAAGTTTCTGCCCGAGGACGGAGGTTCGGCCGCCACGGCCATGGTCGACCTGCTCATGCTCGGCATGCTCGAAGGTCATGACCGCACGGCCGCGGAGTACCAGGAGTTGTTGTCCAGGGCCGGGTTCGAGGTGACGGCGGTCCGTCCGTCCACAGCGGACCTGGCCGAGGGCGTCATCGAGGCATCGGTGCGCCCGAACTGAAGGAGAACGCATGGCAGACCCGCCGGGCACCCCGGCCGGCCTGTACCGAACGGTCCGGCTGATCCGCCGCTTCGAGGAGCGGGCGATCGGGCTCGTGTCCTCGGGCGACATCGTCGGCGGCATCCATCCCTACATCGGGCAGGAGGCCATCGCTGCAGGCGTGTGCGCGGCACTGCGGCCCGACGACGTGATCACCAGCACGCACCGCGGGCACGGGCACGTGCTGGCCAAGGGCGCCGACCCGGCCCGGATGCTGGCCGAGTTGGCCGGCCGGTCCACCGGGCTGAACCGGGGCCGCGGCGGGTCGATGCACGCGGCCGACTTCGCGCTGGGGATCTACGGCGCGAACGCGATCGTCGGCGCCAACGGGCCGATCACGGTGGGCGCGGCGTGGGCGGCCCGGCGGTCCGGGCGGGACACGGTCGCGGTCAGCTTCTTCGGCGACGGGGCGGTCAACCAGGGGGTGCTGCTCGAGTCGATGAACCTGGCCGCGCTGTGGCGGGTTCCGGTGCTGTTCGTGTGCGAGAACAACGGCTACGCGACGACCCTGCGGCTGGCCGACGCGGTGGCCGGAACGATAACCGCGCGCGGCATCGCGTTCGGGATGCCGGCGCTGACCGTGGACGGCATGGACCCGCAAGCGGTGCTGGCCGCGGCCCGCGACGCGGTGGCCCGGGCCCGGGCCGGGTTCGGGCCGACGCTGCTGGAATGCCAGACCTACCGGTTCGACGCGCACCACACCTGGGAGCACAAGGCCCGGGTGCGCTACCGCGACGACGCGGAGGTCGAGCGCGGCCGGTCCCGGGATCCGGTCGAGTTGGCCGGCGGCCGGCTGGACCCGGCGGACCGGGCCCGGATCGACGCCGAGATCGAGGCGCTGCTGGACGACGCGGTCGGCTTCGCGCTGGACAGTCCGCACCCGGACCCGGCTGGCGCCCTGGACCACCTGTACGCCACCGGGTTGCGCGCCCGGACGGGTGGTGGCTGAGATGCCGTGGCTGTCCTACCAGAAGGCGCTCAACCGGGCCCTGTCCGACGAGTTGGAGCGGGATCCGGCGGTGTTCGTGCTCGGCGAGGACGTCCGGGTCGCCGTGTCGAACGTGACCGCCGGGCTGGAGCGCAGGTTCGGCCCGGACCGGGTGCTGGACACCCCGCTGTCCGAGCAGGCGTTCACCAGCTTCGCCACCGGCGCCGCGCTGGCCGGCCTGCGGCCGGTGATCGAGTTCCAGATCCCCTCGCTGATGTTCCTGGTGTTCGAGCAGATCGCCAACCAGGCCCACAAGTTCTCGCTGATGACCGGCGGGCAGTGCCGGGTTCCGGTGACCTACCTGGTGCCCGGTTCCGGCTCCCGCACCGGTTGGGCGGGCCAGCACTCCGACCACCCCTACAGTCTCTTCGCCCACGTCGGCGTCAAGACCGTGGTGCCGGCCACTCCCACCGACGCCTACGGGTTGCTGGTCAGCGCCATCCGCGACGACGACCCGGTCGCGGTGTTCGCCCCGGCCGGCGCCCTCAACCTCCGCGCCGACGTCGACTTCGCCGAACTGCGGCCGGTTCCGCTCGGTCTGGGCCGGGTGCACCGGGACGGTACCGACCTCACCGTGGTCGCCATCGGCCACCTGGTGCACGACGCGCTGGCGGTCGCGGAGGAACTGGCCGCCGAGGCATCGATCGAGGTCTTCGACCCGCGCACCGTCTATCCGTTCGACTGGGACGGCCTGGCCGCCTCGGTCGCCAAGACCGGCCGGCTGGTGGTGGTCGACGACGGCAACCGGATGTGCGGGCTGGCCGCCGAGATCCTCGCCACCGCAACCGAGTTCGGGCTGTCCGCCCCACCCGCGCGGGTCACCCGGCCGGACGGCGCCGTGCTGCCGTTCGCCCTGGAGCTGGACCGCGCGGTGCAACCCGGCCGGGCCCAGCTGCTGGCGGCGATCCAGGGGGTGCTCAAGAACCGATGACCACCCTGGCCGCCGTCTCGCTCGCCGGCCTGCTGTCCCAGCAGGGCCGGCGGGACCCGTACCCGTACTACGCCGACCTGCACCGGGCCGGGCCGGTCTGCCGGCTGTCCACAGCGGACAAGTTCGATCTGGTGGTGCACGGGTACGAGGCGGTGAACCGGGTCATGCGGGATCCCACGTTCCGCGTGATGGACACCGACTACCCGGACCGCCGGGGCCTGCCGTGGTCGGACCACCCGGCGCTGCGCACGCTGACCCGGTCGGTCTTCTTCACCGACGGGCCCGACCACCTGCGGGTGCGGCGGCTGTTCGGCCAGGTGTTCACGCCCCGCCGGATCGCCGCGCTGGAGCCGGCGATCGTGCGGATCGTCGAGACGTTGCTGGACCGGCTGGCCGAGCTCGGCGCCGGCGGCGCGCCGGTGGACTTCCTGGCCGAGTTCGCGCTTCCGCTGCCCAGCAACGTGATCGGCGAGCTGCTCGGGGTGCCGGAGCCGGACCGGGCGTGGTTTCCGCCCCGGGTGCGGGCCTTCGGCGCGATCCTCGACCTGGGCAGCATGGCCTGGCGCGGGCTGCGGGCCGCCGACCAGGCCGCCGAGGAGCTGACCGGCTACTTCGCCGACCTGGTGGCGGCCCGCCGGGCCGCCCCCCGCGACGATCTGATCAGCGCCCTGGTGCGAGCCCAGCAGCTCGGCGCCGAACTGTCCGACGACGAGCTGCTGGCCAACCTGATCACGATGTTCAACGCGGGCTTCGTGACCACCACGCATATGATCGGCAACGGGCTGACGCTGCTGCTGGACCGGCCGCGGCTGCGCGCCGCCCTGCTGGCCGAACCCGAGCGGTTGCCCGGCTGTGTCGAGGAGATCCTGCGCTACGAGGCGCCGGTGCAGTTCAGCATCCGGTGGGCCGGGCGGGACACCGAGCTGCTCGGCGTCGAGGTTCCGGCCGGGACCCGGGTGCTGGTGCTCTACGGCGCCGCGAACCGGGACCCGGCCCGGTTCGACGACCCGGACGTGTTCGATCCGTCCAGAATGGACAACCAGCACGCTTCGTTCGGCAGCGGGCTGCACTACTGTCTGGGCGCCGCGCTGAGCCGGCACGAGGGCCAGCTGGCCCTGCCCATGCTGTTGCGGCGCTTCCCGGACCTGGCTTTGGCCGGACCGCCCGGGGAGCGGGACAAGCTGATGCTGCGCGGTTACGACAGTCTGCCGGTGCGGGTCACATGACCGCGCTGGACGCCGTGGCGGCGTTTCTCCCGGACCGCCGGGTTCCGATCGGGGACCTGGCCACACAACTCGGCCTGACCCCGGGCCAGGTGCGGGTGCTGCACCGGTTCCACGGCCTGTCCGAGGTGTGCCGCGCCCGCCCGGAGGAGACGCCGCTGGACCTGCTCACCGCCGCCACCGGCGCGCTCGACGAACTGCGGGGCCAGGAGCACCGGGTGCGCTACGTGCTCTACGCCCGCGGAGTTCCGGTCACCACGCCGTTTCCGGTGAACCCGCTGCACGAACTGTGCGACCGGTTGGGACTGGGGCACGCGCTGGCGTTCACCGTGACCCACCAGGCCTGCGCGTCGAACCTGCTGGCGATCGACCTGGCCGGCCGGCTGCTGCGCACCGACGGCGTGCCGGACGCGCTGGCCCTGATCGTCGCGGGGGAGACGGTGTTCACCCAGGACGTGCGGCTGCCGCCGGAGGCCCGGGTGTTCGGCGAGGGATCGGGCGCCTGCCTGGTCTCCGCCGATGGCCGGCGCGACCGGGTGCTGTCCTATGTGAGCCGGCAGCGCGGCGACCTGGATCAGTGGCTGCCGGGCAACGCCGGCTTCGCCGAGCGGTTCGCAGCCGAGTACCGCGGGTTGCTCGCCGGGGTGATCCTCGCGGCCGTCGAGCGGGCCGGACTGCGGGTCGACGACCTGGCGCTGATCCTGCCGCACAACGTGAACATGGGCTCCTGGCAGCGGGTCAGCCGGCTGCTGCGGTTCCCGTCCGACCGGGTGATGCTGCACAACGTGCCGAGGGTCGGGCACACGTTCGCCGCCGACGCGTTCATCAACTACCGCACCGCGCTGGACAAGGGACTGCTGGAACCGGGCGACTTCTACCTGGTGGCGGCCGCCGGTTACGGCGCCACGTTCTCGGCGATGGTGTTCGAACACTGACCCAGAAAGGAGCCTGACGACGATGGAGGAGTTGCGCCAGCGGGTGGTGCACAGCATCGGCACGGCGTTGCACCGGACGCTGGGCCGCGAGACGACGACGCTGCCGGAGCACACCCGGTTGTTCGACGAGTTGGGCATGACCTCGTCGGCCACGCTGGAGTTGCTGCTGGCACTCGAGGAGGACCTCGACATCCACGTGGACGTCGAGGACATCGAGCGGCGGGACCTGGAGTCGATCGGCAGCCTGGCCGACTTCGTGGCCAAGCACGCGATCGGCGGCGAGTGAGGACCGATGTTCCAGACCGGACCGCTGGATGAGGCGCGCGGCGCGCCCGTCCGGCTGCGGGTGAGCCGGGCCGGGCGGCTGCGCTTCGACCAGGACTCGGCGCTGGTCGCCGACCCCGGGCTGAGTGGCTACCTGGCCGACATGGTCGCCCCGTACGGCTTGGCGGTGCGCGAGGACGTCATCGCCGCCGGCACCGGTCACTCCTACGGCGACATGGCCGACCCGCTCATCCGAACGGTCACCGAACCCCGGTCCCCGGTGGACGTGCTGGTGCTCGTGCACGCGGTGCACGACGTCCGGTTCGGTCGCAACACCGCCACCTACCTGGGCAGCCGCTGTCCCGGTGACCCGCTGTCGTTCGCCGTGTGCGACCAGGGTGTGGCCGGGGCGTTCACCGCGCTGCGACTGATCGGCGCCTACGCCGCGAGCGGTGTGTGCCGCCGGGCGCTGCTGATCGTCGCCGAGCAGTCCGGTCTGCACTACGAGCTGGCCGAGCCGGCGCCGGTCCCGGACCGGCACGCCGCCGTCGCGCTGCTGCTGGAGGAGACCCGGGAGCCGGACGCGGTGCTGGTCCGTCAGCATCGCGGCGTGCCACCGGCGGAGGTCGCCGACCGGCTCGCCGCGGATCTCGCCGACCTGTCCGGTCCCGGGCCGGAACCGGTGGTGATCACCGGCACCGAGCTGTCCACTGTGGACAAGTCAGTGCCGGCGCCGGCCGGGCAGCCCTACACCGGCGTGTGGTGGGAGTTGGCCGGCCGGATGGCGGCGCATTCCCGGTTGCTGCTGGCCGACTACGACCGGCAGTGGGGTTACCTCTGCACCGGGGCGGTGCGTGGCCATGGTGTCTGAGCTGTCACCGGCCGGCCGGCACGGCGTCGATCTGGCGCCTGGCCGCGGTCACGGCCGGCCCGATGGTCAACCCGACCGCCGCGAAGACCACGGCGAGCACCAGCCAGCCGGTCACCCCGCGCTCGATGATGCCCACCGTGATGAGCGTCGGGCCGACCAGGTACATGGCGGCCACGCCGAGACTGAACACCGCCAGGTACTCGCCCTGCCGCTGCTGGGGCGCGAGCTCGTAGGACAGCAGCCAGCCGCCGGTCACCTGCATGATCTCGCCGAAGGTGATCACCACCACGCCGGCCAGCAGCACCGCGGAGGCCCAGAACGCGTTGAGGTGCCCGGCGAACGCGACGATCACGCTGAACGCCGCCAGGCAGGCCGCGGCCCAGCGCATCAGCCGGACCCCACTGTCCACTGTGTCCGTGCCGCGGCTGAACCGCATCTGCAGCGACAGGACCATGACCGTGTTCACCACGATCAGCGGGCCGACGATCAGCCGGGGCGCGTCGGTGTAGAGCGTGGCCCACAGCGGCACGCCGATGCTCAGCAGCGGGATGTGCATCATCAGGATTCCGTTGAGCCCGGCCACGATCAGGTACCGGCCCTGGCGCAACGACTTCGGCCAGCCGGTCACCGTGTGCCGAGCGGAGGCGGTCTGCTCCAGCAGCGGAACCTTGAGCAACAACAAGCCCGCGAAGAGGAAGGTCACCGCGTCGCCGAGCACGATCGCCAGGAACGCCTCCCGGGTGTCCACCGCGAGGATCACGGTGGTGAGCAACGCCCCGAGGGTGAACCCCAGGTTGTAGGCCAGCCGCAGGGCCGACATCACCCGCATCCGCAGGCCGGCGCCCACGTGCCGGTCCACGAACATCTGTCCGATCGGCTCGATCGCTCTGGTCGGCGGTGCGACCAGACAGGACACGAGCAGGAACGTCCCGAAGTCGTGCACGAACGCGAAACCGGCGAAGGCCACTGCCCGCCAGAGGTGCATCAGCACCCCGGCGGCCCGCGGACCGATCCGGTCGGCCAGCATTCCCAACGGGGTCAACAGAAGCAGGGCGCACAACCCGCCGAGGGTCAGCCCGACGCCGACCTCGGTGGGGCTCAGGCCGGCGCTGCGGGTGAAGAAGATCGCCGAGCCGGCGAGGAACAGTCCGGTGCCGATCGAGTCGATCAGGCCGACCAGAAGCAGCAGCCAGCTCTGCCGCGGTATTCCGAACCTGTCCGCCTTCATCGATCACCCACCGCGTCAGTATTGAAAGAATGGTTCAGCACGTTAGTCATCACAGCTGGTGACAGTCAACAACGAAATTTGTGGAACGAGGTATCTGGGCACCGGCAGGGGACTCATTTAATGCTGGTGGCCGACCCGTTCACCTGGTTTACTGTTCGCGCGCAGGGAACGGAGAACTCCGGACCAGGCGGCAGATCC
>NZ_DASTBH010000502.1:0-24806 GCF_035712165.1 Actinophytocola sp. | reverse complement strand
GCCCCCGCCGGATCGGCCCGAGGTTCTGTAGCGACCGGCTCGGCGGCGACCGGCTCGGGAGCCGGCTGGGCCGTCGAGGCCTGGGCGGGCGCGGCGGCGACCGGCGCGGGAGCCGGCGGAGAAGGCCGCGGGGGCGGCCGGCTTGGCTCCGGTGGCGAACGGCTTGGCGCCCGCCTGCTTGGCGCGGGCCGGTTTCCGAGATCCGGTGACCGAACCGCGGGGCCCGCCGGTCCGGCGGGCCGGCGGTGCGCTGGGTCCCTTGGCGGGGGGCGCCACGTAGGTGCGCTCGCCGGGGGCGAGCTCGGCGAGCAGCGGATGGCCGGGACGCAGTTGGGTGGTCGTCGGCTTGATCCCCGCCTTGCGGGTCAGCGCCTGCACGTCGGCGAGCTGCGCGTCGGTGGTGAGGGTGACCACGGTGCCGGACGCGCCGGCCCGGGCGGTGCGGCCGGACCGGTGCAGGTAGGCCTTGTGCTCGTTCGGCGGGTCGGCGTGGATGACCAGCGCGACGTCGTCGATGTGGATGCCGCGGGCGGCGATGTCGGTGGCCACCAGGGTGGCGGCGCTGCCGTCGGCGAACGCCTGCAGGTTGCGGGTGCGCGCCTGCTGGCCGAGATCGCCGTGCAGCTCGACGGCCGGCACGCCTTCGGCGATGAGCTGGCGGGTCAGGCGCTGGGCGCCGCGGCGGGTGCGGGTGAACACCAGGGTGCGTCCGGGGGCCGCGGTGAGGTCGACCAGGACGTCGAGCCGGGCGGCGGGCTGGACCCGCAGCACGTGGTGGGTCATCTCGCTGACCGGCGTGGCCACCGGGTCCAGGCTGTGCGTGACCGGATTCTTCAGGTACCGCTTGACCAGGACGTCGACCTCGGCGTCCAGCGTGGCGGAGAACAGCAGCCGCTGGCCGTCCCGCGGGGTCTGGTCCAGCAGCCGGGTGACGAACGGCAGGAAGCCGAGGTCGGCCATGTGGTCGGCCTCGTCGAGCACGGTGATCTCGACGGCGTCCAGCCGGGCGTGCCCGGCGGACATGTGGTCGAGGAGCCGGCCCGGGCAGGCGATCAGCACGTCGACCCCGGACCGCAGGCCGGCGATCTGCGGGTTGGCGCGCACACCGCCGAAGACGGTGAGCGTGCGCAGCGACAGCGCGCGGGCCAGCGGCTTGATCGACGCTTCGATCTGGCGGACCAGCTCGCGGGTCGGCGCCAGGATCAGCGCCCGGGGCCGGCCGGGCTGGCGGCGGGCCGGGCTGGCGGCCAGCCGGGTGAGCACGGGCAGCGCGAACCCGTAGGTCTTGCCGGAGCCGGTCCGGCCGCGGCCGAGGAGATCCCGGCCGGCGAGCGCGTCCGGCAGGGTGGCGGCCTGGATGGGGAACGGGGTCGTGATGCCCTGGGCGGCCAGCGCGGTGACGAGCTCGGCCGGCAGGCCGAACTCGCTGAAGGTTCCGGGCGTGGGCGCGGTGGTGGAACGGGGGCGGCGAGCCGCCATACGGTTACTCCAAAGACTGTCGGGGGGTTGTCCGGCCCGGCGCGAACCCGATGTGGTCGCGGCACGCGTGACCTGGACAACAAAACGGATGGCCCGAACGCGGGCCACTGCCCACAGTGTACCCGATCAGGACCCAAACGCCCCAGCTAGCTGCTGGTGCAGCTGGTCACGGTGATTCCACCGGCTGCCGCGCCGCTGGCCACGAAGCCGAAGGTGGTGTTCGCGGCGGGGGCGAGGGCGCCGTTGTGCCCGGCGTTGGTGACCGTGCTGCCGGTCAGGACGCCGTTCCACAGGTTGCCGATGGTGCGACCGCTGCCCAGGGCGAGCAGGACCGACCAGCCCCGGCTGGCCGTGGTGGCGGTGTTGGTCACCGTGACCTCGCCCTGGAAGCCGGTGTCCCAGGTGTTGGTGGTGCGGTAGACGGCCGTGCACCCGGAACCGCCGCCGCCGCCGGGTTGGGTGGTGGCGGTGATGGCCGCGGACGCGGCGGAGACGTTGCCGGCGGCGTCGCGGGCTCGCACCGTGTAGCTGTAGGCCGTGCCGCCGGCCAGGCCGGTGTCGGTGAACGTCGTGCCGGGCACGGTGGTCACGACCGCGCCGTTGCGGAAGACCTGGTAGCCGGTCACCGCGACGTTGTCGGTGGACGCCGTCCAGGACAGGGACACCGACGAGGCGGTGGTCCCGGTCGAGGTCAGCCCGGTGGGCACGGTGGGAGCGGTGCCGTCGACCGGCCCGCCGCTGTAGCGTTCGGCCAGGTTGATCCCGGTCGTGCTGCCGTCGCCGCCGAGCCGGACCTGGTGGTCCAGGCCGACGAACTTGTTGCTGAACTGCCACAGTGCCGGCTTGAGCAGGTTGTACTTCGGCTCGTCCCAGGTGCGCCAGTCGTCGAGCAGCAGGCCGCCGGTGTCACCGGAGTTCGGGTTGATCACCCAGAACGTCTGGTGCAGACCCTCCTCCACGATCAGGTCGCGCAGCGCGGTCATCCAGCGGTCCTGCCGCTCGTCCTGGCCGAGACGCCCGCCCCACTCGCCGATGAGCAGCGGCGCGATGTTCTCCTCGTGCAGGTAGAGCCAGTTCGGCCGCCACACGTCGGTGGTCAGCGTGGCCTTGGTGAACGGCACCTGGAACCACGGCTGGTTGAACACCAGCGGCCCGTAGTCGTGCGGCGAGTACACCAGCTGGTCCTGGTTGGCGCCGAGGTTGACCGGGAAGTCGCGGGCGCCGCGCAGGTTTCCGCCCCACCAGTTGTAGAAGTAGTTCGGGGTGAGGTCGGGGTCGGTGTTGGGGGAGCTCCAGGTCTCGCCGGGACGCGGGTAGACCTCGATGCCCTCGCACAGGATCAGCACGTTCGGGTTGATCGCCAGGATCCGCCGGCCCGCGGTCTCGCAGGCGTTCTTGAAGTTGTCGGTGTCGGTGCTGCCGTCCCACTTGGCCCGCGGCGGCTGGTTCGGCGTGCCGTGCGGCTCGTTCTTGATGTCCATCGCGACGATGGTGTCGTTGTTCCGGTACCGGTCGGTGACCCATTCCCAGGCCTGGTAGAACTGCTCGGAGGTGATCGTTCCCTTGAACCACATGGGATAGATGTGCCCGGAGTTGTCCGCCTCGGCGCTGTGCACGTCGAGCATCACCTTGATGCCGAACCGTTCGCACAGCGCCAGCCAGAAGTCCCAGATCTGCAGGTTGTTCATGTTCGCCAGTTCGGGGTTGGCGAAGGTGTTCACGTTGGGGCGGGCCACGGTCTGCCCGGCGCGCCACTCCAGCAGCAACTGCGTGGAGATCGGCACCCGGACGATGTTGATGCCGCGCTGCGCGATCGCGGCGGTGAGCTCGGTGATGTTGGCCGACCACAGGCCGTGGAACACCCGCTCGGAGGCGTTGAACCCGAACCAGTTCGCCCCGGTCAGCCAGACCCGGTTGCCCTCCTCGTCGACGATCCGGTTGCCCTGCACGTGCAGCCAGTCCCGGGCCGGAACGGCGGTCGCCTCCGGCACCAGGACGGCCGTGCCGGCCAGCGCGGCCGCCGAAACGGCGAGCGCGGCGGTGAGACGTCGTACCCAGTGCCGTGCCATGCGGCCACCCCCGACCTGTCGGCGCACCCCGCTCTGGGAGCGCTCCCAGCACGAAGTGTAAGCACACCTGCCGAGGGCGTGACAAGGGTCATGCCGGCACGGCGGTCCACTCCGGGTGTTTGGCCAGTCGGCCGTCGCCCGAGGACTGGTGGCGCAGCCGCCGGGTCACCCAGGGCAGGACGTGCTCGCGGTAGAACCGGGCCTCGGCCAGCAACCGGCGGGTCGGCGCCGGTCCGGGGTCGATCCGGTGCGCGGTGGCCGGATGCCCGAGGGCGTTCAGCACCAGGCCGGCGACGCGCTGGTGCCCGGCCGGGTTCAGGTGCAGGCGGTCGGCCGACCAGTACTCGGCCCGGCGGATCTCCACGTCGTCGAACACGTTGACGAACAGCAGGTCGTGCTCGCGGGCCAGCCGGCCGACCGCGACGGTCAGCGCGGCGCCACGGCGGTGCATGACCCGCCCGAACGGCAGCCGCTGCGACGGGTCGGCGCCGCTGAGCAGCAGCAGCCGCACGCCCGCCGCCGAGCAGCGGCGCACCGCGTGCTCGGTCAGCGACACCAGGCGGTCGAGGTCGGTGCCCGGCCGCATCATGTCGTTGCCCCCGCCGTTGAGCGAGATCAGTGTGGGCGTCGGGGACATCGCCAGCGCGGCGTCGAGCTGGTCGGTCACGATCGGCTCGAGCAGCCGGCCGCGGATCGCCAGGTTCGCGTACCGCACCGGTTCGCCACTACCCGCGGCCAGCCCGGCGGCGACCAGGTCGGCCCAGCCGCGCGGGCTGCCGTCCGGTCGCTCGTCGCCGACCCCCTCGGTGAAGCTGTCCCCGATGGCCACGTAGCGCATCGTCCGTCCTTTCGGTCCACCCCGCCGTCGATCCCGATTATCCACAACGGAACCAGGTGGCTCCGGTCGAACCGAAGCCACCTGGCGGGAGAGGTGCCTTTAGAACGCGGCGAGGCCGAAGGGGGCCGCGTGGCCGCCGGCGTCGGGGGGCGTCAGGTTGAAGACCTGGTGGTCCTCGACGAAGCTGAGCGTCCCGCCGTTGTTGACCTTGAATACGTGCAGCACACCGGCGATCGAGTTCAGCTGGTACAGGTACCTGTCGTCCCGGCTGAGGCTCATGTCGGTGGTGCCGTCACCGAGGTGGTCGTCCTCGGGATCCTGGGTGCTCGCCGCGGTCGCCGAGGAGTGCAGCAGGGTCAGCACCCCGTCGCCGTCCACGCCGTAGGACGAGATGGTGCCGCCGCCGAAGGCGTTGGCGACGAACGCGAGCTTGCCGTCGGTGGTGGACACGACCCAGCAGGCGTCGGTCTTGTTGTCCGGCACCGATCCGGCGCCGTTGACCTCGAGCGTGCCGTCGGCCTTCATCGTGTAGCTGGCCAACGTGGAGCCGTCCTCCGCCTCACGGTTGTTCTCGGAGACCAGGATGTGGTTGTTGCGCGTGATGGTGAAGCCGAACGAGCCGGCGCCGGACGGGTCCAGCACCTGCTTGCCGCTCAGCGTGCCGTTGGCGTTGACCGAGAACGTGACGATGGCGCCCTTGCCCGGCTCCGCGTCCGGAACGCTCGCGGCCCGCTCGGTGACGATGAGCTTGCGGCCGTCCGGCGTGAACGAGACCTGCACGCAGCCGGAGGTCGCGTCCTCGCTGAGCAGTTGGGTGGAGTTCTCGATCTGGGTCAGCGTGCCGTCGCCGCCGATCCGGAAACCGGTCACCGAAGGCTTCTGCCCGGTGGTGCAGTTGTCCAGGAACTCGTCCTCCTGGAAGTTGAGGATGTAGCGGTTGTCGAACTCGCCGTTGTTGAGCACGTAGAGCAGCCCGTGGTTGACGGTCAGGCTCACCGGCGTCTCACCGCCGGAGGGGAACTGCCCGGCGAGCTCCAGCCCGTTCTCCTGGAGCCGGAACACCGAGATCGTGTTGCTGCCCGCGTTCGGCACGAACAGCAGTTGGGCGTCGTCCACATGGTGTTGCGGGGACGCCTCACCGTTCGGGGAGCCGAGCACGATGCCCTGGGCGCTGTCCTGGAAGCTGCCGCTGCCGACGCCGCCGGTCTTGTACCGGCCGGCCTCGCGCAGTTTGCCGTCCTCGCCCCGCGCGAACGCGACGACCTCGTTGCCCCGCTCGTCGTTGGACTGCAGGAACACTCCGCCGGAGCGTAGGTCGAACCCGCCCTGGCCGTCGTCACCCTGCGCCGCGGCGGCGTCCGGGCCGCCCGGGATGAGCCGGATCGCCGCCACCAGCCCGAGGACCAGCACCACGGTCACGCCGATGCCGATCGCCACCAGCAGCCGGCCCCTGGTCATCCGCCCGACCACGGTGGGGCCGGACGCCGCCCACCGTGGCTCTCCGGGCTGGTAGGGCGGGGGTGGCCCCTGACCGGGCGGGCCCTCGGTGGGGTGATCATTCGTGTCTCGCGGTACCTGGCGATTCTCGTCGTCGTGTGCCATTTGCGATCTCCTCAGTCGGAAAGCGCGGATGATATTGCCGAGAATGGCGTCTCCGAGGTGTCACAGGCACGTAGCCGGCATCGTGACAAAATGCGAACAGGTTGTTATCGGCCGATTTCCTGGCTATCTTGAGTTAGGCCGGCTCACTAATGAAGAGGGTACCTTCAATTACAGCGAGATTGCGCGGCTCAATTGAGGAGGAAAGTCGAATATGAGCCTCACCACGACCTTGTCCGGACATCCCGACAGGATCAAACCGCTGGCCGACGTCATCGCGGAGCTACCGCAGTTGCCGGACGACTTCGACTTCGGCAAGGACATGCGGCAGGCCCAGGAGACGCTGCTGTCGGACGAGGCGTCCGAGGAGGAGAAGCGGGCCGCCCTGTTCAAGTGGACCGGCCGCCGCCAGCCGTGCCTGTTCGGCCGGCTGGCCTCGCATCACGAGCACGGCGAGAGCGCCACCAAGGGCCTCGGTATCGACCTGTGCTGGATCCACGAGTGGGAGCTGGCCGAGGACCGGGACTACGTCGCGGCGAAGATCCAGGACGCCCGCCGGGCCTGGAAGGACCGGGCCGAGCGCGGCGAGAGCAGTGGCTTCCTGATCATGTTCAACAGCCGGCGGCTCGCCTATGCCAAGCCGGGCAAGGAACTGCTCGACGTGTGCGTTGAGCTGTCCAACCTGTACCTGGTCGAGCACGCGCCGATCATCACCGACGTGATCTACACCGAGGCGGTGCCGCTGCGCCGGTCCGACGGCCAGCTGACGGTGTTCAAGGCCGGCTGCAACATCTTCTACGCCGGCGCGCACCGCACGGTCAACCACGACCGCCGGCTGCCCGGCGGGCTGATGTTCTCGATGAACTCGCCCGGCCACTTCGCCAACTCGCTGAAGATCCGCGGGCTCGCCGACACTCTGCCGGAGGCCGTGGAGTTCGTCCGGGAGACCGCGTTCCGGTCGATCGGCAACGGCGGCATCGGCTGCCCGCACATGCCGAGCGCGAGCTGGCACAACGAGTCCGACGAGAGCCCGGACGACGTGCCGGACCGTAAGCGGCCGGCCTACATCCCACCCAACTTCGACCCCAGCCGGTACTCGGCGGTCTACCACACCGACGTGCTGGTGCCGACCGCGGTGACCACCGACGAACGGCTGGTCCACCATTCCTACGGTGAGGTCGATGCCGAGGTCTGGCAATACCTGATCCTCGACTACATCACCGACAAGGAGTTTCCCGCTGATCACGTGAACTACGGCCTCTTCCACGGCCATCCGATCGAGGACTGCGGCAAGTACCACAATCCATGGCCGGCCCGTGTGGCGTACAACCGGGAGCTTTTCGAGTACTGATCCGGGGCAACTTCCATGGAAAGGCGCGAGTCGATGAGTGAACTGAGCTGGGGACGGCACTTTCTGATGTGCCCGCCGGACTACTTCGAGGTCTCGTACTCCATCAACCCCTGGATGGACACCTCGGTGCGGGTGGACCGGGACCGGGCTCGGGAGCAGTGGGCCGGCCTGGCCGGCACGCTGCGGGCGGCCGGCGCGGTGGTGGACGAGGTCCCCGCGCAGCCCGGACTGCCGGACATGGTGTTCACCGCCAACGCCGGAATCGTCGACGGCACCACCTACTGGCCGGCCAGCATGCGGCACGCCGAGCGGGCGCCGGAGATCGCCCACCTGTGCCGGTGGCTGGCCGGCCGGGACTGGACCGTCGCGGACCCACCCGACGCGGTGCAGGAGGGCGCGGGTGACGCGCTGCCGTTCGCCGGCACGCTGGTCGCCGGGCACGGCCAGCGGTCCACTGTGGACGCATACCAGCAGCTGGCCGAGCGGGCCGGTTGGACCATCACCACGGTGGAGCTGGCCGATCCGCGGTTCTACCACGTCGATCTCACCTTCTGCCCGCTGGACGGCACCACCGCGTTGATCGCGCCCGGCGCACTGACCGCGCCGAGCCTGGAGCGGCTGGCCCGGCTGGTTCCGGACCCGGTGCCGGTCACCGTCGAGGAGGCGGCGATGTTCTGCGCGAACTCGGTCGTGGTCGGCCGCACCGTGGTCATGCCCGCCTGCTCGGCCCGGCTCGGCCGGGTGCTGGAGCGGCGCGGTTTCCAGGTCGCGGTCTGCGACGTGTCCGAGTTCGCGAAGGCCGGCGGCGGCTGCCGGTGCCTGACCCTCGCCCTGGACGTCTCGCTCGCCGGCGATGCGTCGACAAGCAAAGAGGTGGCGGCATGATGGGTATGAGCCCGCGGATCTCCGCGTTCCTGGAGGAAGAAGACCCGCCGACGCCGTGCCTGGTGCTGGACCTTTCGGTGGTCGGCAGGCGTTACCGCGAACTGCGCGCGGCGATGCCGTTCGCCACGCCCTACTACGCGGTGAAGGCGAACCCGGAGCCGGCCGTGATCCGCAGGCTCGCCGCGCTCGGCGCCCGGTTCGACGTGGCCAGCCCGGCGGAGATCGAGATGTGTCTCGAGTGCGGCGTGCCGCCGCAGGCGCTGTCCTACGGCAACACCGTCAAGAAGCTCGCCGACATCGGCCGCGCCTACGAGGCGGGCGTGCGGATGTTCGCCTTCGACAGCACCCGCGAGGTGGAGAAGTTGGCGCTGATGGCCCCGGGCGCACAGGTGTTCTGCCGGCTGCTGGCCGGCAGCGCCGGCGCCCGCTGGCCGCTGAGCGACAAGTTCGGCTGCACGCCGGAGCTTGCGGTGGAACTGTTGCAGCAGGCGGCGAAGCTCGATCTGACCCCGTACGGGGTGTCCTTCCACGTCGGCTCGCAGCAGACCGACCCGCACCGGTGGGAGTCGAGCATCGCCACCGCTGCCATGGTGTTCACCGAGTTGCAGGCGGCCGGCATCGAACTGGAGATGCTGAACATCGGCGGCGGGTACCCGGCCCAGTACCTCGAGGAGGTGCCGCCGGTCAGCCGGTACGGCGAGGTGATCAAGGCCGCGCTGGACCGCTGGTTCGGCGGCACGGACCGGCCGCTGATCGTGTCCGAACCGGGCCGGTACCTCACCGCGGAGGCGGGCGTGCTGCGCACCCAGGTGGTGTCCGTGCGCCGGCCGTGCACCGGTTGCGACCGGTGGATCTACCTCGACGCCGGCAAGTTCGGCGGCCTCGCCGAGACCGAGGGCGAGGCGATCCGGTACCGGCTGGCCACCGGGCACGGTGAGCCGGCCAACCCGGTCGTGCTGGCCGGGCCGACCTGCGACAGCGTCGACGTGATCAGCCGCCAGCACAAGTACTCCCTCCCGCTCGCCCTGGACATCGGTGACACGGTCGACTTCCTGTCCGCCGGCGCGTACACGGCGAGCTACTCATCGGTGGGATTCAACGGGTTCCCGCCGCTGCGCACCTACTGCATCGGAGATCAATCATGAACGAGGCTCGCCGGATCGGCTTCGGCCGGCGGATACTCCTGCTCGGCTGCGGCTCGGTCTCCCAGTGCCTGCAACCGTTGCTGCTGCGGCATCTGGACATGTCCTTCGACCGGCTGACCATCATGGACATGGCGGATCTGCGGGACCGCATCCCGGAAACGCTCGCGGCCGGGGCACGCTACGTGCGGCACCGGATCACCCCGGACAACCTCGCCGCGACCCTGCGCGAGCACCTTCGGCCGGGCGACCTGCTGATCAACCTGTCCTGGAACATCGGCGCCGAGGACATCATCTCCTGGTGCCACGACAACGGGGTCCGGTACGTGGACACCTCGGTCGAGCAGTGGGACCCGTATGCGGACATGGACGGCCGGCATCCGGCCGAGCGGACGCTCTACGCGCGGCACATGGCGCTGCGCAAGCTGGCCGCCGGCTGGGCCGGGCGTGGCCCCACCGCGATCGTCGAGCACGGCGCGAATCCCGGGCTGGTGAGCCACTGGACCAAGGTGGCGCTGGAAGATCTCGCCACGGCGATGCTCAAATCCCCGGGCGACCTCCGCGCGCCGCTGTCCGCCGACCGGCAGGCGCGGCTCGAGGAAGCGTTGCACGAGGGGGATTTCGGGCGGCTGGCGATGGAGACCGGCACGAAGGCGGTGCACATCTCGGAACGCGACACCCAGATCGGAAACCACCCGAAAGAGGTGGGCGAGTTCGTCAACACCTGGTCGGTGGAAGGGTTCTTCGAGGAGGGTGTCGCCCCGGCCGAACTCGGGTGGGGGACGCACGAACGGACGCTGCCGCCGGGGGCGGTTTGCCACCGGGACGGACCGGGTAACCAGATCTGCCTGGCCCAGCCGGGCATGTCGACCTGGGTGCGGTCCTGGGTGCCCTCCTCGGGCCCGATCCTCGGCATGCTGATCCGGCACGGCGAGGCCTTCACGATCAGCGACAGGCTGACCGTTCGCCGCGACGGTAGGACGATCTACCGTCCGACGGTGCATTACGCCTACCTGCCGACCGACGCGGCGATCGCCTCCGTGCACGAGTGCCGGATGGGTGGATTCCAGCTGCAGCAACGGCAACGCATCATGACCGACGAGATCGTCAGCGGGATGGACGAGCTCGGGGTGCTGCTGCTCGGCCATGACCTGAACGGCTGGTGGACCGGCTCGCAGCTCACCATCGAGGAGACCCGCGCGCTGGTGCCGCACCAGAACGCGACCACCCTGCAGGTCGCCGCGTCGGTACTGGGCGCGGTCTGGTACCTGTTGCGGCACAGCGAACTCGGCCTGTGCGTCCCGGACGACCTGGACCACCGCGAGGTGCTCTCGGTGGCCGAGCCCTACCTGGGACCGTGCCCGTCGATCCGTACCGAGTGGACTCCCGGAACGGCCGATCGTGGTGCGTTCGACGGGTTTCTCGGTATCCGGCCGGACGAGGATGTCTGGCAGTTCAGCAACATCCTTGTGTAGTGGTATCCTGGGTCCATTGCACGACGTGACGAGCTGGTGACGGTCAGCGGCATAGCGTCGAGGCGTTCCCCGAGAGGGCGGGCGGAACGGGGACATCCGCCGCCCGTCCGGAGCGCCAATCAGGGTGGTCGAAATCCATGAACAACTTGTCAGCTCGACTCCTGCTCGTCCTGGCCGCGATCGGCTGGGGCGCTGCGACAACAGCGACCAAGTACGCATTGGACGGCTTCGGCCCGATGACGCTGTTGCTGGTCAAGCTCGCGGCCGCGGCCGTGGTGCTGTGGGCGGTGCTCGCCGTCCGCGGCATCCCCCGCGTCAAACGGAAGGGTCGGCTGGCCGTGTTGGCCTGGTTCGAGCCGACCCTCGCCTACGGAGCACTGACCCTCGGCCTCACCTACACGTCGGCGACCAACGCGTCGTTGCTCGGCGCCAGCGAAGCCTGTTTCGTGGTCGCGCTCGCGGCCATCGTGCTGCGCGAGCGGGTCGGCGCGCGTTCGATGATCGGACTACTGCTCGCCGTGGTGGGGGTTCTGCTGATCGAGCAGGTGTTCACCTTCTCGGCCGAGCTCAACATCGGCGATCTGCTGATACTGGGCGGAAACCTGGCGGCGGCGGTCTACGTGATCGCGGCCGCGCAGCTGGCCCCGTCGATCGACGCGTTGCCGTTGACGGCCTACCAGTTCGGCTTCGGCGCGTTGCTGTCGCTGCCGCTGGTGGCCTGGCAGTGGCTGTCCGGCCGGGAACCGCTGCCGACCGACGTGGCGCCGAAGTACTGGCTGGTGGCCGCGCTCATCGGCGGCGTCGGGTTCGCCGGCAGCTTCCTGCTCTACAACCATGTCATCCGGTACGTGCCGGCCGGGCTCGCCGGCGTGACGCTGAATCTGATCCCGCTGTTCGGGGTGCTCACCGCGGTCGTCTTCCTCGCCGAGGGCCTCACCGGCTGGACCATCGCCGGCGGGATCGCGGTGCTGGCCGGAATCATGCTGTTCCCGGCCGAGCGCCAGGAGACCGCACCGAAGCCGGCCGAACCGGAACCCACCCCGGTGCCCGCTGTGGCGCCGTCCGCGCCGGCGCCCCGGCACACGTCGCGAGCCAAGGGCCTGCGGAACCGGCGGGCGCGCAGGAACGGCCTGGCGGCGAACGGTTCTGAAGCCCGCGTGCCGGGGGTCTACTGCCGAGACAACCACTTCAACGACCCGGACCTGAGCTACTGCGCGGTCTGCGGCATCGCGCTGACCCAGGCCGGCTCCCGGCCCGCCTGGGGCGACCGGCCGCAGCTCGGCGTGCTCGTGGTCGACGACGGCACGACCTACCCGCTGCTGCGCGACCAGGTGCTCGGCCGGGCCCCGGAGTCGGACGAGTCGGTGGCGATGGGACACGCGGATCCGTTGCCACTGCCCGATCCCACCGTGTCGCCGGTGCACGCCCGGGTGGTGCTGCGGGGCTGGCAGGTCGGGGTGGTCGACGACGGATCGGCCGGTGGCACCTTCGTCGCCACACCCGGCCAGTCGTACTGGACCCGCGTGCTGCCGGGCACGGTGACCGCCCTGCGGCCGGGCAGCCTGGTCGCCGTCGGACGACACCAACTGGGCTACTACTCGCACCGCAACCCGTAAGCCAGAACCCCTCTGCGCAAACCCGGTGGGGCGGCGGGCATTCCCGCCGCCCCACCGGGCTGCTGTGCGGTCAGGATGTGCCGGTCAGGAATACGGGTGTCGTGGCCGGCGACCCCGGTGCGGTTCCTGTCCACCGCGCAGCCGATCCGGAGAGCTTCCCGGCCGTGACGGGTGCGCTTTCCCCGGCGGCGGCACAACCGCGAGTACCGCTGGGCCACGCGAAATCGCGTGACCCAGCGGTACCTGGCGTGCGGGTCAGGTGAGCTGACCACCCTGGAAGCGCCAGTGGATGAACGGAACCCGCATCGGTCCGTTGGCGACCAGCCACACGATCAGCCACACGACCACGAAATGGATGACGAACGCCGGGGTGGGGACCGGGCCGGGCAGGCCGGGCAGCAGGTCACGGCTGGCCAGCGCCCACACCAGCAGGCCCTCCGGCACCAGGGTGACCAGGCCGAACAGCATCGGCCAGTCCTTCTCCCAGCGCCACTGCTGCAGCAGGTGGTAGAGCAGTTCCCAGCCCACCCCGAGCACCGCGACCGCGGCGAGCACGATGTAGGTGGCCTGGTACCGCTGTGCCATCGGCAGGTCTGCCGGCAGCAGTGGAGTGATCAGCGCGGTCACGATGCCGCCGACGACGGCGAGTAGGAACAGTCGCGTCTGGATGCGACCGACCAGGGTCGGCACCATTCTTCTCTCCTCCCGTTTCGACACTCAGATACGACGGTTGGCGACCCACTTGAGCCACTCGACCGTCGAACGCACCGGCCGCATGTCCCGGCACATCCCGCGCCGGGCGAGATCGTCGACCACCTCCTGGGCCGCGATCTGCAGCCCGAGAAACGTGTCCACGCCGGGGAAGTAGCCGCCGTAGGAGGCGGCGCCGGTCACGTAGATCCGGCCCATGCCGCTGGCCGCGCCACGCAGTTCGAAGCTGGGCTCGACGTCCAGCCGCCCGAGCGGGTTGCGGCCGGCGCCGCCGTGCCGCAACAGGTCGTCGATCACCCGGTGGCCGGTCATGTCGGCGTCCAGGCCGGTGCAGTCGATCATGTAGTCGAACCCCAGCTCGGTTTCCGCCTCGGGTCCCTGGATCCGCGCCACGAGCGCGTCACCGTCCAGCCGGAGATCGGTGATCGTGCCGGCCTGTGTCCGGTACCAGCCGGCCCGGGTCGCCTCGCGCAGGTGGCGCTGCCAGTGCCGGCGCCAGGCCGTCGTGGTGCCGCCGATCTCGTCGTAGACCCGGACCCGGTCCGACGCGGTCTCCATGCGGCGCATGCGGAACCGCAGCTGCCCGCCCCAGGTGGACTTCGGGTAGTTGAAGCCCTGGTAGGCGAAGCCGTTGCTGCCGCGGCGGCGGGCCCAGCCGTGCGGTCCGTGCGCGCCGGCGTAGTAGGTGCGGAACAGATGCACGATCTGGGTCTGCAACCCGTGCCGCAGCCGGTCGGAGATCAGCCGGTCGGTCACGGCGGAGGCGACGATGCCGCCGCCGCGCACCAGCACGACGCCGGGCCGCCGGCACAGCGCCTGGTACACGTGTTCGTGGTCCTCGTAGCCGTTGACCACATGGTGGAAGTCGCCCAGCCGTTCCCGGAACGCCCGCATGTCCGGCATGAAGCGGACCCCGGGGTAGCCGACGGCCAGGTGCACGTCCCTGGAGCGGAAGGTGACCGGATGCTGCCCGCCGCGCGGGGCGATCAGGGTGAAGTAGCCGCCCCCGACGCGCCGGCGCACCACCTGGACCTCGCCCTGGACCAGCATGTCCCAGTACCGGATCCGGTGCGCCTCGCGCTCGATCCCGTCCAGCACCGCACCCAACTTGGGCGTGTAGAAGTCGGCGAACACCGGCTCGAGCAGCACCTGGAGCAGCGGCGCCACGGTGGCCTCCCGGGCGGCCTCCTGCATGGCGTAGGAGGGAAAGCCCCAGATGTTGTCCGGCCGCGACGACGAGTCGGACCGGATCCGCTTGTCCCGGGGCAGTTGGGACACCCGGGTCAGGTACTCGTAGGTCTGCCAGGGATGGCTCAGGTTGGACAGCACCCGGATGTCGGAGACCGGCGCCCCGCCGGCCACCCGGAGATAGTCCACGGTGAGGAAGGAGCCCATCCCGCCGCCGACCGTCACGAACGGCACGTCGTACATGGGGATGCGGGTCTGGGCCACCATCTGGTCGGTCCACTGGTCCGCGTGCTCCAGCGTGGGCGGCAGCGATCCGTTCTGTGGCCCCGACTCCTGTGCTGGCCTGGTCGTGATGTCATGCACGTCGGTCACGTCGGTCACCGGTTTCTCCGATCACGGCCGACCTGGCGCGACGGGCCTGGCCGGCACGGGTGGTCATGGTCGTGGTTCGTCCAGCATCGACCGGGTGCCGTGGCCGGACCGTGGATCTGCCGTGACAGGCCGGGTCAGGCGGCTTCGGCCCGGCCGGAGGGGATCTCCCTGTCCCAGGAGTCGTGTTCGGCCAACCGCAGCCGCTCCCGGTCGGTCTGCCGTACCCGGGCCATGGCCATCCGCAGCAGCGGCGGGCCCATCAGCGAGGTGACGACGGCGACCAGGATGATGCTGGTGTAGGTCGCGGTGTTCAACACGCCGAGGCGCAGGCCGACGGTGGCGATGACCACCTCGACCACGCCCCGCGAGTTCATCCCGGCGCCCATCGCCAGGCTTTCCCAGTGGCTCATCCGGCTCCACCGGGCGCCGAGGTAGGCGCCGGCGAACTTGCCGAGGATGGCGACCGCGAGGATGGCCAGGCCGGCCAGGGCGACCCGTGGGTCGGCCAGCGTGGTGAGATCCATCCGCAGTCCGGCGGTGGCCAGGAAAAGCGGGGCCAGCACGGCCATCACGACGGCGCGCAGCGGCGCGAGCTTGGTCTGGTCGGCGCAGCCGGGTGAGCCGACCACGGTGCCGGCGACGAACGCGCCGAAGATCGCCTCCAGGCCGAGAGCCTGGGTGATGGCGGCGCCGACCAGGATCACGATCACGGTGACCGCCATCGTCGGGCCGGCGCCACTGGTCCGGCAGGCTCGTCGCATCAGCCGCCGAACCGCCGGCCGGGCGGCGAACGCGAGCAGCACGAACCCGGTCAGGTACAGCACCGACAGGCTCACCCCCAGCACGCTGACGCCGACCGTGGCCATCGCCGCGACCACCGAGAGCAGGAACCAGCCGATGGTGTCGTCGACCACGCCGGCGGCGAGGGTCAACTGCCCGACATCGCGATGCAACATGCGGAGGTCGGACAACGTCTTCGCGATCACCGGGATCGCGGTCACACACAGGGCGGTGCCGAGGAACAGCGCGAAGATCCCGCGGTTCGTGCTGTCCGGGATCAGCGCGGCCGGCAACACGGTGGCCAGTGCGATGCCCAGCCCGAGCGGGATGATCAGGCTGGACAGTCCGATCTTGGCGGTGGTCGCCTTGTTTCGGCGCAGCATCGGCAGGTCGAGGTAGCTGCCGGCCACCCCGACCAGAAGCAGCACCCCGATCTGCGCCGCGCCGTCCAGCAGCCGCGCCTGCGGCGCCGCAGGCGGCAGCAACCAGTTGGACAGCGACGGCGCCAGGAAACCCAGCAGCGACGGGCCGACCAGCACGCCGGCGAGCAACTCGCCGACGACGGCCGGCAGCCGCAGCCGTTCGGCCAGCCGCCCGAGCGAGAACGCCAGGGTGAGCAGCACAACCACCTGCAGCAGGAAGATCAGCAGCTCATGGGATGCGACCGGCGGGGTCGACGCCGCGAGGTTCATGGCTCCGCCTCCAAAGATTTCCCGGGAATGCCACGGTGATAGATCGGCCGCCGTCACCGGAGCGTGCTCCCGCCCGCCACGGACGAACGGGGTGCCTCCGTTCGGCGTAGCGCAGGCCCGTGCGATGACGCCCGGTTCACGCCGAATGGGGCAGCAACGCGATGATCATGTAACGGTTCGGCATCGCCGCGTCTCGGTACGCACAACGAAAGTTGAAAGTTGCCGAGGTTGGGAGTGCCGAGGTGTTCACAGACCAGTTATCGGGACGGTACGAGCCGGTTTTCCGCATGGAGGAGGCGTCTTCGGCAAGTTCGGCGCCCGCATTGTCCACAAAGGACGACAGGTCGGCCGGCCCCGACGTTCCGGCCGGCTCGATCGAGCTGAACCTCCTCGGCGGTTTCCGGCTGCTCGTCGACGGCGAACTGGTTCGGGTGAGCCTGACCGGGCAGCGGGTGATGGCCGTCGTGGCCTGCCAGAGCGGCCCGGCGATCCGCAGCCAGGTCGCCCACCTGCTGTGGCCGGACACCACCAACGCCCGGGCGCACGCCAACCTGCGCACCGCGGTGTACCGGCTGGACCGCAGCTGCCCGGGCATGGTCGAGGCCACCAGTTCCTACCTGCGGCTGGCCACCGGGATCCGGGTCGACGTCGAGGCGAGCATGGACCTGGCCCGGCGGGTGCTGGGCACCGGCGATGCGCTGGACGCCACGCTGACCGACGACGCGCTGCACGTGAACCTGCACGACGACCTGCTGCCGGACTGGGACGACGAATGGCTCGGCGACCACCAGCGCAGCTACCGCCAGTTCCGGCTGACCGCCCTGGAAACGCTGTCCCAGCGGCTGGTCGCGGCCGGCCAGCACGGCGCGGCGGTGCAGACCGCGCTGGCCGCGGTGCAGGCCGACGGCCTGCGCGACAGCGCGTACGAGACGCTCATCCGGGCCTGTCTGGCCCAGGGCAACCGGCATGAGGCGCTCAGCCATTTCGCCGCCTACCAACGGGTCATCCGGGACGAGCTCGGGCTCGAACCGGCTCCTTCGATCGGCCAGCTGCTGCGTAGCGCATAGTGTTCGCGGCAACACGGCGAGCAGCCACCACGTATCCTCGTTAGGCTTGTCGCATGGTTCTCGGAGCCGGAGAATCGGCCCAACCGCTGCCGCCCGACCAGGTGCTCGTGGCGCGGCTCAAGGCGCGCGACGAAAGGATATTCGCCCTGCTGCTGGACTCCTGGTCGAGCGGAATGCTCCGGGTAGCCCGCTCCCTGGTGTCCACACGCGACTCCGCGGCCGAGGTCGTCCAGGACACCTGGCTCGCGGTGCTGAAGAGCGTCGACACGTTCGAGGGCAGGTCGTCGCTCAAGACCTGGGTGTACCGCATTCTGGTGTTCGCCGCGAAACGCCGTGGCATGGTGGAGCGCCGGACCGTCCCATGGAGCAACCTGCCGACCGCCGAGGACGCCGGCCCGACGGCCGATCCCAGCCAGTTCATCGATCCCGGTCTGCTGGATGCCGGGCACTGGCGCTCCTTTCCGCAACCGTGGCCGTCACCGGAGCAGCACACGCTCGCCGACGAGGTCCGCCACCACGTGGAACTGGCGCTCGCGCAGCTGCCGGACCGGCAGCGGCTGGTGATCGCGCTGCGCGACATGGAGGGGTACACGGCGGCCGAAGTGTGCGAGATACTGGAGATCTCCGCGGCCAACCAGCGAGTGCTGTTGCACCGCGCCCGCGCCTTCGTGCGCGGCAAGCTTGAGGAGTACTATTTATCGTCCGGAATGGAGCGTGGCGTCACATGATCAGACAGTCCCGCAAGTCCGGGGCGCGCGCGTAACGTCTGGAGTCGAACTGTCTCTGTAGTCACATGACTAGTTGTCGTCGCGCCGGCGAGTGCCATAGCAGCGTGGACGGGAGCGTCGTGAGTGACATGACTTGCCAGGAACTGGTCGAGCTGGTCTCCGACTTCCTTGACGGGACGCTCGACCCGGAGACCGAGCACGAGGTCGTCGAGCACGTTGCGTACTGCGACGGCTGCGGTGCGTACATCGACCAGTTCCGGCAGACGATTCGCGCCCTCGGTGACGTTCCGACCGAGACTCTGCCCGAGAACATCCGGGAAGAGTTGTTGCGGGCCAATCGCGACCTGCCGGCGAGCGACACTACGCAACCGCCGGAAGGGGAAACACAATGATCACCTCCGAGGTCAGCTTCTTAGGCCCGCTGGACATCCGGGTCAACGGCCGCTCGGTCGTGCCGACCGCCAAGAAACTCCGCCAGGTGCTCGCGCTGCTGGCGGTGCACGCCGGTCGGCTGGTCACGGTCCCGGAGCTCATCGAGGAACTGTGGGGCACGAAGGTGCCGCGCACCGCGATCCAGACCATCCAGACCTACATTCTCAAGCTGCGGCAGAAAATCAGCGAGCACGCGCCGGCCGGTACCGCCATGGCGGTGCTGACCACCCGGCCGGGCGGGTACCTGCTGGACGTCGCGCCCGGCCAGGTCGACGCGCACCGGTACCAGGAACTGGCCGACGCGGGGGAGCGGGCGTTCGCCGCGGACGACTTCGCCGGCTCGTCCCGGCTGCTCGGCAAGGCGCTGGGCTGCTGGCGCGGGCCCGCGCTGGTCGACGTGCCGTTCGGCATCCAGCTCAGCATCGAGGCCACCCGGCTCGACCAGGGCCGGCTCGGCGTGCTCGAGACCCAGATCGAGTCGGACCTGCGGCTGGGCCGCCACCACCAGTTGCTCGGCGAACTGGCCGAACTGACCGCCAGGTACCCGATGCACGAGAAGCTGTGCGGCCAGTACATGACCGCCCTGCACGCCTCCGGCATGAAATGGCGTGCGCTCGAGGCGTTCCAGACGCTTCGCGGGAACCTCGTGCACGAGCTCGGCGTCGAGCCGTCGCTCCAGGTTCGCGACCTGCAGCAGGCCATCCTCAACTCGGACGAGCTCCACGCGCCCCAACTGGTCAGCTGACCGCCTCTCCGGAATTGTGTGCGGTCGTTGCGTTCCCGCGAACGGTGCGGATATCGGGTGGAGGGTGGCTGGGCGCCGTCACGGTCCCCTGAGGTAGCTGTGGACGGGGCACGGACTTCCTCATCAACCCGCGGACCGGGTGCCGGATGATTTGTGGGGTGCCCGGCGTTGTCCGACGATGCCGTGGTTGAGGATCGCCGGCCGGGAGGGGCGCGTTGCTGGGACTGGAGCTTGTCGTTGTGCTGGGGGTCGCGGTGCTGGTGTGCAGCGTGGCCGCCGAACGGTTGCGGGTCGCGCCGCCGGTGCTGTTGCTGGCGGGCGGCGCGCTGGTCGGGTTCGTCCCGGCGTTGCGGGGGATCAGCCTGCCGCCCGAGGTGATGCTGCTGCTGTTCCTGCCCGCGCTGCTGTACTGGGAGAGCCTGACCACCTCGTTGCGGGAGATCCGCAGCAACCTGCGGGTGATCGTGCTGGCCAGCACCGCGCTGGTGGTGGTGACCGCCGGGGTGGTCGCGGTGGTCGCCCACGAGTTGGGGCTGGCCTGGGGACCGGCCTGGGTGCTGGGCGCCGCGGTGGCGCCGACCGACGCCACCGCGGTCGGCGTGATCGCGCGGGCGCTGCCCCGCCGGACGATGACGGTGCTGCGGGCCGAGAGCCTGGTCAACGACGGCACCGCGCTGGTGATCTTCGGGGTGGCCGTGGCGGTCACCGCCGGTCAGGCGGAGTTCGACGCCGGGCAGATCGGTCTGCGCGTGCTGGTGGCCTACGCCGGCGGGGCGCTGGCCGGGCTGCTGGCCGCGTGGCTGGCCGTGCGGACGCGGCGCCTGCTGGACAACCCGTTGCACGAGAACCTGGTCAGCCTGCTGACGCCGTTCACCGCGTTCCTGCTGGCCGAACTGGTGCATGCCTCCGGAGTGCTCGCGGTGGTGGTGTGCGGACTGATGTTGAGCCAGATCGGGCCGCGGCTGGTCCGGGCCGACACCCGCCAGCAGGCCGAGGCGTTCTGGCGGCTGGCCACGTTCGTGCTCAACGGAGCGCTGTTCGTCCTGATCGGACTGCAGGCGCATGCGGTGATCGGCGAGCTGGACCGGGCCGAGGTGATCACCGCGCTCGGCGCGATCGCGCTGGTCTCGGCGGCCGTGATCGGCACCCGGTTCGTCTGGACCTACACCACGCCGTACGTGATCCGGATGATCGACCGGCGGCCGCAGCAGCGGTTGCGCCGGGTCGGCGCCCGGCAGCGAATGGTCAACGCGGTGAGCGGGTTCCGCGGCGCGGTCTCGCTGGCCGCCGCGCTCGCCGTGCCGGAGACGACCACCTCCGGCGCGCCGTTCCCGGACCGGGACCAGATCGTGCTGATCACCTCCGGCGTCGTGGTGGTCAGCCTGGTGGTGCAGGCGCTGGTGCTGCCGGCGGTGGTGCGCTGGGCCCGGCTGCCCGCCGACACCGCGCTGGCCGAGGAGCGCCGCCTGGCCGAGGCGACCGCGTCGGAGTCGGCCTATCAGGCTCTGCCGGACATCGCCGCCCGGCTGCGGATCAGCGACCCGGTGCTGGCCCGGGTCCGGGCCGAGTACGACCACCACCGGCAGGTGGTCGGCTCCGCCCCGGACGCCGACGACAACGAGCCGCTGCTGCGCGCCGAGGCCGAGTACACCGCCCTGCGCCTGGAGTTGATCGCCCACAAGCGCGCCACCGTCGTCCGGCTCCGCGACCAGCGCGACATCGACGACACCGTGCTGCGACAAATCCAGTCCAAACTGGACACCGAGGAGGTCCGCCTCGCCCGCCGCGAGATCCTCGACTAGCCGTCGCCGGTCAGGTGGTGCGGTCGCGGTTGAGGTAGAGGCCGCGGATGACCCAGAGGCCGCCGAGGATGAGGGCGCCGATGATGGCGACGACCGAGGTGGCTGACGATTCGAGGGCGCCGAGGATGCCGATCGCGACGCCGTAGGCGACGGAGGCCGCGATCAGGATCCGGGCCGAGGTTTTCGGGTTCATGGAGCCCATGCTCGGTCCGCGCGGTGGCCGCCGGCAGCCGCCGGGAGCCGGAGTCGCCCTCCACCGACCGGTGGATGCGCGGGGTGCTCGCGCCGGGCAGGATGCGGGCGTGAGTGACGCCGCCGTGGGCCGCAACGCGTGGCAGCGCGGGATCGCCGGCTGGCACGGGGTGTTCGGTGCGCTCGCGGTGTTCTCCGCGGTCCTGGTGGCCGGCGAGGACGGTCTGCCGCCGGGGCAGCGGTACCTGGCGCTGGCGTTGCTGGGGGTGCTGTGCGGCTGGTACGCCGCGGTGGGCGCCCGGGCGCTGCGCCGGGAGTCGCGCCGGCTCGGGCTGCTCTACCTCGCCGTCGCCATCCCGCTGACCATCGCCGTGTTCGCGGTGGTGCCGGCGTGCGCGCTGATGCTGTTCGTGCTCTACCCGCACATCTGGGCGCTGCTGCCGGTGTACCGGGCGGTGGCCGGCACGGTCGCCGTCCTGGCCGCGGTCTCGGTGGTGATCCTGGTGCGGTCCGGACCCGGCGACGGGCTGCTGCCCGCGGTGCTCTACATCGTGGCCGGACTGGTGATCGCGTTGCTGCTCGGGCTGTGGATCACCCGGATCATCGAGCAGAGCCGCGACCGCGCCGCGCTGGTGGCCGAGCTCGCCGCCGCCCGGCAGGACCTGGCCGCGGTCAGCGAGCAGGCCGGCGCGCTGGCCGAACGCGCGCGGGTGGCCCGGGAGATCCACGACACCCTGGCGCAGGGGTTCGCCAGCGTGCTGCTGCAACTGGAGGCGTTGGAGACCGAGCTCGGCGGCGATCCGGAGGCCGCGCGCCGCCACCTGGGCGCGGCCCAGCGCACCGCCCGGGCGAACCTCGCCGAGGCGCGTGCGCTGGTCGGTGCGCTCACCCCGCCGGATCTGCGGGCCACGTCGCTGGTCGAGGCGCTGCGCCGGCTGGTCGAGCGGACCGGGCCGGAGATCGGCGTCGAGACCGGGTTCGCGGTCGACGGGGCGCCCCGGGCGGTGCCGGCCAACCAGGAGGTGGTGCTGTTCCGGGCGACCCAGGAGGCGCTGACCAACGTGGGCCGGCATTCCGGGGCGCACCGCGCCGAGGTCCGGCTGGGTTTCGCCGGCTCCGGGGTGAGCCTGACGGTGTGCGACGACGGCCGGGGTTTCCCGCCGGGCAACGGATCCGGCGGGTTCGGGCTGGCCGGGATGCGCGCCCGGGTCGCCGAGGTCGGCGGCACGATGCTGGTCGACAGCCGGCCGGGCGGCGGGGCGACGGTGCGGCTCGAGCTACCCGAGCCAGGCCCATGACTACCGTGCTGATCGTCGACGACCATCCGGTCGTGCGGGACGGCCTGCGCGCGGTGCTGTCCGCCGAGCCGGACATCGAGGTGGTCGGCGAGTGCGGCCGGGGCGACGAGGCGGTCGCCGCGGCCGCGGCACTGCGGCCGGACGTGGTGCTGATGGACCTGCGGCTGCCCGGTCTGGACGGCGTGGACGCCACCGCCCGGATCACCGCCGCCGGTACCGCCGCGGTACTGGTGCTGACCACCTACGACTCCGACGGCGACATCCTCCGGGCGGTCGAGGCGGGCGCGACCGGCTACCTGCTCAAGGACGCCTCCCGCCAGGAGTTGGCGCGCGCGGTCTCGGCGGCCGCCCGGGGCGAGACGGTGCTGGCTCCGCCGGTCGCCGCCAAGCTCGTCGGTCGGCTGCGCGGCGGCCGGTTGCTCACCCCTCGGGAGACCGAGGTGCTCACCCGCATCGCGAAGGGACTGTCCAACTCGGACATAGGCCGGGCGCTGTTCATCGGTGAGGCCACCGTCAAGAGCCACGTGTTGCGTATTTTCGACAAGCTCGGCGTCCGGGACCGTACCGCCGCGGTCACCACCGCGATCGCCCGCGGGATCCTGCCGCCACCCGAAGACGCAGGTCCAGACCACTGAACCGGTTTGTTTGAGCGTCGAACTAATTCTTGTCGGGTGTTGTCCGGTTGTTAGGCCATTTGGTCCTTAACTTTCGTTGGAGACGTGCATAAGTTCGAGGATGTCGACCGAAAGGATGCTGGAGATCGCGCAGATCCGACACCTTCTGGCCGAATGGAGTCCACAGTGGACAAACCGGTTTCGCGCCGTCTCATGCTCGCCGGCACCGCGATGGGGATCACGGTACCGGCCGTCGTGACCGTGGGCGGCGCCGCGCCCACCGCGGGCGTGACCCGCCGCATCACCCTGTACGCCGAGGCGTTGCCCGGTGGGCTGTTCGGCTACGGCCTGGCGCCGGGACAGGCGACGGTGCCGGGTCCGGTCCTGGAGATGTGGGAGGGCGACACCCTCGAGATCGATCTGGTCAACACCACCAACCAGCGGTTGAGCATTCATCCGCACGGGGTGGACTACTCGGTCGACTCGGACGGCAGCCCGCTCAACGACTCGTTCAACGACCCCGGCGAGACCCGCAGGTACGTCTGGCGCAGCCGGGAGTCCGCGCCCGCCGCCGGCCGGCGGTTCATGCCCGGCAGCGCCGGCTACTGGCACTACCACGATCATGCGATGGGCACCGACCACGGCACCGGCGGGGTCGCCAAGGGCCTCTACGGCGGGCTGATCGTGCGGCGGCGCGGCGACATCCTGCCGGAGCGGCAGTTCACCGTCGTGTTCCACGACATGATGATCAACAACAGGGTGGCGCCGAACACCCCGATGTTCGAGGCCAACCAGGGCCAGCGGGTGGAGTTCATCTGCATCGGCCACGGTGGCCTGCCGCACACCTTCCACCTGCATGCGCACCGCTGGGCGGACAACCGCACGGGCATGCTCGAGGGCCCGGCCGACCCGACCAGCGTGATCGACAACAAGAACCTCGACCCGGGCAGTTCGTTCGGGTTCCAGGTCATCGCCGGCGAAGGCGTCGGGCCGGGCGTCTGGATGTACCACTGCCACGTGCAGTTCCACTCCGACGGCGGCATGGTCGGGCTGTTCCTCGTCCGCAACCCGGACGGCAGCCTGCCGGACGGCGCCCAAGCCGCGATCGACCGCTTCCACGGCCACGCGCACGAACACAACTGACGCGCATTCACACAACTAAGGCGGGCACCGAGAAGGAGTTGAGGATGCGGCGCACACTGTCAATTTCCTGGTACCGGCGCAGATTCTGGCAGCGGGTGGTGCTGATGCCCACCGGGCTGGCCCTGGTGCTCGGGCTCTCGGCGGTCCCCGCGCAGGCGGCTCCGGCCCCGGCGGCCCCCGCCGCCGCGGCGGTGGGCTCGGTGCTGGTCTTCCACGGCCCGGCCGCCGGGCAGCAGGACCCGGTGGCCCGCGCGGCGGCGGTGCTCACCGAGATCGGTCAGCAGAACGGCCTCACCGTCGACACCTCCTCCGACCCGGCCGTGTTCACCCCGGCCAACCTCGGCCGTTATCGCGGTGTGGTGTTCCTGTCCGCCGAAGGCGTCGCGCTCAGCCGCGACGCCGAAGCCGCGCTGCAGGGCTACATCCGGGCCGGCGGCGGGTTCCTCGGCGTCGGCGACGCGGCGAAGGCGGCGCCCGACTCGACCTGGTTCACCGGCCTGGTCGGCACCCGGCCGCTCGGCTCGGTACGCACCCCGCTGCCGGTGACCCAGCCGACCGCGAGCGGGGAGAACCCGCCCAACGAGACCA
>NZ_DASTBH010000501.1:0-11154 GCF_035712165.1 Actinophytocola sp. | reverse complement strand
AGCTCTGCCAAAAGCACCGACCCGGCGTTCCGACGCGGCCGGGGACGGCACCCAGGCCCACCCGGCAGCCGTGCACCCTTCACTGACCCGCAACCAGGAACTCGCGGGCTGGAAACGCGAACTCGCGGGGGTTGTGCGGTGGGGTTAGCCGCGGTTGGAGCGGGTGCCGAGGAGGACGTCTTCCCAGGAGGGGACCATCGGGCGGCCCTTCTTGCTCTTGGTCCGCCGGGCCGCGGGAGCGGGGGCCGGCGTGGGCTCCGGCTCGGGTTTGGCCTGGGGCTCGGGTTCCGGCTTGGGTTCAGCGGCGGGTGCCGGCGGTGTGGCCGCGGCCGGGGTGGGTGGGGCGGTTGCTGCCGGAGCGGGCGGCGCGACGGGAGCCGGGGCCGGTGGCACGACGGGAGCCGGGGCCGGTGGCGCCACGGGAGCCGGGACCGGTGGCGCGGTGGCCGCCGGGGTGGGTGGCGCCGTGGCGGCCGGGGCCGCCGGGGTGGGCCGGGCCGGGGGAGCGGCGGGCCGGGCCGGGGGAGGCGCGGGCTGCGCGGCCGGTTGTTCGGGGGTGAGCTCGAAGTCCTGCACGTAGTCCTGCTCGGTGCGGGGCTCCGGCTCCGGGGTGTGCCGGCGCGGCGGCTCGCCCCCGCCGACGGCCTGCCGCTCGGCCTGCTGGGCCGGCTCGGCCTGCGGCTGGGTGCCGAGTTCGAGGGCCTGCTGGGCGAGCCGGGTGACCGGCCGGACCGTGCGCAGCGGGCGGTTGGAGCTGGGGTCGAGCAGGTCGAGGGCGTGATCGTCCAGCGCGGTCACGGTGCCGCCGTGCGCACCCGGGTGGAACGCCCAGTGCGCGCGGTTGGAGGACCGGCCAGCCGTCCAGGACAGCTGCACCACCCACTTGCCGTCCTCGCCGCGCCAGGAATCCCAGTTGGCCACCGAGTAGTCCTGGCCGCGGGTGCCGAAGGCGTGCGCCACGACCTCGCCGAGCGTCTGCACGTCCGGGCCGTCCTCGCGGACCGGGTGCGCCCGCTGCGCGAGCTCCGCCGTACGCGAGCGCTCGAGCAGCACCGGGTAGGCGAACCGCTCGACCTTCTGCTCGGGCAGGCCGGACACGGCGGCCACCTGCTCGACGGACTCTCCCGCGCGGATGCGGGTTTGGATCTCTCGAGGACGCATCTGGCTCTCCAGCTCGGTGGCGATCTGGTCGAGTCGGGTGATGTCTCCCCGGGCCGCTGCACGCAGCCGCTCATCCGCGGGAAGTTGAAAACGCTCACCGCGGGCCGGGTCCTCGACGATGACGGTACGGCCGTCATCCTCGAGCCCGATGATCCGCAGCGGGCGCATCTCAGGCCTCCTCATGGCCGTAAACAGACAGACTTCACCTCGTCACCCTGCCACGTTAGATGGCCGCCTGGCGATCACGGGCTAGGCGCGCCGGGCGCCGACCAGGTCGTTCCGGTGATCCGCTGGTACACCTCGGTGTAGCGGGATCGGGTCGCGGTGACGATCTCGTCCGGGATCGCCGGGCCGGGCGGCTCCTTGTTCCAGCCGGTTCCGCTCGCCCAGTCCCGCACGATCTGTTTGTCGAACGATTTCTGCGGCCGGCCCGGCTCCCATTCGTCGGCCGGCCAGAATCGCGAGGAATCGGAGGTGAGCACCTCGTCGCCGAGGGTCAGCTCACCGGCGGAGTCGTTGCCGAACTCCAGTTTCGTGTCGGCGATGATGATGCCGTTCGCCGCGGCGTGCTCGGCGCCGGTGCGGTAGAGCGAAAGGGTCAGCTCCCGCAGCCGCCGCGCGGTGTCCGCGCCGACCGAGGCGACCACGTCGTCGAACGTGATGAACTCGTCGTGCCCACCGTCGCTGACCTTGGTGGTCGGCGTGAAGATCGGCTCCGGCAGCCGGCTGCCGTCGGTCAGCCCGGGCGGCAGCGGCACCCCGGAAACACTGCCCTTCTCCCGATACTCGCGCAGCCCCAGCCCGGTGAGATAACCGCGCGCGATGCATTCCACGGAAATCATCTCCAGCGGCCGGCATCGAATCGCCCGCCCGGCGAACTCGGCCGGCACATCGGTGGCCGAGATCAGATGGTTCGGCACGATGTCCGCGAGTTTGTCGAACCACCACACCGAAAGCTGGGTGAGCAACGCGCCCTTGTCCGGAATGCGGGTCGGCAAAACCACGTCGTACACCGAAACCCGGTCCGAGGCGACCAGCAACAGATCGTCGTCGAGCGCGTACAGATCCCTGACTTTGCCGCCGTAGAGGTGTCGCAGCTGTCCCATGCGGAGTATTAGATCCGCTCCACCAGCCAGTCGACGCACCGGGTCAGCGCGGTCACGTCATCCGGTTCCACCGCAGGGTACATCGCCACGCGCAGCTGGTTGCGGCCCAGCTTGCGGTACGGCTCCACGTCGACGATTCCGTTGGCCCGCAAGGCTTTCGCCAAGGCGGCGGCGTCCACCGAGTCGGCGAAGTCGATGGTGCCGACCACCTGCGAGCGGTGCGCCGGGTCCGTCACGAACGGCGTGGTGTAGCCCGACCGCTCGGCCCAGGAGTACAGCCGCCGCGAGGATTCCGCGGTGCGCGACACCGCCCAGTCCAGGCCGCCGCCGGCCAGCATCCAGTCGATCGTCTCGGCGAGCAGGAACAGCGTGGCGATCGCCGGGGTGTTGTAGGTCTGGTCCTTGACCGAGTTGTCCAGCGCGGTGGGCAGCGACAGGGACTCCGGCACCCACCGGTCGCTCGCGCCGATCTCGGCGACCCGGTCCAGCGCGGCCGGGCTCATCAGCGCGAGCCACAGCCCGCCGTCGGCGGCGAAGGACTTCTGCGGCGCGAAGTAGTACACGTCGAAGTCCTCGGCGGCGACCGGTAGCCCGCCCGCACCCGAGGTGGCGTCGATCGCGATCAGCGCGCCCTCGGAACCGGCCGGCCGGCGTACCGGCACCGCGACGCCCGTCGAGGTCTCGTTGTGCGCCCAGCCGACCAGGTCGGTGCCCTCGGCGTAGCTGATCTCCGGCGCGGTGCCCGGCTCCGCCTTGACCACCACCGGGTCGGCCAGGAACGGCGCGCCGGCCGTCGCCTTGGCGAACTTCGCCGAGAACTCTCCGTAGCTGAAGTGCTGGGAGCGCTCGCGCACCAGTCCGAACGCGGCCGCGTCCCAGAACGCGGTCGAGCCGCCGTTGCCGAGCACGACCTCGTAACCGTCGGGCAGCCCGAACAGCTCGCGCAGTCCGGAGCGGACCCGCCCGACCAGGGCCTTCACCGGCTTCTGCCGGTGTGAGGTGCCCATCAGCGCGGCGCCCTCGGTGGCCAGCCGGGCCAGATGCTCGGGCCGGACCTTGGACGGACCGGACCCGAACCGCCCGTCGGACGGCTTGAGCTCGGCGGGTAACCGCAAGGTGCTCGGGTCGGTGCCGGTTACAGACTGCGTCATACGCCCAGTGTCTCAGCCGGGGCTGATGCCGGGCTCAGTGCCCGGTGCAATCCCGGTAGGTGGACTGTGATGCGCAACCCACCGCCCAGGTTCGGCTCGGCCGACACCACGCCCCGGTGCGCCCTGGTCACCGAGCGCACGATCGACAGGCCGAGGCCGGCCCCGTCCCGGCCGGCGCGGCGGCTGCGGTCCAGCCGGCGGAACGGCTCGAACAGGCCGGGCACCACGTCGGCCGGCACCACCGCGCCGGTGTTGGTCACCGTGAGGGCCGGTTGGTCACCCACCTCGACGACGACCGACCCACCGGGTTCGTTGTGGTGCAGGGCGTTGTGCACCAGGTTGGTGACCAGCCGTTCGAGCAGCACCTGGTCGCCGAACACCAGCCGGGGCTCCAGCCGGCTGACCACCGTGACGCCCTGCTCGGCGGCCATCCCGCCGGTCGAGCGCAGCACCGAGGCGACCACCTCGTCCAGCCGCACCGGCCCCTGGCTCACCAGACCCTGGTCGCTGCGCGCGAGCACCAGCAGCCCCTCGATCAGCCGCTCGCTGCGTTCGTTGGTGTGCAACAGATGCTGGCCAAGGCGCAGCAGCTCCGGGCTCGCCGTCGGGTCGGCCATGGCCACCTCGATCAGCGTGCGCTGCACGGCGAGCGGGGTGCGCAGCTCGTGCGAGGCGTTGGCGACGAACCGGCGCTGGCCCTCGAACGCGGCGGCCAGCCGGTCCAGCATGCCGTCGAAGGTGTCGGCCAACTCCTTCAGCTCGTCCTGCGGGCCGTCCAGGTTGATCCGCCGGTCCAGGCTCTCCGCGCCCAGCCGCCGGGCGGTGGCGGTGATCGTGTGCACCGGGCGCAACGCGCGCCGGGCGGTCAGCCAGCCGAGCAGCGCGGCGATCGCGGCCGCCCCGACCAGCGCGATCCCGGAGGCGATCAGCAGCTGGCGCATGGTGGAGGTGCGGAACGTCTCGACCGCGGTCCTGGCCACCTTCGTCGTGAACTGACCGCTGTCCCTCGGCGCCGGCACCACCTGGTCGTACATCTCGGGTGGCGGGGCCCCCGCCTCCCCGCTGACCACCTCCGACACGATGCCGGTGCCGTCCGGCACGGTCTCGTTCACCACCACGTAGTTGATCAGAAGCAGGGCCAGGCCGGCGAGCAGGAACAACCCGCTGAACATCACGGCCCACCTGGTGCGTACCGACAGTCTCACCCCATCACCTCGCAAGCTCGGTGCTGGCGAGCCCGCCGCTTCGCAGGCTCAGCGGCGGGGCAGTGTTCGATGGGTCGCTCGCAAGCTCGCTCATGAGATTCGATATCCGGCGCCGGGCACGGTCTCGATCACCTGCGGCACGCCGAGCTTGCGGCGCAGCGTCATCACCGCCACCCGCACCGCGTTGGTGAACGGGTCGGCGTGCTCGTCCCACGCCTTCTCCAGCAGGTCCTCCGCGGAGACAATCGCGCCCTCGGCCCGCATCAACACCTCCAGCACGGCGAACTCCTTGGGGGACAACGAAATGTGCCGGCCATCCCGGGACACCTGGTGCCGGGGCAGGTCGAGCAGCAGCCCGGCGCGTTCCAGCACCGGTGGCAGCGCCGGGCGGGCCCGCCGGCCGAGCGCCTGGATCCTGGCCACCAGCTCGGCGAACGCGAACGGCTTGGTCAGGTAGTCGTCGGCGCCGATGGACAGGCCGGCCACCCGGTCGGTCACGTCCCCGGCAGCGGTCAGCATCAGCACCTTGACCTCCCCGCCGGACGCGACGACCTTCTGGCACACGTCGTCGCCGTGCGTGCCGGGCAGGTCCCGGTCGAGCACCACCACGTCGTAGGCGTGCACGCCGATCCGCTCCAGCGCGCCGTCGCCGTCGTAGCAGACGTCGACGGCCATGGACAGCCGGCGCAGCCCCTCGGCCACGGTGTCGGCCAGAAGCCGCTCGTCCTCCACGACAAGAACCCGCACCCGATCAGTGTGGGTCAGCCGGGGGTAAGCGCGGGATAAGGACTTTCGCTTAGCGGGCACGAATCACGCCATCCGTAGAACTTCTCGCACAAGCACGAGAAGGGATGGACCATGGGCGTTCGATGGCGACTGGTCGCCGTGTCGGCGGCGATGATGGCATTGCTCGGGGCCTGCTCGTCCGGTTCCGGCGGGCCGGGCAACGGGGTCGCGTCGCTGTCCGACCCGGCGCAGCCCAGCAACGGGCAGCAGGCCGACGACGGCAAGACCGACGAGGACCGGATGCGGGAGTTCGCCGGTTGTATGCGCGAGCACGGGATCGACATGGAGGACCCCAAGTCCGGCCCGGACGGCGGCGGGATCTCGATCGAGGTCAACGGCGACAACGAGGGGAAGATGAAGGAGGCCGACGAGGCCTGCCGGCACCTGATGCCCAACGGCGGCCAGCCGCCGAAGCTGGACGCCGCACAGCTGGACAAGCTGCGGGAGCAGGCGAAGTGCCTGCGCGACCACGGGCTCAACGTGAAGGACCCGGACCCGAACAACCCCGGAATCATGATCGAGGGCAGCGGCCCGGACCAGAAGGAGTTCGAGGAGGCGCACAAGGCCTGCAACATGGAGGGTCCCGGCGGCGTGTTTGGCAGCGGCAAATGACCGACCTGACCGCCACCGAGGGCGGACCGCGGGCGCTGCGCCGCAGGCGGCGGACCCGCTGGCTGCTGGCCGGCATCGTGCTGATCGTCGTGCTCGCCGTCGGCACCGGGGTGGTGCTGACCAGGCGGTCCACCCCGGCGGCCGCGGCCGCTGCGGGACCCTCGGCGGTGGACACCGCCGAGGTCACCCAGACCGACCTGGCCGAGCAGCGCGGCAAGTCCGGCAAGCTGGGCTACGGCGACGAGCACACGCTGGCCGGCCGCAAGCCGGGCACGATCACCGCGCTGCCCGCGCAGGGCGCCGTGCTGGACCGCGGCGCGACGGTGTACGAGGTGGACGCCAAACCGGTGCCGCTGTTCCTGGCCGCCATCCCGCTCTACCGCGACGTCGGTCCGGGGGTCACCGACGGCCCGGACGTGCAGGTGGTCGAGGAGAACCTCAAGGCGCTCGGCTACACCGGGTTCGGCACGCCGAACAAGAAGTTCACCGACGCCACCGCGAGCGCGATCAAGAAGTGGCAGAAGGCGGTCGGCCTGGAGCAGACCGGCGTGATCGGCATGGGTGACGTGGTGGTCGCCGCCTCCCCGCTGCGGGTCAGCGCGCTCAAGACCGAACTGGGCGGCTCCGGCACCGGCTCGGTGCTCAGCTACACCGGCACCGGCCGCGCGGTGAGCGTCGAGGTCGAGGCCGCGGAGAAGGACCTGGTCAAGCCGGGCACCAAGGTGGCGCTGAACGTGGGCAGCGTGTCGACCACCGGCACGGTCACCGCGCTGACCCCGGTGCCGGACGACGACAGCGGCCAGGGACCGCCGGGCGAGGACGACACCGAGCAGAAGTTCACCGCGACGGTCACGCTGGACGACCCGGCCGCGGTGGGCGAGCGCGACGCCGGCTCGGTCGACGTCCGGTTCACCACCGGCACCCGGCAGGACGTGCTGGCCGTGCCGGTCGGTGCGCTGCTGGCGCTGGCCGAGGGCGGCTACGCGGTGGAGGTCGTCGAGGGCGACGACCGGCGCCTGGTGGCGGTCAAGACCGGGCTGTTCTCCGAGGGCCGGGTCGAGGTGAGCGGCTCCGGGCTCAAGCCGGGCATGAAGGTGGTGACCACCTCATGACCACCCCGGTGTTGGCGATCACCGACGCCAGCCGGACCTATCCGGGTGGTGTGCGGGCCCTGCGGGACGTGTCGCTGTCCATCGAGCCGGGCGAGCTGCTGGCCGTGGTCGGGCCGTCCGGCTCGGGCAAGTCGACGCTGCTGCACCTGATGGGCACGCTGGACCGGCCCAGCCAGGGTCGGGTCGAGGTGCGCGGGCACGACGTGGCCCGGCTCGGCGACCGGCGGCTGTCCGCCCTGCGGTCGCACTGGATCGGGTTCGTGTTCCAGCAGTTCTTCCTGACCGACGGGCTGCCGGCGGTGGACAACGTGGCCGCCGGGCTGCTCTACGCCGGGGTGCCCGCGCGGCGCAGGCGGGCGATGGCGCTGTCCGCGCTGGAGCGGGTGGGCCTGGCCAACCGGGCCGACCACGTGCCGGGGGAGTTGTCCGGCGGTGAGCGGCAGCGGGTGGCGATCGCCCGGGCGGTGGTGAACCGGCCGGCGATCGTGCTGGCCGACGAGCCGACCGGGAACCTGGACAGCCGCACCGGTTCCGGGATCATGCGGCTGCTGGTCGAGCTGAACGCGGCCGGCACGACGATCGTGATCGTCACCCACGACCCGGCGATCGCGGCGTCCGCGCGCCGCCGGGTGGAGATGCTGGACGGCACCGTCCGGTTGGACACCGGGCAGGCAGGCCTCGCGGCGGAGGTGGGGCGATGACGACGCTGGTCGCTGTCGCTCCACCGCCGTCGGCGGAGCCGCTGCCCAAACCCCGCCGGTTGGGACCGCGGGACGTGCTTCGGTTGGGCGGGCACGGAATGCGCACCCGGCCGCTGCGCGCGGTGCTGTCCGCGCTGGGCATCGCGATCGGGATCGCCGCGATGATCTCGGTGGTGAGCATCCCGGCGTCCAGCGCCGCGGCGTTGCGCGCCGAGATCGCCGCGCTGGGACCGAACCTGCTGACCGCGGCTCCCGGGCAGACCTTCGGCGGGGACAACGCCGAACTGCCGGAGGCCTCGGTGGCGATGGTGCGCCGGATCGGGCCGGTCACCGGAACGTCGGCGATCGGCACGGTCGACGCCTCGGTCCGGCGCAGCGACCGGATCGCGGCCCGGGAGACCGGTGGGCTGGCCGTGTACGCGGCCCGGCCCGACCTGCTCGCCACCCTGCGCGGAACCGTCCACAGTGGACGCTTCCTGGACGAGGTGACCGAGCGGTTCCCGACCGTCGTGCTCGGCGCGGAGGCGGCCACCCGGCTGGGCATCGACCGGGTGGCGGCCGGCGCCGGCCGGCAGGTGTGGATCGGCGGCCAGTGGTTCACCGTGATCGGCATCCTGGACAAGATGCCGCTGGCGCCGGAGATCGAGCGGGCCGCGCTGGTCGGCTGGACCGTGGCCAAGGAGAAGCTGGGGTTCACCGGCCATCCTGGTCAGCTCTACGTGCGGGCCGAGGATGATCAGGTCGAGGCGGTGCGCGGGGTGCTCGCCCGGACCATCAACCCGGAGCAGCCCAACGAGGTGCGGGTGGCGTTGCCGTCCGAGGCACTGGCCGCGCAGCGGCTCGCCGAGAGTTCGTACAACGCGCTGTTCCTGGCGTTGGGCGGGGTGGCGCTGCTGGTCGGCGGCGTCGGCGTGGCCAACACGATGGTGATCGCGGTGCTGGAACGGCGCCGGGAGATCGGGTTGCGCCGGGCCCTCGGCGCCACCCGTCGCCAGGTGCGCGGCCAGTTCCTGGCCGAGTCGGTGCTGCTGTCCAGCCTCGGCGGCCTGGTGGGCGTGCTGGTCGGAGTGGGCGTCACCGCCGGCTACGCCCTGCACAAGGGCTGGTCGGCGGTGTTCCCCCCGGCAGCCCTCATCGGCGGCGTCGGGGTCGCCGCCCTGGTCGGCGCGCTGGCCGGTGCCTACCCGGCCATGCGCGCCGCCCGGCTCGCTCCCACCGAAGCCCTCGCCTGAGGGCTTCCCTACCGAACCCCGCCGCGCCAGCCCTGGTCGTCCACACCGCCGGGGATCGGCGCGGCGGGGTCGTACGGGGTGCGGGCGAAGATGAACGTGGCCAGATCGAGGTGGTTCGGGGTGCCGTCCGGGTTGCGGTGCACGCGCAGGGTTTCGCCGGCGTAGTAGCCGTCCAGCCCGGTCCAGGTGCCGTCCGGTTCGGGCCGGAACCGCGACGCCCGGCCGGTTCCGTTGGCCGGGCGCAGGTTGAGCCAGCCGTCCGGCAGCAGGTGCAGCGCGTAGGGCATCGGACCCCAGAACCACGGTCCGGTCAGCGCCAGCAGCGCGGGATCCGGGTCGGCCATCGGCAGCCACTCGTCGGGCAGCGCCGGCTCGTGCTCGTCGACCAGCTTGAGCAGGTCCATCGCCAGCGTCATGACCGCGACGCCGATGGTGCTGTTGGCCAGGGTCAGCGCCCCGGTGGTGGTCCGCGGGTCGGTGACCACGCTGGCCAGGAAGCCCGGCATGGAACCGCCGTGGCCGGACAACCGCCGGCCCGAGTCGCGGAACGCCTGCAGCCCGAGGCCGTAGCCGGCGGTCCAGGCGTCGCCGTCGTCGACGTGCGCCGGCTCGCGCATCTCGGCCACGGTGTCCGGGTGCAGCACCTCGCCGGTGTCGCCGGCCAGCAGCCGGGTCCACCGGGCCAGGTCGGTGACCGTCGACCAGAGCTGCCCGGCCGGAGCCATCGCGCCCGAGTCCGGGGTCGGCTCGCCCAGCAGCACGTCGGCGTACGGGTGCACGGCCCAGCCCAGGGCGTGCGGGGCGACCGGCTGCGGGGTGGTGCGGTGCATCCCGAGCGGCTCGAGCACCTCGGCGCGCAGGGCGTCGTACCAGCCCATCCCGCGCAGCCGCGCGACCACCTCGCCGAGCACGCCGTAGCCCACGTTGGAGTAGTGGAACCGGGCGCCGGCCCGGTGCCGCAGCGCGCCGGCGCTGAGGCTGTTCGACAGTGCCGCCCAGTCCGCGCCCTCGGCCCGCTCCCACCAGGCGCCCGGCGACTCCGAGGTGATCCCGCCGGTGTGCGAGAGCAGCTGGGCGATGGTGAGGTGGCCGAGGCTGGTGCCGGGCACGTGCTTGTCCAGCGGGTCGTTGAGGTCCAGCCGGCCCTCGTCGCGCAGCCGCATCACCAGCACCGCGACGAACGACTTGGTGATCGACCCGATCCGGTACTGCGTGTCGACCGTCGGACGCTCGCCGTCCACCCGCCCGCGGGCCTCGCTCCACAGCACCTGATCGCCCCGGACCACGGCGGCGATCAGCGACGGAGCCCGGCTTTCGGCCTGTTCACCGGCCAGACGGCGCAGCAGAGCACGTTCGGTGGTTGGGAGCATGCAGGCATTCTGTCCGACGTCGCGCATGGGTTGGAGTTTTCACGTTTACCGAGGTAAGGCGGTCAGCTGTGCACGACGGTGTCCCAGCCGGCCACGTCCTGCGGGAGGCGCGGCGCCGGCCCGACGTACCGGGCCGACGGGCGGACCAGCCGTCCGGTGCGCTTCTGCTCCAGGATGTGCGCGCACCAGCCCGCGGTGCGGGCGCAGGTGAACATGGCCGGCATCATGTGCGGCGGCACCTTGGCGAAGTCCAGGATCACCGCGGCCCAGAACTCGACGTTGGTCTCGATCGCCCGGTCCGGCCGGCGCTCCCGCAACTCGGCCAGCGCCGCCTGCTCCAGCGCGACGGCCACCTCGTACCGCTCGGCGCCGAGCTCCTGGCAGGTCCGGCGGAGCACCCGGGCACGCGGGTCCTCGGCCCGGTAGACGCGGTGGCCGAAGCCCATCAGCCGGTCGCCGCTGTCCAGGATGTTGGCGACCACCTTGCGGGCGTCACCGACGTTCTCCACCTGCTCGATCATCGGCAGCACCCGGGCCGGCGCGCCGCCGTGCAGCGGGCCGGACATCGCGCCGATCGCGCCGGACATGGAGGCCGCGACGTCGGCGCCGGTGGAGGCGATCACGCGGGCGGTGAACGTGGAGGCGTTCATGCCGTGTTCCGCGGCGGAGACCCAGTAGGCGTCGATGGCCTTCACGTGTGCCGGGTCGGGCTCCTCGC
>NZ_DASTBH010000500.1:0-2151 GCF_035712165.1 Actinophytocola sp. | reverse complement strand
AAGACGGCGAGCGTGCACGTGTCGAACATCCTGCGCAAGCTCGGCGTGACCAGCCGGACGGAGGCGGCCCGGATCGGTCACCGCGGCGGGCTCGCGCGAGACTGACCCGGTGGTGCGCGGGTTGGCCTACGGGCTCGGCGGTCTGGTCGTCGTGCTCGCGCTGCTGCTCACGCTGCTCTTCCTGGTCCAGCGCAAGCTGATCTACCTGCCGGCCACGGCCGCACCGCCGCCGGCCGGCACGGTGCTGCCCGGGGCGCGGGAGGTCACCCTGCACACCGCCGACGGGCTGCGGCTGGCCGCCTGGCTGGTGCCCGCCACCGCGAACGACCGGGGCGTGACGGTTTTGTTCGCGCCGGGCAACGCCGGCGACCGGTCGATGCGCGCACCGCTGGCACGGGCACTTCGCCAGCAGGGGATGTCCGTGCTGCTGCTGGAGTATCGCGGCTACGGCGGCAATCCGGGCGAGCCGACCGAGGCCGGGCTCGCGCTGGACGTCCAGGCGGCCTACCGGTTTCTGGTCGAGGAGCAGGAGGTGCGCCCGAACAGGTTGATCTTCTTCGGGGAGAGTCTGGGGGCGGCGGTGGTCACCGCGCTGGCGGCGCAGCGGCCATGTGCCGGGCTGGTGCTGCGGTCACCGTTCGTCGATCTCGCCTCCGCAGGCGCGGTGCACTATCCGTTTCTGCCGGTGCGGGCTCTGCTGCGGGACGAGTTCCCGGTGGCGGCCACGATTCGGCGGGTCGCGGTGCCGACCGTGGTGGTCCTCGGGACCGCGGACACGGTCATCCCGGCGGAACAGAGCCGGGCCGTGGCGGCCGCGGCGGCCGGACCGGTGACGACGGTCGAGGTGGCCGGCGCCGACCACAACGACCTCGTACTACTCGACGGCATGCAGGTGATCGGCGCCGTTACGGCGCTCGCCGACCGGGTCGGCTGAGCCGGGATACACCTCGGCCCACACGGTCTTGCCGGTCGTGGTGCGCCGGACGCCCCACCGCGCGGCCAGTTGGGCCACCATCTGCAGACCTCGACCTCGGATGCTGTCCGTCCGCCGGCGCGTCACCGGCATCCGGCGGGACGAGTCGTCCACCTCCACCCGGATCAGGTTGGGGCCGGCCACCTCGATCCGCACCTGACCGGGCATGGACCCGTGCTCGTAGGCGTTGGCGATCAGCTCGGTGCAGATCAACTGCAGGTCGTAGCCGACGTCATCGCCCAAGCCCGGCAGGTGCGTCCTGATCCACCTGCGCAGCTCCGCCGTCGGCGGCACCTGCCTGGCGCGCAGGCTGAGGCTCAGCACCTCGTACTCCTCGACAATCGCTGTCATCTCCCGGCACGCCCTCCCGTTTTGGAGACGCTCTCGTGCTCGTCCGATCCGGCTCTCGCTCGTTCGATCTCGGCGTACCCGGATCGTTTCGGCGCAAAACGGCGCGAGGGGCGTGGCCGCCGCCACGACAGCGAGTCTCAAGCGGACGGCGGGTCAAGCTCTGCTGAGATGGCAGCGTCTAGCTGCTCGAACATGGCGAACACCCGGTCCAGGCCGGTCAGCTCGATGGGCCGGCGCACGGCGTGGTTGTTCGATCCAGACACGATTCGTAACCATTTGTGGCCGTCCTGGGCCCGGGCGTGACCCTCGGCCAGCGCGGCCAGGCCGGTGGAGCCGAGGAAGCTCACCCCGGTCAGGTCGACCACGACCAGGCGGGTGGCCGCCTCGACGGCCTCCAGCACGGCCTCCTGCATCTGGTCCGCGGTGACGATGTCGATCTCACCGGCCAGTTCGACGACCAGGACGTCGCGCACCGTCCGACTGGCGACGGTCAGTTGCTCGGCCGCCTGGTGACCGGACCCCGACTTGTGCACGGCGGCACATTAGCGCGTGACCTTCGGGCCCGCCCAGATACCAGCCGGGCACGTTTCGGTATCAGGTCGCCGGCACTCCTACTTGTCCGTCGGCTCCTTGGGCTCCTTGCCCTTCGCGGCCTGCTTGACGGCCTTCTCCTCGGCCTTGGCGGCCTTGTCGGCGGCCTTTTCCGCCTCCTTGGCGGCCTTGGCCTCCGCGGTCTCGGGCGGCGTCTCGGTGCCCGTGGGCGCGGCCGGCTCGGTCGCGGACGGCGGCGCCGAGGCGGCGGACTCCGGGCCGGCGGTCTCGTCCGG
>NZ_DASTBH010000499.1:0-25436 GCF_035712165.1 Actinophytocola sp. | reverse complement strand
AAGATCCGAGCGGCCGAGCGATCATCACGGACACCGCGATCGTCGACATGATCCAAGAAAGTCTGACCTCATCCTCGGGCTGCCTCTACCCGTACCGGGACCTGACCCGCGACGAAACCGACTTCGACGGCATCGTCTCCGCGTTGTCCCTCTACTGGGCCGCCGTACGGGACACCTTCCCCGACGCCTGGGGCAAACCACCCGGCCGCAGCCGACTCATGCACGGCGCCGGCATCCGCGCCATGGGCAAAGTCATGGACCGCATCCTCGGCACGATCGACCTGCGCCAACCCGACGCCCCCGAAGTCGTTCGCAAACACCTCGCGCTACTGAGCCCGCACTGCCACTGGACATCGGGAGTCTGGGACGAGATCGGGATGCGCTGGAACGAGATCCAGAACCTCAAAGGCCACATGCACGCACTGTCCAGCTACCTGATCCGGGTCTACCTCGACGCGCGGGTCACGCTGCGATGAAGTTCTTCTTTCCCGACAGCCAGGACCAGGTCGACCCCGGATTCGACTTCATCACCGAAGAACGCGATCCGTTCCGCGTCCGCCAGCGGGACGACCGCTACGCCCACGAGGTCCTTCACCCCGCTCCGTTCGACGGACTGCTGGTCTCCAAAGCCATCGTCGATGGGACCACCAGCGCGACCACCGGCAAGTACACCGGCGCGCAACGGCACCGGCTCTACAGCGACGGCGCCGAGGCATTCTTCCGACTCGCCACCAGCACCACACGGCTCAAGATCATGGGCGACTGCGGTGCCTTCTCCTACGTCGCGGAGACCTACCCGCCCTACACCGTGGACGAGGTCATCGACTTCTACGACGGCTGCGGATTCGACTACGGCATCTCCGTCGACCATGTGATCTTCCAATACGAACCCAGCATCGACCGCCACGATCCCCGCGCTGAGGAGTGGGTCCGCCGCCAGGACATCACGCTTGAACTCGCCGGCGACTTCCGCAAACGCTGCCGCACACGCAGCGTCGGCTTCATCCCTGTCGGGGTCGCCCAAGGCTGGAGCCCCGACTCCTACGCGACGGCGGTCACCCAACTGCAGCGCATGGGCTACCGCCGGATCGCGCTCGGCGGCATGGTCCCCCTCAAGACCCACGAAATCCTCGCCTGTCTCCGCGCCGTCAACGACGTACGCCGATCCACCACGCAACTCCACCTGCTCGGCATCAGCCGCTGCGATGACATCCCCACCTTTGCCAGCCTCGGCGTCAGCAGTTTCGACAGCACCTCTCCGTTCCGGCGGGCGTTCAAAGACGACCGCGACAACTACTACACACCCAGCCGCACCTACGTGGCTGTCCGCGTCCCCCAAGTCGACGGCAACGCCAAACTCAAGGCCCGTATCCGCTCCGGGGAGATCAGCCAGGACCAAGCGATCAAGTTCGAACGCGCCGCGCTCGACCTGCTCCGCCGCTACGACCGAGACGAAGTTGACCTTGAGCCCGTACTGGACGCCTTGCGCGACTACAGCACGCTGTGGAACGGCAAGTCCGACCGCACCGACCAGTACCGAGTGACACTCGCTGACCGTCCGTGGCGGGCCTGCCCCTGCAGCCTGTGCCAGCACATCGGGATCGAGATCGTCCTGTTCCGAGGATCCGAACGCAACAAACGCCGCGGATTCCACAACCTGTATGTCTTCGAGCAACGCCTACGCGACCAACTGGGAAGGGACGACACGTGACACGCACCCGTGCCACCGCTACACCGCAACCGACGGCTCTGCGGCTACCGGCGCTGGAAATCCGGCAGGGGCCGACTCGTCGCCTCTACACCTTCGCCATCGACGGCAAACTCATCCCCCAGGTCGCCACCGTCTCCCGCGTCCGGCGCGACGCCGACACCCAACTCCACGGCTACCAACGCCCCGAAAATCTCGCCCACGTCGGCGCCATCCGCCGCTACCTCGACACCGACGAGAACCCTATGCTTCCCAACGCCGTGGTGATCGCCTTCGACAAGCGGGTCCGTTTCGAGCCTGCCGGCAACAAGGAGCGCGGCAGCTACGCCCGCCCCGGCCACCTCCTCATCCCCATCGACCCCACTGTTCAAGACGCCGACAAGCCCGGCTTCATCGTCGATGGGCAACAACGATGCGCGGCGATCCGTGACGCTCAGATCGATGCCTTCCCGATCTGCGTCACCGCGTTCATCACCGACGAACACGCCGACCAGCGTTCACAGTTCATCCTGGTCAACTCCACCAAAGCCCTCCCCAAGGGCCTCATCCACGAACTGCTCCCAGGAACAGCCGGCACCCTGCCCGGACCGCTCATGGTCCGCCAACTGCCAGCCTCCCTGCTGGAACGGCTGAACTTCGACGTCCAGTCACCGCTGTATCGGCGCATCCAGACACCCACCAATCCTGACGGTGTCATCAAAGACAACTCCATCCTCAGAATGCTGGAAAACAGCCACTCAGACGGAGCGCTCTACAAGTTCAGGGGCCAAGACGGCCCGCCAAACTTCGGCTACATGTACACGCTGGTGACGAACTACTGGACCGCCGTAGCTGATGTGTTCAGCGAAGCATGGAACAAGGCCAGGCCACGGGACTCACGACTCATCCACGGCGCAGGCATCATCAGCATGGGCTTCCTCATGGACGAAATCACCCGACGCCTCAAGTCGGACATACCAACCTCAGAAGAATTCGCCGCAGAGCTCAAGACCATCAAAGACGACTGCAGTTGGACCGAAGGCGTCTGGCGGTTCGATAGCGACACCATCCGCCGATGGAACGACATCCAAAACACCGCTCGAGACGTCAAGACCTTGACCGACTTCCTCCTCACACGCTACCGCGCTCACGCCGACGAACCCACCGGCCGCCAACGCGGCCGAAGCACGTCCCGCCGACGGAACGCATAGAAATTGTCGGATCTCAAGGCTATTTCGAGGACATGCTTTCATCGACGAAGCGGTAGTAGCTCATGCGGAAAGGTTGCAGCAGGGCGCGCATAAAAGCGGGACCATCGTCAGGGTGGACGGCGCGTCCTTCGCTGACTGAATCGACGCCATGGGCATAGAAGTCTTGGGCTAGTTTTCCTTCGACGGGGTCGAGGAGGGTGAGTTCAGCTCGTCCTTGATCGTTGAGGCGGAACTCGGCGACGCGGACGGGTTCGCCGGTGCCCCAGGAGTACATGGCGACGAGGGTTGGTGGCTTGTCGCTCATGCTGGGGTGCCTTTCGGGGGTGTGGAGGATCGGTTGGCGGACATGGGCTGGGTGGCTGATGGGGCGAATGCGCCGTTGATCACGCCGGGCCAGGCTTCGCCGGTGATCATACCGTGGGTGCGGATCTCGGTGAGTCGGGCGAGGACACCGTGGATGGCGGTTTCGCTGATGCCGGTGGCGCGCAGGGTGTGTCGTAGGTGGTCGGAATCGACTGCTCGGACTCTGGCGAGGACATCGCCGGACAGCGGGATGTTGAGGTTCTTGTCGACGAAGTCGGATCGGATTCCGAACCGTGGGTCTGGCGATTCTGGGAAGGAGTAGCCGTGGTCGATGGCTAGTACGTTGCCGTCGGGGTCGGTTCGGTAGTTACCGAGGTGGCGGTCGGTGTTGCCGATGATGTAGTCGAGCACGGCCATTCGTTCCTGCTGGATGCGTGGATATTCGTGGTGCTCGCGGTGGGGGGTGGAAGCGACCCATTGCTGGACCGACCCGATGCCGTGCTGGCCGTCGATCATGGTGGTGGTGGGTACGAGTCCGAATCCGAAGGCCTCGTCGATGCGGGAGGCCGCAACCTCGCGGTGGGCGAGGTTGCCGGGGATGCCTTGGCGCAAGCTGACGTTTTCACCGGCGATGGGTTTGTAGATCCCTCGGGTGCCATCGTCGAAGGTGACCAAGTGCGCGTCGTTGGCGTGTCCGGTCGGGTCCATCGGCTTTGAGTCGATGACTCGACGGGTCTGCAGGGCACGTTCGGCGGGACTGGGCTCGTAAAGCTCGGTCGTCGGACGGGTCGTGGTCGACGCGGTATCAGAGTCGAGCCGTGCGCTGATACTCGGCGACGGCAACGCCGGTTGGCTGGCAGGCCCGGGTGAGAGTGTCTGGCCGGGTGGCCTTGGTGCCGAGTCGGTGGTGTCGATCCTGGCGAATTCGGCCGCTGCGGTGGCATCAGTGTTCTGGTAGGTAGCGGCGGTCTGCCGGGTTCCCTGGCTTGCTCGGGCGACGGTGTCCCCGGTGGTGGCGAGTTGCTGTTGAGCGTGTTGCAGGTGCGCCTGCGCTTCCCGGGTGAAGCCCGAGCCGATCAAGCCCATGCTCTCTGGACCGATATTGATCCGGCCCACCGAGTCCTTTACTCCGCTGATCTTTGCCTGTGTGGAGTCCAGCCGATCGGCCATCGTTTCCACGGCGTCGAGCGATGCTTCTACCCCGCGCTGGCTGGCCTGCCCAGGGTCTCGGCTCGCCGCGTCGCCGGAGCGACGACCGTGCTCACTGCTTCCAGTCGAATGCGGTGTCGTCCGGTCCGCCCCAGAACCGGACGTGCGGCGCCGACCGGTCATTTCGGCCTCACCCGAATGGCAGTCGCAACCGGCCCGGAGATCAATTCCAGTGCTGGACCTGCTGGAATCCTAGCGAGCATCTTGATCATTACGCCCATCCCCCACGTACCAGCCGTTGCCTCGACAGTAACGCATTCCCACTGATCTGAGCCGGCCAATAAGCCGCCGGCAAGTCAGTTTCGACACTTGCAATCACCTGCGCAGCAACCCTGTCAGGATCACATGCTCGGTGATCGATTTGCGGCCGGCCATAGTTGAGTGCACGACCGAGTCGTAACAACGGATGCGGGGAGGATGTCATGGCATGGACGGAGCAGATCGGCGAGCACTCGTGGCGGGTGCGGTACGTCGGGGCGAACGGGCGGGTCGCTTCGATTGGCGGGTTCGACAGCAGGGAGGCCGCTGAGGACTACGCATTGGTGGTGGAGGGTCAACAACGTCAAGGCGTGTGGGTGGATCCGATGCGCGGCCGCACGACAGTGGCCGAGTGGGTCGATGTCTGGTTCGACAGCCTGGACGTGGATGAGCGCACCAGGGACAACTACGCCAGCCGGTTGCGCTGTCACATCCTGCCGCGGTGGGGCGACACCCGGTTGATCGACATCTCGACGCTGCAGGTCACCTCATGGATCACCAGCTTGCATGAGGATCGCCGCGCCCGGGCAACCGTCGCGGGGATCGTCAAGTTGTTCTCGATGATGCTCACCGATGCCGTTGACGAGGACATTATCCCGTTCAACCCGGTGCGTCGGCGGCGGCATCGTGGCCGGCGGCATCATGTTCCGGAGCGGGAGCGGGTGTGGACTACGCCGGAGAAGGTGCTGCGGATCGCAGACCAGGCCGAGGTCCTCGGTGGTCCGGGTGCGGGGCTGCTGATCGTCACGGCCGGCTGGACCGGATGCCGGTGGGGCGAGTTGGCTGGCCTGCACCGCGCGAAGCTCCGGCTCGACGAAGGTTGCCTGATTGTCGATGGCGAACTGGGTGCATTGCACGAGAGCTGTCACGGCCGGTGGTTGGGGCCGCCCAAGACCGCGTCCTCTGCGCGGTCGGTGTCGCTGCCGCCGTTCCTGATTGCCTTGCTGCGTAACCATCTGCGTCGACATCCGCATGAGTTCGTCTTCACAACCGAAAGCGGCACCTGGCTGTGGCGTAGCACGTTCAGCCGCAGGGTGTTGCGGCCCGCGGTGGACGGCAATCTCGCCATCACAAAGCCGAGGGTGCGCACGCAAGCGATCGCGCCGGGCCTGACCTTTCATGGGCTCCGGCATAGCCATAAGACCTGGCTCATCGCTGACGGGGTGCCGGAGATCGCCCAAGCTCGCCGGCTGGGTCATCACCTGGATAACCGGGTTGTGGAGACCTACAGCCACGTCGCGCCGGAAGTCGAACGGCGCCTGCTCCATGGCCTGGAACGTCGCTGGCGCAAAGCGGTCACCATCAGAAGCACGCGACCGGTCACGATTCTGGTAGACGCGGAAAGGGCTTCAGCGTAGCCACCGCCATGACCCCCACACCGCTGGACGGGTGATCAGCAAGCACGCACCAGACCTGCACGACGCCACGACCAGCGCGAACGCGACGCACCGAGGCCGATAGGCCCTGGAGGACAGCCTCCAGAATCCTCCAACTGTGGATACTGAATCGATCACGGTAAGTATCGCAGACGATCATCGCGTGATCAACAGACGCTCATCGACAAGGGTGCTGAGCTGCAGAAACTAGTACTCGAAGCCCGACGATCATGAAGTGGAGCTGAGGGGGCTCGAACCCCTGACCCCCACACTGCCAGTGTGGTGCGCTACCAGCTGCGCTACAGCCCCGGGTCGTCAGGGTGGGCCCTGACGTGTTGGTTTACCGTACCTGATGGTTGGGAGGACCGTGACCGGGGGGTCAGGCTTGGGCTAGGAGTTTGTCCAGCCAGGCGGGGTCGGTGACGTCGACGATGGTTTCGCCGACGGTGACGGTGGGGGTGCCGAAGCCCTTGTTGCCGTTGCCGAAGTCTTGTTGGAGGTGGGGGGTCTCCTTGATTTTGTCCTGGGCTTCGAGGATCTGCTGCTCGAATGTGCCCGACTGGATGCAGGTGGGGAAGTCGGGGGTGGTTATGCCCAGGTCGGTGCCCAGCCTGGTCAGCTGGGTGTTGTCGTAGCCGCGGGCGCCCTCTTCGGGTTGGGACTGGAACAGGCTGGCGTGATACGGGGGGAACTTGCCGGCCTCGGCCGCGCAGAGGGCGGCGTTCGCGGCGTCGAGGGAGTAGCCGGCGGGGTCGGACTTGTCGTTGAGGATCGCGACCGGGTGGTAGCGGACCTGGAGGGCGCCGTTCTGCAACTCACGCTCCACGGCGGCGGCGTTGGTGGTCTCGAACCGTCCGCAGAACGGGCAGAGGAAGTCCTCGTACACGTCGATGGTGACCTTGGCGCCGTCCTTGCCGGCCACGACCACGGCTCCGTCGCGGCGCACCGGATAGTCCGCCGCGGCGCTCGCGGTCGAGTTCGGCTGGATGACCTGGCCTTCGGTCTTGTTCTTCTGCGCGTTGGTGTACAGCACACCGCCGATGACCGCGCCGGCGATCAACAGCACCACGACCAGCCCGACGATGATCTTGGTGCGGTCAGTCCCGCTCGCCCGCGCCGACGCGACCGTCCGGCCGGCCGCCGTCTGGGCCTGCCGCTTCTTCCGCGCGTTGCGTTCCGCTCCACCCACCGGTTCGCCCTTTCTCACTCAACAGGCCGTCCACGGACAGCAACGTCCTCGGCCGCACCACCAGCCACCCGGCCAGCACCAGGAACCCCAGGTCACGGGCGATCTCCTGCGGATACCGGGTCTCACCAGCCGATACCTGCCCGCCGCCGCCGAAGCAGCCGCAGTCGATCGTCAACCCACGGGCCCAGGCCTGCGCCACCGCGCCGATGAACGCGACCAGCACCACCACCGACACGATCGCCACCAGCCGGGTGCCCAGGCCGATCAGCAGCAGGACACCGAGGGCCAGCTCGAGGAACGGAACCGCGGCGGCCACGACGCTGACCACGCCGTCCGGGAGTAGTTCGTAGCCCTGGACGGCAAGGTAGGTCTGGTTCGGGTCGACGACCTTGATCCAGCCCGAGATCAACCACACGGCCGCGAGCCCGAGTCGGAAGAGGGTGCCGACGCCGTCGAGCACACGCACGGACGGTCGATCCACGCCGCGAGGCTACTAGCGGTGGCTGAGCGCATCCTGAGAGGCTCTGGACCCGGTAATGCCATAACGCTGGGTGAGCGCGACGATGGTGTCGATCATCCGGTCGCGTAGCTCGGCCGGACCGAGCACCTCGACGTCGCCGCCGAGCCGGAGCAGTTCCCGGACCGTGTGATCGACGGACTCGGTCGGGACCGTCGCGCGGGTCCAGCCGGGTCGCTCGTCCGCGGCGCCGTTCGCGGCCACCGCCCGGACCATGGCGTCCGGCAGGACGTCCGGGAGCTGCGCCATCCCTTCGGGTGAAATTCGGATCGTCGCCTCGCCCCGGTGCCGGCTGGCCTCGAAGGCCGTCACGTGCGACCGCCAGTACGCGGTGAGGTCGAAGTCGGGTGGGCGGTCGAACCGGTCGTCGAGGGACCACAGCTCACGGATCTGCGACACCCGGTAGGTCGCGAGCCGGCCGGTGCCGCGCGCCACCAGGTACCAGCGCCCGGCCTTGAGGACCAGGCCGTACGGGGCGAGCGTGCGGTTCACCTCCTGGGGCGCCTTCCAGCGGTGGTACCGGATCCGCAGCAGCCGTTCGTTCCACACCGCGTCGGCCACGGCGGCCAGGTGCGGGGTGGGGTCGGGTTCGCGATACCAGCTCGGCGCGTCCAGGTGGAACCGGCCGGCGATCCGTCCGGCGCGGTCGGCAAGCTCGGCCGGCAGCGCCGCCCGCAGCTTGAGCGAGGCCGCGGCGACCGCCGCGCCCAGACCCAGTTCGGCGGCCGGACCGGGTAGCCCGGTCAGGAACAGCGACTCGGCCTCGTCGCCGGTGAGCCCGGTCAGGCGGGTCCGGTACCCGTCGAGCAGCCGGTAGCCGCCGTCCGGCCCGGCGTCGCCGACGATCGGGACTCCGGCGGCGTGCAGCGACTCGACGTCGCGGTAGACGGTCCGCACCGACACCTCGAGCTCGCCGGCCAGGGCGTGGGCCGTCATCCGGCCGCGGGACTGCAGCAGGAGCAGCAGGGAGACCAGGCGGCTGGCGCGCATGATCGAAGTCTGCCAGCGGTCACTGACAGAAGATGTCAGGGTGCCCTGGCTAGCGTCGGCGGCCATGAGCAACGACTTCGATTTCCTGCACGGTTCCTGGGACGTCGTCAACCGGCGCCTGGTCAAGCGGCTGGTGGCCAGCGACGAGTGGGACGAGTTCCCCGCGACGTCCGTCTCGCACGGCTTCTTCGGCGGGGCGGGCAGCTTCGACGAGATCACGTTCCCGACCAAGGGCTGGTCCGGTGCGACGGTGCGGATGCTGGACCCGCGGACCGGGGAATGGTCGATCTACTGGGTCAACAGCCGGACCGGGTCGCTCCAGCCGCCGGTGGTCGGCCGGTTCGCCGACGGGGTGGGCACCTTCTACGGCGACGACGAGGACGACGGCACGCCGGTGCGGGTGCGCTTCATCTGGTCGAAGATCACGCCCACGTCGGCGCACTGGGAGCAGGCCTTCTCCACCGACGGGGGCCGGACCTGGGAGACGAACTGGACGATGGCCCACACCCGGCGCCCCTGAACAGGGAACTCGCCGGGCTGGAACGGGCGACTCGCGGGGGTGGAGGGGGTCCGGTTGGCGGACCCCCTCCGTTTCCCTCCGGGTTACTTACCCGCCCTGGCTCCTGTGGCGGTGGTGGCGAACCAGACGCCGCCCACGCCCTGGCCGTTGGTGTCGCAGGGGGCCTTGTCGCCGGCGTAGTGGTACATGGGCCAGCCGCCCACGGTGACCTGCTTGCTGCCGTCGGCCCGGGTGATGGTGCCGACGTTGGCCTGGTCGATGCCGGTGGTCTGGATGGGGACGCCGTCGGGGGCGAGCAGCGGCGGCCACTGGTTGGCGCAGTCGCCCTCACACGCCGACTTCTCGCCCTTGGTGTCCTTGTCGAACCGGTAGAGGGTCATGCCGGCGGCGTCGGTGACGATCGGGCCGAGCGTGCCCACCTTCATCAGCACCAGTTGCACCGAGGCCGGAGCGGCCTGGTCGGCGGCCTTCTTGCCGGTCGCGGTGAACGCGAACCACTTGCCGCTGGCGGCCTGGCCCTTGACCTCGCCCGCCTTGGTGTCCTTGGCGAACCGGTAGGCCGGCCACCCGGCGATGGTCACCTGCTGGCTGCCGTCCTCCCGGGCCACCGAGCCGATCAGCGCCTTGTCGATGCCCTCGACCTCCAGCGCCGCCGCGTCCGTGGTCATCAGCGGCGGCCAGGCCTTCTCGCAGTCGCCGGCGCAGTTGGACTTGGGCGGTTTCGCGGTGTCGTTGTCGAAGCGGTAGATCGACCTGCCGTCGCCGTCGACGACGATCGGGCCGAGCGTGCCGGCGTCGGCGACCGCGAGCTTCTTGGCCACCACGCCGGCCTGCTTGGCCTGCGGCACGCCCTGGGCCTCGGCCTGCGGCTGCACCTGCTGCTCCCCGACCGGCGCACCGGAGACGTCCTCGTCCGCTCCGCACGCCGTCACCGCGCCCAACGCAAGCCCGGCGACGGTCACGGTGATCGCGCGAACCCAGTTCATGACAACTCCTCCGGTATCGAGAGTCCGTAGCTGCGGACGCAACACACACGGACTCCGGACCGGAGCGGTTCACCCGACTTTCTCGCGCCGTCAGCGCACCACCTGCACCGGCCAACTCTCCGGGCGGCCGCTCTCGGTGAGCACCGGCTGCGGCACGTTGTGCGCGTCCCATCGCTGTTGCCACGGCCAGTTCCCGTCCCGGTCCGGCCACAACGCCTGGTACGCTGGGAAGTCGCCGGTCGGGTAGAACTCGAAGGACCGGGCGAACCACTCGTGGTAGAGCGACGGGGTGACCAGTTCGAGCATCACGCCGGGGCCGGGCAGCAACTCCCGGAACGGGCCGCCGGGGCGGAACCGCTTGCCCGCCTTCACCTGCGCGGCGTACCGGTTGATCGTCTCCACCGCGTGCCGGGTCGGCGCGCCGACCACGATCAGCTCAGGCACCCGGTGGAAGCTCCACAGCCCGACCGAGTACACGAACCCCGGCGCCACCCATCCACCGCCGTGCCCCTCCTCCGCCGGCACGGCCACCATCGTGAAGTCGTGCTCGGCTATCCGCGCCAGCAGGTCGCGACGCAGCTGCTCGTCGGACTTGCCGTCGCACATGTCGCACATCAGGTTCTCCCGTCTCACCCGGCCAGAAAGATCAGTCGAACTGATGTTCGCATAGAGTGCCGACGGTTTCACCCCGGAATCCACTATCGGGTGAAGTTCACCAGGTATCCACGTTCGGCCGGCGCTTGCCGGGCACCGGATCACCGGACCGCGCCCCGGCGAGCGCGGCAGTGATCCAGTCCCGGGTGTCCGCCGGGTCGATCACGTCATCGACCTCGAACATCGAAGCGGCGTTGAGTGCCCGGCCCCGCTCGTAGGCCGCACGCACCATCTCCGCCTCCGCTTCGGCCCGGCGGGCCGGGTCGGCGATGGCGGCCAGTTCCCGGGCGAACCCGAGCCGCACCGCGCCCTCCAGCCCCATCCCGCCGAACTCACCGGTCGGCCAGGACACCGTGGCCAGCGGAACCTTCAGGCTGCCGCCGGTCATCGCCATCACCCCGAGCCCGTAGGCCTTGCGCAGCACGACCGCGCAGATCGGCACGGTCAGGTTGGCCCCGGTGACGAACAGCCGGGAGAAGTGCCGCACGGTCGCGGTGCGCTCGGCGTCCGGGCCGACCATGAATCCCGGCGTGTCGCACAGCGAGACCACCGGCAGCCCGTGCGCGTCGCACAGTTGCAGGAACCGGGCCGCCTTGTCGGCGGCGTCGGCATCGATCGCCCCGCCGAGGTGCAGCGGGTTGTTGGCGATCAGCCCAAGCGGCCGCCCGGCGATGCGGACCAGCGCGGTCACGATGCCCACGCCGAACTCGGGCCGCAGTTCCAGCACCGAGCCGGTGTCGGCGAGCACGGAGATCACCGCACGCACGTCGTAGGAGCGCACCCGGTTCTCCGGCACGGCCGCCCGCAGCGCCTGCTGGTCCGCGCACGCGACGTCGGCTGCCGGACCTTGGAAGTAGGACAGGTAGCGCCGCGCCACCCGAGCCGCCGCCGGCTCGTCGTCCACCAGCAGATCCACCACACCGTTGGGCACCTGCACGGAAACCGGCCCGATCTCCTCGGGCTCGTAGCTCCCGAGCCCGCCGCCCTCGATCATCGCCGGGCCGCCCATGCCGATGTTGGCGTCCCGGGTCGCGATCACCACGTCGCAGCAGCCGAGCAGCGCGGCATTGCCGGCGAAGCACCGGCCGGAGGCGATGCCGATCAGCGGCACCAGTCCGGACAGCCGGGCGAACAGGTGAAACGACGGCACGTCCAGCCCGCCGACAGTGGGGATGTCGGTGTCGCCCGGCCGGCCGCCGCCACCCTCGGCGAACAGCACGACGGGCAGCCGCCTGCGCGCCGCGATGGTGAACAGCCGGTCCTTCTTGGCGTGGTTGTAGGCGCCCTGGGTGCCGGCGAGCACGGTCGCGTCGTAGGCCATGACCAGGCAGGGCGCGGAGTTCACCTCGGCCACCCCGGCCACCAGCCCGTCGGCCGGGGTGCGCGCGATCAGGTCGTCCAGGCCGCGACGTTGCCGCTGTGCGGCCACCACGAGCGGCCCGTACTCGACGAACGTGCCGGGATCGCACAGCGCCGCGAGGTTCTCCCGGGCGGTGCGCTGGCCGCGCTCGCGGCGCCGGCGCACCGCCTCGGGCCGCTCGCCGTCCAGCCCGATCCGGTGCCGGCGCCGCACCTCGGCCAGGTCGGACCGGACCGTCTCCGGATCGGCCGGCCGCTCGTGCGCCTCGGCGGCGGCGGCCTCGCCGGTGGGTTCGAGGGTGAGCAGCGGCTGGTCCCGGCTGACCGTGTCCGCGGCGGCGATGAGCACCCGGCGCACCACGGCGGCCGCCGGCGCGCGCACCACGTGCTCCATCTTCATGGACTCGAGCACCGCGACCTGCTGACCGGCGCGAACCGCGTCGCCGGGACGGACGTCGACGCGCACCACGGTGCCCTGCATGGGCGCGAGCAGTTCCTCCATCCGATCTTCCTAGCACTGCCGAGCAACATCCGATGTCTTGAACGAGAGCCTTGTCAACTCCACCCGATCAGGTTATAAATCTCCGCTATAGGTCCGATGTATTTGAGGAGTCCGATGAGGCTGCTGCGCGTGGGTCCACCCGGCCGGGAGCTTCCCGCCGTCCTCGATCCCGACGGCCGGTTGCTCGACCTGTCCCCGGTCACCGCCGAGATCGACGGCGGCTGGCTGGCCACCGGCGGGATCGACCGGGCTCGCGCCGCGCTGGCGGCCGGTGAGCTACGCGCGCTCGACCCGTCGCCACGCCTCGGGCCGCCGGTCGCCCGGCCCGGCAAGGTCGTCTGCATCGGCCTGAACTACTCCGATCACGCCGCCGAGACCAACGCGCCGACACCGGCCGAGCCGGTGGTGTTCCTCAAGGCGCCCAATACGGTCGTCGGGCCGAACGACGAGGTTCTCGTCCCGCGCGCCAGCACCAGGACCGACTGGGAGGTGGAACTGGCCGTGGTGATCGGCCGCACCGCCCGCTACCTGGCCGCTCCGGCCGAGGCACTGGACTACGTGGCCGGTTACGCCGTCGCCAACGACGTCTCGGAGCGGGAGTTCCAGCTCGAGCGCGGCGGCACCTGGGACAAGGGCAAGTCCTGCGAGACGTTCAACCCGCTCGGCCCCTGGCTGGTGACCGCCGACGAGGTGCCCGACCCGCAGCGGCTCGGCCTGCGGCTGTGGGTCAACGGCGAGCTCAAACAGGACGGCAGCACCAACAACATGATCTTCGGAGTGGCCGAGCTGGTGCACTACGTCAGCCAGTTCATGGTGCTCGAACCGGGAGACGTGATCAACACCGGCACACCGGCCGGCGTCGCGCTCGGCGCGCCGGAACCGAAGCCGTACCTGCGCGCGGGCGACGTGCTGGAACTGGAGATCGACCGGCTCGGCCGGCAGCGCCAGGTCGTCGGGCAGGCCTGATGTCCAGCATCACCGCGCTGTCCACGTTCGACATCCGGTTTCCCACCTCCCGCCAGCTGGACGGCTCGGACGCGATGAACCCGGACCCGGACTACTCGGCCGCCTACGTCGTGCTCAAGACCGACGCGCCCGACGGCCTGGAGGGACACGGGTTCGCCTTCACAATCGGCCGGGGCAACGACGTGCAGGCCGCGGCGATCCGGCTGCTCGAGTCCTATGTGGTCGGTTGCGATCTCGCGGCGACCCTGGCCGACCTGGGCGGCATGTGGAAGCGGATGGTGCACGACTCGCAGCTGCGCTGGCTGGGCCCGGAGAAGGGCATCATGCACATGGCCATCTCCGCGGTCATCAACGCGCTGTGGGACCTGCGCGCCAAGCGGTCCGGCAAACCGGTGTGGCAGCTGCTGGCCGGCCTGTCCCCCGAGGAGATCGTGTCCCTTGTGGACTTCCGGTACCTCACCGACGCGCTCACCGCCGGCGAGGCGCTGGACATCCTGCGCCGCGCCGAACCCGGCCGGGCCGACCGCGAGGCAGCGCTGCGCGCGCGTGGCTATCCCGGCTACACCACGACGCCCGGCTGGCTCGGCTACGACGACGACAAGCTGCGTGAGCTGTGCCAGCAGGCGGTGGCGGACGGGTTCACCCAGATCAAGCTGAAGGTCGGCGGCAGCCTGGCCGACGACCTGCGCCGGCTCAAGATCGCCCGGGACGCGGTGGGTCCGGACATCCGGATCGCCATCGACGCCAACCAGCGCTGGGACGTGAGCACCGCGATCGCCTGGGTGCGCGAGTTGGCGCCGTTCGACCCGTGGTGGGTGGAGGAGCCGACCAGCCCGGACGACGTGCTCGGCCACGCCACCATCGCCCGGGCGATCTCCCCGGTGCGGGTGGCCACCGGGGAGCACGTGCAGAACCGGGTGGTGTTCAAGCAGCTGCTGCAGACCGGCGCGATCTCCTACCTGCAGCTCGACGCCGCACGGGTGGCCGGGGTGAACGAGAACGTGGCGATCCTGTTGCTGGCGGCCAAGTTCGGCGTCCCGGTCTGCCCGCACGCCGGCGGGGTGGGGCTGTGTGAGCTGGTGCAGCACCTGTCGATGTTCGATTTCGTGGCGGTGTCCGGCTCGATGGACAATCGGGTCATCGAGTACGTGGACCATCTGCATGAGCACTTTCTGGACCCGGTGACCATCCGGCGCGGCCACTACCTGGCGCCGACCGCACCGGGGTTCAGCGCGTCGATGCGGCCGGAGACGCTGGCCGGCTACGCCTATCCGGATGGTCCCGTGTGGACACAGGAGGGTGTTTCATGAGTGAACTGGCGGGACTGACGGCCGTGGTGACCGGCGCCGGCTCGGGCATCGGGCTGGCCACGGCGACCATGTTGGCGCAGCGCGGGGCCCGGGTGGCCGGTCTGGATCTCGACCCGGCCGCGGTGGCGGAACCGTTGCTGCCGTTGACCGCGGACGTGACCGACGACGCGGCGGTGCGCGCCGCGGTCGAGACCGCGGCGGAGCGGCTCGGCGGGATCGACATCCTGGTCAACAACGCCGGAATCGGCGCGCAGGGCACGGTCGAGGCCAACTCCGACGACGAGTGGCGGCGGGTGTTCGAGGTCAACGTGCTCGGCATCGTGCGCACCACCCGCGCCGCACTGCCGCACCTGCGCGGGTCCGACGCGGCCGCGATCGTCAACACCTGTTCGATCGTCGCCGTCGCCGGTCTGCCCAACCGGGCGCTCTACAGCGCCAGCAAGGGCGCCGTGCTCGCCCTCACCATGGCCATGGCCGCCGACCATGTGGCCGAGGGAATCCGGGTCAACTGCGTCACTCCCGGCACCGCGGACACCCCGTGGGTGCGCAGGCTGCTCGACGCGACCGACGATCCGGACGCCGAACTGGCGGCGCTTCGGGCCCGGCAGCCGATGGGCCGACTGGTGTCCGCGGCCGAGGTGGCCGCGGCCATCGCCTACCTGGCCGGCCCGCTCGCCGGGGCCACCACCGGCACCGCGCTCGCGGTGGACGGCGGCATGCAGGGCCTGCGGTTGCGGCCGAGAACCTGAACCTCACTCCCCCTTTCACCGAATCGAGGGCGATCAATGAAGATCACACGGGTTGTGCTGACCCTGTCGCTGGCCACCGCACTGGCGCTCGGCGCGTGCAGCAAGGACAGTCCGGACCAGGGCGGCTCGTCGGGCCAGAGCGACGGTTCGATCGGCGTGGACCTGCCCCGGGCCGACTCGGACTTCTGGAACGCCTACGCCGACTACGTGCCGAGCAAGGCGAGCGAGCTGGGTGTGCGGCTCACCGGGCCGACCAACTCGCAGAACGACATCCAGAAGCTGATCGGCAACGTGGACAGCCTGGCCGCCCAGGGCGCGAAGGCGCTGGTGATCGCCCCGCAGGACACCGGAGCCATCGGTCCGAAGCTCGATGAGCTGTCCGGCAAGGGAATCCCGGTGGTCAGCGTGGACACCCGGCCGGACAGCGGGAAGATCTACATGGTGGTCCGGGCGGACAACCGGGCCTATGGCCAGAAGGCGTGCGAGTTCCTCGGCGAGAAACTCGGCGGCAAGGGCAAGGTGATCGAGTTCCAGGGCGCGCTGTCCTCGATCAACGGCCGGGACCGGTCCGAGGCCTTCAAGGAGTGCATGACCGGCAAGTTCCCCGGTATCACGGTGTTCGAGGAGCCCACCGACTGGGAGGGCGCGAAAGCCCAGGCGGCGCTGGAGACCCGGCTGTCCACCGACCCGGACATCAAGGGGGTCTACATGCAGGCCGGCGGCGTGTTCCTGGACCCGACCCTGCAGGTGCTCAAGCAGCGCGGCCTGCTGGTCCCGCCGACCGACCCCAGGCACATCTTCGTGGTGTCCAACGACGGCATCCCGCAGGAGTTCGACGCCATCCGCAAGGGCGAGATCGACGCCACGGTGTCCCAGCCGGCCGACCAGTACGCCCAGTTCGGGCTGTACTGGGCGAAGCAGGCGATGGCCGGCGTCGCGCCCAAGGAGGGCCCGTCCGACCACGGCAGCGTGATCATCAAGCTGCCCAACGGGTTCGAGGACCAGCTGCCCGCTCCCCTGGTCACCAAGGCCAACGTGGACGACAAGTCGTTGTGGGGCAACAAGTCGTGACCCCGGTGCTCGAGGCGGTCGGGATCGCGAAGCGGTTCGGGCCGACGGTGGCGCTGGCCGACGGCAGCCTGTCGGTCAGCGCCGGGGAGACCCATGCCCTGGTCGGGCGCAACGGGGCCGGAAAGTCCACCCTGGTCGCCGTGCTGACCGGGTTGCTGAAGCCGGACAGCGGCGAGGTCCGGTTCGCCGGGGCGCCCGCTCCCGCGCTGTCCGACCGGTCGGCCTGGCGGTCGCAGGTGGCCTGCGTCTACCAGAAGCCGTCCGTGGTCGCCGACCTGTCCGTGGCGGAGAACCTCTTCCTGAACCGGCAGCCGCGCGGACGGTTCGGCCTGCTGTCCCGCAACCGGTTGCGCCGGGCGGCGATGGACCTGCTGGAGTCCTGGGCGATCCCGGTCGACCCCGAGCTGCCGGCCGGCGCGCTCACCGTCGAGCAGCGGCAACTGGTGGAGATCGCCGGTGCGCTTTCCCTCGGCGCCCGGCTGGTGATCCTGGACGAGCCGACCGCGCAGTTGGAGGGCGCCGCGATCGCCCGGCTGTTCGACCGGCTGCGCGACCTGCGCGCGCAGGGCGTGACGTTCGTGTTCATCTCCCATCACCTGCCGGAGATCTACGAGATCTGCCAACGGGTCACGGTGTTCCGGGACGCGCGTCGGGTGCTCACCGCGCCGGTCGGCGAGCTGCGCGAGGAGGAGCTGGTGGCCGCCATGGTCGGCGAGGCGCGCGGCCTGGTCCAGGTCGGCGCGGACCGGCCCGCCGTCCCGGCCGGCGCCGAACCGGTGCTGGAGCTGGAAGAGGTCGGCGTGCCCGGGTTCGTCGAGCGGGTCGACCTCACCGTGCGGCGCGGGGAGATCGTCGGGGTGGCCGGGTCGGCGGCCAGCGGCAAGCGGCAACTGGCCGAGGCGCTGGCCGGGTTGCGGCCGCGCACCGGCGTGGTGCGCCTGTCCGGTCGCCCGGTGCCGCCGTCGAACGTGCCGGCGGCGTTGCGCGGCGGGATCGGTTACCTGCCCGGCGACCGCAACGTCGACGGGTTCGTGCCGGACCTGTCGGTGGCCGAGAACGCCACCATGACGATCGCCGGACAGCTCGGCCCGGCCGGCACCGTGCTGCCCGGGCGGCGCGATGCCGTGGCGCGCAAGCTGATCGCCGACCTGGACGTGCACACCGCCGGGCCGCACCAGCCGGTTTCCGAGCTGTCCGGCGGAAACTCGCAGAAGGTGGTGATGGCCCGGGCGCTGGCCAGCGACCCTCGGGTGCTGGTGCTGGTGGCGCCGACGGCCGGCGTGGACGTGCGGTCCAAGGAGTCGTTGCTGGGTGCGGTGGACCGGGAGACCAGGACCCGGCGCGGCGCGCTGCTGGTCTCCGACGAGCTTGCCGACCTGTGTGTGTGCGACCGGGTGGTGGTGATGTCGGCCGGCCGGATCATCGCCGAGCACCCGCGCGGTTGGAACGAGGCCGAACTGGTGGCCGAGATCGAAGGAATCGGGCAATGACACAGACGACCAGCGAACCGGAAGCCCCGGCCCGGCCGGTCACCGGACGCTCGGTGAGCCGGCTGCGCCTGGCCCGGCTGCGGGACCTGGCGCTGATACCCCCGATCGTCGCGCTGCTGGTCTACGGCTACGTGACCAAGCCGGACGTGTTCCTCACCAAGTCCTACTTCGTCGACTCGGTGCTGAAGAACCTGGCCCCGCTGGCGCTGGTGGTGCTCGCCGAGGCGCTGGTGCTGATCGTCGGCAAGTTCGACCTGTCGCTGGAGTCGGTGGTCGGCATCGCGCCCGCGGTCGCGGTGTTCCTGGTGATCGGCAAGACGAGCGCGCTGGGCGCGCCGTGGCCGACCTGGACCGTGCTGCCGGTTGCGCTGGTGTTCGGGGCGCTGGTCGGGGTGTTCAACGGGTTGCTGATCGTGCGGTTCAAGCTGTCCGCGTTCATCGTCACGCTGGCCATGCTGATCACGTTGCGCGGCCTGCAGCTCACCATCGTCGGCGGGGCGACGATGTCCAACCTGGCCAAGCAGGTTCCGCTGCTGGACTATCTGGCCAACGTCCGGGTGCTCACCCTGCCGCTGGCCATCTGGATCGTGGCGGTCCTGTTCGCCGCCGGGATTCTCGCGCTGGGCTACACCCGCATCGGCCGGTCGCTGTACGCGGTGGGCGGCAACCCGGCCGCCGCGCGGGCCGCCGGGATCCGGGTGGACCGGGTGGTCTGGTCGACGTTCGTGGTGGCCGGGGTGCTGGCGGCGCTGGCCGGGTTGATGCTCTCCGCGCAGCTCGGTTCGGTGTCGGCGAGCCAGGGCGAGGGCATGATCTTCCAGGTGTTCGCCGCCGCGGTGATCGGCGGGATCAGCCTGGACGGCGGCAAGGGATCGCTGTTCGGCGCGCTGTGCGGGGTGCTGCTGCTGGGGCTGATCCAGGCCGTGCTCACCCTCGCCCAGGTACCGGGCGAGCAGATCCAGATGGTGTACGGCCTGGTGATCCTGGTCGCGCTGGTGCTGGCCCGGCTCACCTCGGGGAAGGCGCAGGATTAGGGACATGCAACGGATCGCGCTACACACCAGGCTCAAACCCGGCCGGGAGGCGGAGTACGAGCGGGTGCACGCGGTGATCCCGGCCGACCTGGACGCGGCGCTGCGGGCGGCCGGGGTGCACCGCTGGGAGATCTGGCGGGACGGGCGGGACCTGTTCCACCTGGTCGAGGTCGAGGACTACCAGCGGATGCGCCGCGAGCTGGCCGAGCACCCGGCGAACCTGCCGTGGCAGGCCAGAATGGCCGGGCTGCTGGAGGTTCAGGACGACTACTCCGGGCGGGACACGGGGCTCGGGAAGGTGTGGGAGCTGCCGGGATGAAGCTGGGGTTCGGTGGGGCGGTGATCGGCGGGCTGCACCAGTGGGTGGACGAGGACACCGCGCTGGCCGCGGTGACCGCGGCCTGGTCCTGCGGGGTGCGGTTCTTCGACACCGCACCGCACTACGGGTTGGGGCTGTCCGAACGCCGGCTCGGGCGGGCGCTGGCCGGACGGCCGAGGTCGGAGTACACCTTGTGCACCAAGGTGGGCCGGCTGCTGGTGCCCAGCCCGGAGCTCGCCGGGCAGCGGGACGAGAGCTTCGACGTGCCGGCCGCGTACCGGCGGGTGTGGGACTTCAGCGCGGACGGGGTGCGCCGGAGCCTGGAGTCCAGTGTGGACAGACTGGGTGTCGACCGGGTGGACGTGGTGCTGCTGCACGACCCGGACGACCACTGGCAGCAGGCGATCGACGAGGCCTACCCGGCCCTGCATGAGCTGCGGGCGCAGGGCGTGGTGGGCGCCATCGGGGCCGGCATGAACCAATGGCAACTGCTGCAACGGTTCGTCGCCGAGACCGACATCGACACCGTGATGCTGGCCGGCCGCTACACCCTGCTCGAGCAGACCGCGCTGGACACCATGCTGCCGCTGTGTGTCGAGCGTGGCGTGTCGGTGCTCGCCGCCGGGGTGTTCAACAGCGGCCTGCTCGCCGTCGACCGGCCGGGCCCGGACGCCACCTACAACTACGCGACCGCTCCGGCCGAGCTACGCGAGCGGGCGCTGCGGATCGCGGACATCTGCGCCCGGCACGGGGTGAGGCTCCCGCAGGCGGCGCTGGCCTTCGCCGGCGCGCATCCCGCCGTGCGCCGGGTCGTGGTCGGCATCCGCACCGCCGAGCAGATGCGGGACAACGCCGAACTGTTCGCCCGGCCGGTGCCGCCGGACCTGTGGCCGGACCTGGTGGCGGCCGGTCTGCTCCGCGCGGACGCCCCGCTGCCATGATCGTTGACGCGCACCACCACCTGTGGGACCCGGCGCGGCGGGACTACCCCTGGATGTCCGGGCTCACCGCGCTCCAGCGGCCCTACACCGAGGCCGACCTGCGGGCGGCGGCCGGTCCGGAGGTGGCCGCGACGGTGCTGGTGCAGACCGTCTCCTCGGCGGCCGAGACGGCGGAGTTCCTGGCCACCGCGACGGAAAGCGACCTGGTGGCCGGCGTGGTGGGCTGGCTGGACCTGACCGCGCCGGACCTGGCCGTCCCGGACGGGCCACTGGTCGGTGTCCGGCATCAGGTGGAGGACGAGCCGGACCCGACCTGGTTGCTGCGCCCCGAGGTCGTCCGCGGCCTGCGCCGCCTCGCCCGCGCCGGACTGGTCTACGACCTGCTGGTGCGCGCGCCGCAGCGGCCGGCCGCCCTGACCGTGGCCCGCCAGGTGCCCGACCTGACGTTCGTGCTCGACCACGCCGGCAAGCCGGGCATCGCGGTCGGCGAGTGGCAGCCGTGGGCGTCCTGGATCGCGGACGTGGCCCAGCTGCCCAACGTGGTGTGCAAGCTGTCCGGCCTGGTCACCGAGGCGGACTGGACGGGCTGGACCGTGACCGGCATCCGGCCCTACGCCGAGCACGTGCTGGCCGCCTTCGGCGCCGACCGGGTCATGTTCGGGTCGGACTGGCCGGTGTGCGAACTGGCCGGCGGCTACGCCGCCGTGCTGGGGTTGACCCGGGAGGTCCTGGCCGGCGCGACGGCGACGGAGCGGGCGGCCGTGCTCGGCGACACCGCACGGCGGGTCTACCTGGGTTGAGTGCCCTCGCCGACCAGGGCACTGCGCAGCCACTGCTCCACCCCGGCGATGTGCACGGTGGCCCAGGACCGGGCCACCTCGGGCATCCGCGCCTCGATGGCGTCGCAGATCGCCGTGTGCTGCTCGCGGGTCTTGGCGACCGCTCCCTCCTGGGTCAGCCCCCGCCAGATCCGGGCCCGCGTCGTCGGCCCGGACAGGCCGTCGAGCAGCGAGCACAGCACGGTGTTGCCGGACCCGGCCGCGATCCGGCGGTGGAACTCCAGGTCGTTCTGCACCAGCGCCTCGATCGTCGGGACCTCGTCGAGGGAGTCGAGCACCCGGCGCAGGTCGGCGATCTGCTCGTCGGGCATGTGCGCGGCGGCCATCGCGGTCGCCGCCGGCTCCAGGATGCGCCGCACCTCGAGGAACTCGAGCACGGTGTCGTCGCGGTGGAAGTCGACCACGAAGCTCATCGCGTCCAGCAGCAGGTTCGGTTCCAGGCTGGTCACGTAGGTGCCGTCACCCTGCCGCACATCCAGCACCCGGATGAGGGACAACGCCTTCACCGCTTCGCGCAGCGAGTTGCGGGACAGGCCGAGCCGCTCGGCCAGGTCGTTCTCCTTGGGCAGGCGGTCGCCGGGGCCCAACTCCCCGGTGACGATCATGGCCTTGATCTTCTCGATGGCCTCGTCGGTGACCGGCACGATCCCTCCCCTATCCGGACTGCGCCTATCTCGATTGGGGCAGCCGCACGGCGCCCCGCTTGGCCGCCGGCGCCGACGGCGGCGGCACGACCGGCCCGATGTCCCCGTCCGGCGCCTCGTCCAGATCGACGATCACCGGCGCGTGGTCACTCGGTCCGGTTCCCTTGCGCGCGTGCCGGTCCACCCAGGCGGCGTGCACCCGGCCGGCCACCGCGGCACTGGCCAGCACCAGGTCGATCCGCATGCCCAGGTCCTTGTGGAACATCCCGGCCCGGTAGTCCCAGTAGGTGAACACGCGCTGGTCCGGCCACCGGTCGCGCACCACGTCGTGCAGCCCGAGGGCCTGTAATTCGGCCAGGGCAGCCCGTTCCGGGGCGGTCACGTGGGTCTGCCCGACGTAGGCCTCCGGGTCGAACACGTCCGCGTCGGTGGGCGCGATGTTCATGTCCCCGCAGAGCAGCACGTGCTCCGGGCCGGTCCGGACCACCTCGCGCAGCGCGGCCAGCCAGGCGAGCTTGTAGTGGTAGTGGTCGGAGTCGGGCACCCGGCCGTTCGGCACGTAGAGCGAGTGCACCCGCACCCCGCCGCAGGTCGCCGCCACCGCCCGCGCCTCGGGATGGGGGAAGCCCGGCGCCCCCGCCACACCCCGGGTCACGTCCTCCAGCCCCACCCGGGACAGAATCGCCACGCCGTTCCACTGGACCTCACCGTGCGCGGCGATCTCGTATCCGCGCGCGGCGAACTCCTCGCCGAGCAGGCCCAGGAACGCCTCGTCCGCGAGCTTGGTCTCCTGCAGGCACAGCACATCCGGCCGCCGCTGGTCCAACCACGGCAGCAACCGCGCCACCCGCTGCTTGACCGAGTTCACATTCCAGGTCGCGACTCGCACCCCTCCACCGTATCGACGCCGGGTCCCGACCGGATCACCGGCAAGGCGCCCGGCGGACCGGTCAGGATTCGAGAAGCGTCGCCTTCCGCGCGCTCCTACCGTTACCAGCGTCGACAGCACGACAACGAGCCAAGGAGTGATCATGACTGACGGCGCCAAGACCCTGTTGCACCCGGTGGCCGACCTGGCCAAGGCCAAGCCGGTGTACGCCGCCCTGCTCGGCATCCAGCCGCAGGCCGACAGTGACTACTACGTCGGCTTCGACGTCGCCGGCCAGCACATCGGGCTGGTGCCGGGCGGCGGGCCGCAGGGCATGACCGCACCGGTGGCCTACTGGCACGTGCCGGACATCGAGGCGAAGCTTGCCGAGGTGACCGCCGCGGGCGCGACCGTCCGGGAGGCGGCGCACGACGTCGGCGGAGGCCGGCTGGTGGCCACGGTCACCGACCCCGACGGCAACGTCCTCGGGCTGCTGCAGGACCGATGAGCACCCCCGCTCCCGCGCGAAAGGCGCGGGAGCGGGCACCGTGTCGCACCCATCGGGTAGACAGTGGACCGTCGCCACAACCCAGGGAGATCCGATGAGCAAGCCCAAGCGGACGGCAACCCAGTCGCCCGCGTCGCACGCCGCCGACAGCCACGACCTGATCCGGGTGCACGGCGCGCGGGTGAACAACCTCAAGGACGTCACCGTCGATCTGCCGAAGCGCCGCCTGACCGTGTTCACCGGCGTGTCCGGCTCGGGCAAGAGCTCGCTGGTTTTCAGCACGATCGCCGCGGAGTCCCAGCGACTGATCAACGAGACCTACAGCGCCTTCGTGCAGGGCTTCATGCCGACGCTGGCCCGCCCGGAGGTCGACCTCCTGGAGGGTCTGACCACCGCGATCATCGTCGACCAGGAGCGGATGGGCTCCAACCCCCGGTCCACCGTGGGCACCGCCACCGACGCCAACGCGATGCTGCGCATCCTGTTCAGCCGGCTGGCAAAGCCGCACCTCGGCTCGCCCAACGCGTACTCGTTCAACCTTCCGTCGGTGAGCGCCAGCGGCGCGATCACGGTCGAGCGTGGCGACAAGACGATCACCCAGAAGGCCACCTTCACCCGGCTCGGCGGCATGTGCCCGCGCTGCGAGGGCATGGGCTCGGTCAACGACTTCGACATGACCGCGCTCTACGACGACAGCAAGTCCCTCAACGAGGGCGCGCTCACCATCCCCGGCTACAGCATGGAGGGCTGGTACGGCCGGATCTACCGGGGCTGCGGCTTCTTCGACCCGGACAAGCCGATCCGCAAGTACAACAAGCGGGAACTGCACGACCTGCTCTACAAGGAGCCGACCAAGGTCAAGGTCGAAGGGATCAACCTGACCTACGAGGGCCTGATCCCGAAGATCCAGAAGTCCATGCTGGCCAAGGACGTCGACGCGATGCAGCCGCACATCCGCGCGTTCGTGGAGCGGGCGGTCACGTTCCAGACCTGCCCCGACTGCGGGGGCACCCGGCTGAGCAAGGAGGCGCTGTCCTCCAAGATCAAGGGGAAGAACATCGCCGACGTCTGCGCGATGCAGATCACCGACCTGGCCGACTGGGTCCGGGGTCTGCGCGAGCCGTCGGTGGCCCCGCTGCTCGCCGGCCTGCAGCACCTGCTCGACTCGTTCGCCGAGATCGGGCTGGGCTACCTCTCGCTGGACCGGCCGGCCGGCACCCTGTCCGGCGGGGAAGCCCAGCGCACCAAGATGATCCGCCACCTCGGCTCGTCGCTCACCGACGTCACCTACGTCTTCGACGAACCCACCATCGGCCTGCACCCGCACGACATCGAACGGATGAACAAGCTCCTGCTGCAACTGCGGGACAAGGGCAACACGGTGCTCGTGGTGGAGCACAAGCCGGAGTCGATCGCGATCGCCGACCACGTGGTCGACCTCGGCCCGGGCGCCGGCAGCGGCGGCGGCGAGGTGGTGTTCGAGGGCACCGTGGACGGGCTGCGGTCCAGCGGCACGATCACCGGCAAGCACCTGGACGACCGGGCCGCGCTGAAGTCCTCGGTGCGGACGCCGTCGGGCGCGTTGCGGGTGCGCAAGGCCAACACCCACAACCTGCGCAACGTCGATGTCGACATCCCGCTCGGCGCCCTGGTCGTGCTGACCGGGGTCGCCGGGTCCGGCAAGAGCTCGCTGATCAACGGCTCGGTCGCCGGCCGGGACGGCGTCGTGGTGATCGACCAGGGTGCGATCCGCGGCTCCCGGCGGAGCAACCCGGCCACCTACCCCGGGCTGCTGGAGCCGATCCGGAAGGCGTTCGCCAAGGCCAACGGGGTGAAGCCGGCGCTGTTCAGCTCCAACTCCGAGGGCGCCTGCCCGGTCTGCAACGGCGCGGGCGTGATCTTCACCGAGCTCGGCGTGATGGCCACGGTCGAGTCG
>NZ_DASTBH010000498.1:0-5345 GCF_035712165.1 Actinophytocola sp. | reverse complement strand
CGGCGCGCAGCCGGGCCCGCTCGCGCGCCCCTTCCTCCTCACCGCGCCGGGCGGCCACTCGCAGCGCGGCGTCCCGGGCAGTCTCCCCTGCGGACTCCGTGAGCACCGCGTCGAGCAGCACGTCGGCGAGCACCTCGTGCTGCCGCTCCGGAATGTTGACCCGGATGTCGATCTCGGTGGGCTCGTAGACCTTCGGGGTCCGGCCCACCTTGCGCAACCCGCCGACGGACTCGAACCGAGCCCGCAGCAGACCGGCGTCGACCAGCTTGTCGAGGTGGAACGCGGCCAGCTTGCGGGAGATTCCGACGGCCGCGGCCGCCTCGTCCCGGGTCACCGGCCGGCGGACCCGCCGGATGAACGCATACATCCCCCGGCGCAGCCCGTCCTCGAGCGCCGCCACGGCCCTGATCGCGGGGCTCGGCGCGGAGTCCTCCGTCGTCACCCCCGCAGAATATCTCCTATCGCGGTGTTCACAACCCCGCTGGCGTAGGTGTCTACCAGGGTGGCTTGACGGGACACGCGAATAAGACCAAACTCTGTTGGTGAAATACCCCTAAGGGAGGTGCGCCGTGTCCAGTCCGCAGCTCGCCGCGAAGCGTCCGGTCAGCCCGGCGCTCGCCGGTCCCTACGGCCACCCGTTCCATCCGATCCTGGTCACCGTCCCGATCGGGGCCTGGGTGTGCGCCCTGGTCTTCGACATCTCCTCGCTGGTCGTCGACGACCCGGGCTTCCTCACCAAGGGCTCGGTGTGGCTGATCGCCATCGGGGGGCTCGGCGCCGTGCTGGCGGCGATGGTCGGCCTGCTCGACCTGTTCGCCATCCCGACCGGCACCCGCGCGTTCCGCACCGGCCTGACGCACATGAGCCTCAACCTCGCGGTGACCGCCGCCTACGCCGCGAACTTCTTCTGGCGACAGGCCGACTACGGCACGCCGGACGGTGTCGCCACCGGACCGCTGGTGCTGTCCGCGGTGAGCCTGGCGACCCTCGCGGTGTCCGGCTACCTCGGCGGAAAGCTCGCCTACCACTACGGCGTCCGGGTGGCCGACGAGGCCACCCAGGCGCACGGCTACCAGAACTGACCCACAAACACCGAGGAGGTCAACGTGGACATCGCCGCGCTCGTCACCTGGCTGCTCACCGCGGTCGGCGGCTTCGTTCTGCTGGGCACCTGGATCGCCAAGGGCGGTGTCCGCAACCCCGGCAGCACCCGCATGGCCCCGCCGCTGATCTTCGGCCACTTCGCGCTCGCCGCGATCGGCCTGGTGCTGTGGATCGTCTTCGTCATCGCCGACACCCCGGCCCTGGCCTGGACCGCGGTCGCGCTGCTGGTTCCGGTGGCGCTGCTGGGCTTCACCATGTTCGCCCGCTGGCTGCCGGCCTACCGGGCCCGCACCGCCGCCGGGGACGCGCCTGCCGAGCGGCACTTCCCGGTCGCGGTGGTCGCCGGGCACGGACTCTTCGCCGTGGTCACCGTCGTGCTGGCGCTGCTGGCCGCTCTCAACACCGGGGGCTGAGGGTGCGCACCACAACCGCGCTGCGGGTGATCCACGAGACCGGCGACCGGACCGACCTCGTCGCCGCCGAGCGCGCCGCGCGGGAGTTCCTGCTGGCCCTGGGCATCTCGCTGGAATCGGAGAGCCTGCGGGACACCCCCGCCCGCATGGCCCGCGCCTACGCCGAACTGTTCACCCCGCCCCCGTTCGACCTGACCACCTTCCCCAACGACGAGGGCTACGACGAGTTGGTGCTGGCCAGGGCGATTCCGGTGCGGTCGGTGTGCGAGCACCACCTGTTGCCCGTGGTCGGCGTGGCCCACGTCGGCTACCTGCCCGGTGCGCGCATTCTGGGCCTGTCCAAGCTGGCCCGCGTGGTCGAGCACTTCGCCCGCCGGCCCCAGGTCCAGGAACGGCTGACCAAACAGGTCGCCGACTGGCTGGCCGAGCACCTGCGGCCCAAGGGCGTCGGCGTGGTGATCGAGGCCGAGCACAGCTGCATGACGCTGCGCGGCGTGCTCGCGGTCGGCTCCAACACGGTGACCTCGACCATGCTCGGCTCGCTGCGCGAGGACGCCCGGTCCCGCCAGGAGTTCTTCGCCCTGACCGGCGTGCCCGGCTGAGTCGCGCTGATTTCCGCCCCAGCAAAGGAGAACGGCCAGATGGCCACCAACCGGATCGTGATCGCCGGCGCCGGACTGGCCGGCGCCAAGACAGCGGAAGCCTTACGCGGGCAGGGATTCGACGGCCGGATCACGCTCGTGGGCAACGAACGGCACCGGCCCTACAACCGGCCGCCGCTGTCCAAGGAGTACCTGGCCGGCAAGAGCGACCGGGACTCCGTGTTCGTCCACCAGGACGGTTGGTACCCGGACAACGACGTCGACCTGCGGCTCGGCGTGGAGGTCACCGAGATCGACCGGGCCGCCCGCCGGGTCGTGCTCGCCGGCGCGGACGACCTCTCCTACGACCGGCTGCTGCTGGCCACCGGCGCCGCCCCGCGCCGGCTGCCGGTGCCCGGTGCGGACGCCACCGGGGTGCACTACCTGCGCCGGCTGGAGGACTCCGAGACGCTGCAGCGGGTCATCGCCCAGGCCCGGCGGCTGGTCGTGATCGGCGCGGGCTGGATCGGTCTGGAGGTGGCCGCGACCGCGCGCACCGCCGGCCTCGAGGTCACCGTCGTCGAGGCCGCCCGGCTGCCGCTGCTGCGGGTGCTCGGGCCCGAGGTCGCCGCGATCTTCGCGCAGCTGCACCGCGATCACGGCGTGGATCTGCGGTTCCAGGAGCAGATCACCGAGATCACCCAGGCCGGGGGCCGGGCCACCGGCGTGCGGCTGGGCGACGGCAGCCACCTGGCGGCCGACGCCGTGCTGGTCGCCGTGGGCGTGGAACCCAACGTCCGGCTGGCCGCCGAGGCCGGGCTGGACGTGCACAACGGGATCGTCGTCGACGACGCCCTGCACACCAACGACCCGCACATCCTGGCCGCAGGCGATGTGGCCAACGCCTTCCATCCGTTGCTCGGCCGGCACGTCCGGGTCGAGCACTGGGCCAACGCGCTCAACCAGCCGGCCGCGGCGGCGGCCGCGATGCTCACCGGCACGGCCAGCTACCACGAGCTGCCCTACTTCTACACCGACCAGTACGACCTGGGCATGGAGTACACCGGCTACGTCGAGCCGGGCGACTACGACCGGGTCGTCTTCCGCGGCAACACCGAGGCGCGCGAGTTCGTCGCGTTCTGGGTGCGCGGCTCCCGGGTCCTGGCCGGGATGAACGTCAACGTCTGGGACGTCGTCGACCCGATCAACGCGATGATCCGCTCCGGCGGCCAGGTCGACCTCGATCAGCTCGCCGATCCGGACTGCCCGCTGGACGAGGTCAGCGTGGACTAATGTGCCGCGCCGACCGCGACCGGCTCGTCCAGCCGGTTGCCGATCCGGTCGTCGCCGGGGACGACCGCGACCCGCTGGGCCGGCAGTTCGTCCGGGTCGGCGGTGTGCAGCGCCAGGGTTCCGGTGACCAGCGCGCCGTCGCGGGCGGCTCGCTCCAGCCGCGCGAACAGGTCCGGCTCCCGGACTGGTTCGCGCAGGCCGAGACCGAAGCCGATGACGAGCAGGATCTCGCCGCTGCCGGCCGCGGCACGCAGCCAGCCGGACGGCAGTTCCACCGGCGCGCGGTCGAGCAGCGGGTGGCGGTGCGGCCACTCCAGGGTGACCGCGTGGACCCGGTCGACCCGGACCCGCCAGCCGCGCACCGGCCGCGGGTCGCGCCGGTCGAGATCGGTGGTCAGCCGCAGCCCGCGGGCCAGCGCGATCCGGTGCAGGGCATCGACGGCGAGCCCGCCCGCCCGGTCGCGCGCCGCGCCCTCCATGAGCAGCACCGAGGTCCGCGCCCGACCGTTCCACAGGCTCGCCTGCACGTGCAGTTCGCTCTCACCCATCCCCGGCCTCCATTCCATTCCCCATTCGTATTCGACAATACGCGGATTCCGGGATCGGCAACCCCCCAAAACTACCTAAGTGCGAATATGGCGATAGATCTGGATCCATTCCAGTCAGGGCCGATCCGACCTATACAAATGGTATTAGCATGCGAAATGGCACAAATGATTAATCGCGTCAGCGTCCGGGGGTCGCCGGCAGCGCCAGGGCCACCGCGAGGTCGCCGTCGAGAAACATCAGGCCGCGTTCGGCGAACTGCTCGAAGAGGTCCCGCACCGCCCGCACCGACAGGTCCAGCCCGAGCTTGCCGCGCACCGCGGCGGCCGTGGTCGGCCGGTCGCTGCACGCCAGGTAGATCGCGGCCAGGGCACCGTGGAAGGTGTAGGTCCCGGGCCGACCCGGCCGGCTGTCGTAGATCCGCAGCAGGTCCGGCGCGGACCGGTAGGCGAGCACCGGCACGGTGTCGCCCGCCCAGACCCGCGACCACTCCGCGACGGCCGCGCGCAGCGCCGCATAGGCCGACTCGGGCAGCGACTCCATCAGTTCGTAGTCGAAGAAGTAGGCGATCCGCTCGGTGTCCACTGTGGACGGATAAACGTGCGCGTAGCTCGGCTCGGGCCGCCGCGACCGCATCGGAAACCGGTCCGGGCGGCTGAACAGCGGGCTGAACCGTTCGAGCCACACCCGGTCGGCGCTCGCCGGTGGCTGCAGGTGGGCCAGGTGCGGCAGCACGGCCGCCTGCGCGGCGTAGTCCGCCGCGGTCTCACCGGGAAACCCCCACAGGATGTTCCACGCGACCGCGATCCCGTAGTAGCGGGCCCAGCGCAGCAGGTTGACGTTCTGCGCCGCCCGCACGCCCTTGTTCATCAGCGCGAGCACATGGGAGCTCAGCGACTCCAGGCCGGGCTGGAGCTGGGTCACCCCGCCGCGGGCCAGCACCCGCAGCTGGGCCCGGGTCAGGTTCGCCTTGGCCTCGTAGAAGAACTCGTAGTCCGCCCCGCGCTCGGCGATCGCCGGGAACAGCTCCCTGAGGTAGTTCGGCGCGAGGATGTTGTCCACCGCCTCGAACCGGAAGGTGCCGTACCGCCGGGCCTGCCCGTCCAGCTCGGACAGCACCCGGTCGGCGGACTTGGCCCGGAACCGCATGGTGGTCGCGTTGAGCCCGCAGAACGTGCAGTGGTGCTTGGCGCCCCACCAGCAGCCCCGCGCCGACTCGAACGGCAGCCAGACCTCCCCGGCGGGCAGGTCGAGGTGGGCGCGGCGGTCGAAGTACTCCGCGTAGTCCGGCACCGGCAGCTCGTCCAGCGCGGTGCTGGGCGGCGCGGGCGGGGTCGCCACCACCCGGTCCCCGTCCCGCCGGGCCACCCCGGCGATCCCGTCGGTGCCGGTGCCGCCGGCGAGCGCG
>NZ_DASTBH010000497.1:0-6421 GCF_035712165.1 Actinophytocola sp. | reverse complement strand
TGGGCGTCGACGGTGATCTTCTGGGACAGGTCGCCCTTGGCCACGGCGGTGGTGACCTGGGCGATGTTGCGGACCTGGTCGGTCAGGTTGGCCGCGAGCTGGTTGACCGCCTCGGTCAACGCCTTCCAGGTGCCGGCCACGTTGGGCACCTGGGCCTGGCCACCGAGCCGGCCCTCGGTGCCGACCTCGCGGGCGACGCGGGTGACCTCGTCGGCGAACACCCGCAGCGTGTCGGTCAGCGAGTTGATCGTCTCGGCCAGTTCGGCGATCTCGCCCCGGGCGCTCACGGTGATCTTCCGGGACAGGTCGCCCTCGGCGATCGCGGTCGCGGTGAGGGAGATCGACCGAACCTGGTTGGTGAGGTTGGATGCCATGGTGTTCACCGAGTCGGTCAGCGCCCGCCAGGTGCCGGACACCCCACGCACGTCGGCCTGCCCGCCGAGCCGGCCCTCGGTGCCGACCTCGCGGGCCACGCGGGTGACCTCGTCGGCGAAGCTGGAGAGCTGGTCGACCATGGTGTTCACGGTGCGGCCGATCCGGTTGAACTCACCGCGCAGCGGCCGGCCCTCGATCTCCAGCGCCATGTGCTGGGACAGGTCGCCCTCGGCCACCGCCGCGATCACGCGGGCGATCTCCGACGTCGGCCGGGCCAGGTCGTCGATCAGCGAGTTGATCGCGGCCGCCGCGGTTGCCCATGCCCCGTCGAACGCGTCCTCGTCGAGCCGTTCCAGCATCCGGCCTTCCCGGCCGACCACCCGGCTGATCCGCAACAGGTCGCGGTTGCGTCTTTCCTGGAGGTCCACCAGCGCGTTGAACCCGTCGACCACCTGGCCGGCCAGACCGCTGCGCCGGGCCAGCCGCACATCCAGGGTGCCCTGCCGGACCTTGGTCATGACCGCCACCATCTCGTTGAGCAGGCTCTCGATCTGCTCATCCGCTCCGGAGCCGGGTGCGTTCACCGTCGTCTTCGCGGACCGGGCAGCAACCATGGTCGTCTCCTGTCATCGCGGTGGGCGCGGGCCAGGCCCACCGCCGGAAAGTCTACGAGCGCACAGGGCGCTGCAAAGACAACTGGCACCGGGCAAACTGCGAACGTGAAGGCACCGACCGTGCACCGCACCCGTTTTCCGGGCGAAGCCGGCTCTCCGGGGGCCGCCCGCCGGCTCGTCCGGTCATTGCTCGCCGACGCCGGGCTCGACGAGCTCGCCGACGATGCACTGCTGCTGACCAGCGAACTCTGCGAGAACGCGGTTCTGCACGCCGGCACCGGCTTCGAGCTGGAGCTGGCCGTCGGTGACGGTGAGATCACGGTTGCGGTGATCGACCAGGGCGCCACGCCGATGGAGGTGCACCGGGCCGGTCCCAGCGCCCGGCGCAGCACCCACAACCGGGGCCTGGAACTGGTGGACGCGCTGGCCGCCGCCTGGGGGACGCGGCACGACCAGCGCGGCCGCCAGGTGTGGTTCACGGTGCGGCAGCACGAGCCCGCCGCGGAACCTGAGCCGGTCCCGGTCGCCGTGCCGGACGGCTGGCCCGATGTGCCGACCGCACGCTGGCTGCTGAACCTGCCGGCGACGCAGCTGGCGACGCTGCGGATGCCGGCGCTGGCCGAGGAACTGCTGCGCCGGCTGGGCGACGTGGTGCGGGCCGACGGTGGCTCGGTGGTGCTCGACGACGGTACGGGGGAGCGGGAGCTGGCCGGTTACGGGCGGCGGGACGGCGAACCGGCGGTCACCGTCGGGTTGCCGCTGGCCGCGCCGCTCAAGGGCCGCCTGCACATCCGGGCGGCCCGGCCGGGGCCGGAGGTGACCGAGGTCGCCGGTCTGACCGCGCAGCGGATCGCACTGGCCGTCGAGGCCGAGTCGGCCCGGGCGGCCGAGCGGAAACGCTGGTCGTGGCTGTCGCACCTGGCCGAGGCGAGCGAACTGCTGGCGCAGTCGCTCGATGTCGAGCTGACCGCCGCGATCGTGCCGCAGATCATGGTGCCGCGCCTGGGTGACTGGTGTGCGGTGCACCTGCTCGACCAGCACGACCGGTTGGTGCTGCGGGCCCTGACCCATGTGGACGAGACCGTGCTGCCGGAGTTGACGGCCGGTCTGGCCGCCGGGGCGCCGGGCAAGCCGCACGAGACGCTGCGCGGGTTGCTCGGCGGCCGGTCCGACGCCGCCCGGCTGGCCCCGCCGATCGCCGGGATCGCGGTTCCGCTGACCGTGCGCGGGCAGGTGCTGGGCACGGTCAGCGTCGGCCGCGGCTCGGCCCGGCCGCACGACCCGGACGAGGTGCTGATGATCTCCGAGCTGGCCCGCCGGGCGGCTCAGGCGATCGACAACGCCCAGCGCAACGCCGTGCAGGTGGCTACCGCGCAGGCGTTGCAGCAGGCGCTGCTGCCGCGCGCGCTGCCGGCCGGCAAGGGCGCCGAGTTCGCCGCCGCCTACCTGCCGGCCAGCGCCGGAGCCGATGTCGGCGGCGACTTCTACGACGTGCTGGAGATCGGCGAGGGCAGTTGGCTCGCCTCGGTCGGCGACGTGTGCGGCAAGGGGCCGCGTGCGGCCGCCCGGACCAGCCTGGTGCGGGACGTGCTGCGGGTGCTGGTGCGGGAGGGGCACACGCTGGTCCGGTCGATCGAGCTGCTCAACGACATGATGTTGGAGACCCGCGACCCCGACCAGTTCGCGACCATGGCGTCGGCCTTCATCCACCGGCTGCCCGGCCAGGCCGGGCTGGATGTCGAACTGGTGCTGGCCGGTCACGACCAGCCGCTGCTGGTCGGCGCGGACGGATCGGTCGACCTGGTCGGGCAGCACGGCAACGCCCTCGGGCTGGTCAACCGGTTCGCCGTGCACCCCACCCGGCACCTGCTCCGGCCCGGCGACAGCCTGGTCTTCTACACCGACGGGGTCACCGAACGGCGGCGTGCCCAGGACCAGTTCGGACAGGACCGGCTGCGCCAGTCCGCCGCGACGCTGCCGAACGGCTCGGCCGAAGGTCTGGTCGCCGGCTTACGGCAGGCCGTCCACCACTTCTCCGCCGAGCCGCAGCAGGACGACATCGTGATCATGGCGGTCCGGGCCGGCTCGGGTTGAGCGTTTTGTCCCGCAACACCAAGCGCGCGGGATCGATACTGGAGGCGTGGTGACTGAACCGACGCACCCCCCCGACCGCCTGTCCACCCGGGTCACCCATCCCACCCCGACAGCCGCCGTGCTGCACGTCGGCGGCGAGCTGGACCTGTTCACCGCGCCGGTGGTGGACAGCTACATCGCCCGGCAGCTGACCGACAAGCCGACAACGCACCTGGTCCTGGACCTGACCGAGATCACCTTCTTCGGCTCGGCCGGGGTGGCGACCCTGGTCCGGGCTTCGGAGAGCGCCGCCGAACACGACGTCATGCTGATCCTGGCGGCGGCCAGCCGGGTCGTGCTGCGGCCACTGCAGGTGACCGGAATCGCGAGCCTGCTCACGATCCGCGAATCCCTGGAGGCCGCGATCGCCGCCTGTGCCTGACCGCACCGCTGCGCCGGATGGCGGTAAGTGGGGATCGTCCAGTTAGGCCGTTCATCTCGTTCGACCGTTCATTCGGCACAACTTCGCGGCTGAAATGCACTTTGCATTCTGCAGTGGTTTGGGCCCGATTGGGCTGGGGTAACTGCAGCCGGCTGGCTATCCCCGACGAAAGAGGCAGCATGGTCGCGGTTTCGGTACCGCCGTCGCGTCGCGTGTCCGGCGTGATTCCCCGTTTGGACGAATGGGACCCGGTTTCGCCGATCAGGATTCTGCTTGTGGCGGACGTGGGTCTGATGGGGGCCGCACTCGCGAGTTTGCTGTCCGAACAGCGTGACCTTGATGTCGCTGGAGTCTTGGCAACCTCTGACAGCGATGTCCTGCCGATCATCGTGGGGATGCGACCAGACGTGGTGGTCGTCGACGTGGACGGCTCACCGACCCGGGGCCTGGAGCTGGTCGGGCATATCAGATCCCGGGTACCGACCTGCCCGGTCGTGGCACTGGCCACGGCCCGGCCGGCCGGTCTGGTCCGCAGACTGCTGGCGACCGGGGTGCGTGGTGCGGTTGATCGGGCCGCACCCGCACACCGGCTTCTCGACGCGATCCGGGGCACGGCCGCCGGCGAGCTCGTGGTGGACACCCACCTGGCCATGGCGGCGCTCACCGCGATGGACAACCCGCTGTCCCGCCGGGAGATGGACGTGCTGCGGCTGGCCGCCGAGGGCGCCACCGGCCCGGAGATCGCCAACCGGCTGTTCCTGTCGCCGGGCACCGTGCGCAACCACCTGTCGAGCGTGCTCACCAAGATCGGCGCCCGCAACCGGGCCGACGCCGTCCGCATCGCCGGCGAGTCCGGCTGGTTGTAGGTCAACGACGCGGGTCGATGTGCACCTTCGGGGCGCCGCCCCAGGCCGCCGGACGCCGGTGCGCCAGCACGTCGGCCACCTGGGCCAGGCCCACGACGGCGGCGACCAGCGGCCGGGGGTCGACCGCGCCGGAGGAGTACAGCTCGATGGTCTCGGCCAGACCGCCGGACGCGCTCAGCACGCCCACCACGGTCAGGTCCTTCAGCACCACGGTCCTACTGTCGATCATGCTGGGTCGCTCGGCGAGTCCGATGTAGACGATCCGCCGGCCGGGCTCGACCAGTTCGACCGCGCGGGCCGGCGATTCCGGGCCGGTCGAGGCGTCGAGCACCGCGTCGAACCGCAGCGGCGGCACCGTCGCCGCGGTCCAGGTGTGCGCGAAACCCAGGGAGCGGGCAAAGTCCAGGGTCGGCGCGTCCAGGCCGAGCAGGTGCACCTCGATCCCGCTCGCCGCGGCGATCTTCGCGGCCAGCAGGCCGATCGTGCCCGGACCGATGACGAGCAGCCGCTCGCCGGGGGACAGGCCCGCGGCGCGCACCGCGCGCAGCGCGTTGCCGCCGGGCTCGACCAGGGCGCCCAGCGCCGGATCGACCGCGTCGGGCAGCGGGTGCAGGGCCCGGACCGGGACCGGGAGCCGCTCGGCGAGCGCCCCGGGCCACCCGTTGCGGATGCCGATCTCGTACCGGTCGGCGCACAGGTGCCCGCGGCCGTTGGTGCACCGCGCGCAGTGCCCGCAGCCGAGCATCGTGTCCCCGGTGACCCGGCGGCCCAGCCAGGCCGGGTCGACCCCGGCGCCGGTCTCGGCGACCACGCCGGCCCACTCGTGGCCGATCCGGATCGGATAGGCGGCCTGGCCGGTGTGCAGGTAGCTCATCGCGCCGGAGAAGAACTCGGCGTCGGTGCCGCACACCCCGGCACGGTCCACCTCGACGACCACCTCGCCCGGTCCCGGCTCGGGCGGGGCGACCTCCTGGACCTCGGCCCGGCCCGGAGCGGTGATGACGAAAGCGCGCACCCGGTTATCGTCCTCTGAGGAGTGAGCTTGCGAGCGAATCCGTGTCGCAGGGCGTCCGGTCACGGCGGCTCCGAGCCTGCGAGGAGGCGACATGAGCGAGCTTGCGAGCGAATCAAATGTCACAGGGCGTCCGGTCACGGCGGCTCCGAGCCTGCGAGGAGGCGACATGAGCGGAATGCGCAGCGCGGCGTGGTACGGCGGCAAGGACCGGGACGGCTACATCCACCGCGCCTGGATGCGCCGCGGGTTACCCGGTTCGGCCTTCGACGGGCGGCCGCACATCGCCATCGCCAACACCGCCTCCGACCTGACGCCGTGCAATCGTCACCTCGACGATGTCGCCGAACACGTCAAGCAGGGCGTGTGGGCGGCCGGCGGGGTGCCGCTGAACCTGCCGGTGGTCTCCCTCGGCGAGACGCAGCTTCGGCCCACGGCGATGCTCTGGCGCAACATGGCCGCGATGGCCGCCGCGTCGGTCGACCTGCCGGCCGTGGTGGTGCCCGGCGGGCCGATGCTCACCGGCACGTTCCGGGGCACCGCGCTGGGCTGCGGCACCGACGTCTGGCGGCTGAGCGAGGAGGTTCGCGCGGGCACACTGTCCGAAAAGGACTTCCTGGACTCGGAGTCGGCGATGATCCGCAGCCGGGGGCACTGCAACACGATGGGCACCGCGTCGACCATGGGGCTGCTGGCCGAGGTCCTGGGCATGGTGCTGCCCGGCACGGCCGGGCTTCCGGCCGCCGACAGCCGGCTGCTGACCCAGGCGCACGAGACCGGCCGGCTGGTGGTGGAGATGGTCGCCGAGGATCGGCGGCCCAGCACATTGTTGACCCGAGGATCGTTCAACAATGCGATCGTCGCATTGGCGGCGATGGGCGGATCCACCAATGCGGTGGTGCACCTGCTGGCCATCGCCGGGCGGCTGGGCGTGCCGCTCGTCCTAGACGACTTCGACCGGATCGGGACCGGCGTCCCGCTGCTGGTCGACCTGCAACCGGCCGGCCGGCATCTGATGGAGGACCTGCACCGGGCCGGC
>NZ_DASTBH010000496.1:0-15741 GCF_035712165.1 Actinophytocola sp. | reverse complement strand
GCACGTCGTGCAGCACGGTGCCGCGGTCGGCCGGCGAGATCCGCACGACCTCCTCGGGTTGCTGGACCGGCGCGACGCGCAGCAGGTGCCGCAGGAAGTAGCCGTGCGGGCAGCACACCCAGGACTCCAGCGCGGTCGCCGACACCACCGCGGCCCCGGTCGGGTCCGGCACGCTCTCCCCGGCCAGGTTGCCGTCGAACACGGTGAACTCCGCGCTGGACCGGGCCGCCCGGACCGCGAGGGCCCGGTCCAGCACCGGATCGGCCGGGGCGTCGGCGCGGCGGTCGACGGCGGCCCGCTGCCGCCATTCCTGCGGCGTCGCCGGGTAGGGCTCGGCCCGCACCGCGCCCGGATAGGAGGGCGAGCCGATCACCTCGACCAGCGGGTTGTCCAGGGTGGGCGCGAGCCACCGGGAGCCGACCCGGGACCCGCCCCGGCGCAGGTCGCCCCGGGGATAGCTGAGCGTGCGGCCGCCCGGCGGCGCCGCGGCCAGCGCGGCCAGCAGTTGCCGGTGGGTGCGGGCCTGCCGCTCCCGCATGGTCGGCAGCGTGCCGCCGGTCAGTTCCCGGACTCGGTCCGGCAACAGCGGATCGTCGGCCGCGCGGGCCGGCAGCAGACCCTCCGCGACACCGAGCACGAACACCCGGTCGAGGTCCGCGCCGACCCCGTCGGCGACCGGACCCACCTGCACGCCGGTGCCGGCCCGGCCGACCCGGTCGAGGTCGTCGGCCAGCTCCAGCTCCAGCAGTTCGCTCAGCAGCACCAGATCCGGCGCCGCGGCGAAGACGTCCAGCCCGGCCAGCAGCCCCAGCGTCCCGGCGATCCGCTCGGCGGCGCGCTGCTCCTCCGGGGCCAGCCGCTCGATCTCCGCCGGCCCGCCCAGCACCAGGTCCCACACCCGCAGCACGGCCTCGCCCAGCTCGCTCCACGAGTGGGCCTGCCCGGCGATGCACAGTCCATTGCGGACGGAGCCGACGAAGTCGTGCAGGGCCCGCGCGGTGGCCGCCTCCCGCCGGGCCCGGTCGGCCCGCCACTCCTCCGCGTCGGGGTGGTCGAGGAGCCAGGTGTCCCGCTGGGCGGCGTAGTCCGCCAGCCGGTCCCAGTCCGGGCCGGCCACCACGCCCGCGGCCCGTGACACCCGCTCCCAGGCCGAGGCGGGCACCCGGGCGCCGGCGTGGCAGACCGGCGCGTCGGCGACGAACGCCAGCACGTCGCCGCGCCGGAAGTGACTGTCGGGCAGAGCAAGCAGCCGGAGGATGGCGCGGCCGAGGCGACCTTCGGCGGTCGGCCGAACCCCGGCGCCGAACACCGGGACGCCGGCCCGCGCCAGATGTTCGTGCACCAGCCGGGCGTACGGGTCGGGCGCGCCGTAGAGCACCGCGACGCGGTACCCGGGCCGGTCGGCCAGGGCCGCGACCGCCCGGCGCACCACGCACCGGACCTCGTCGTCCGGGTCCGACGCGTGCAGCACGACGTCCCCGCACGGCGGATGGGTCCTGGACCGCACCGGCACGCCCAGGTCCCGGCACAGCGCCAGCGGCCGGGCGTCCGCCGCCGGATCGCCGGTCAGACCGACCACGAGGTGCACCGGGACCACCCGGCCGAGCGCGGCGAGCAGCGCGGTGTCCGGCGGGTCCAGGTCCTGCGGGAGGAACACCAGCACGGGGTCGGTGCTGCCGCCCGCCCGGTCCACCGCCGAGGTGAGCAGGTCCGCCTCGTCGAAGAAGTCCGCGGCGCACCGGTGCCGCAGGACCCGGTGCAGCCGAACCGTCTCGGCGCTCACCTCGCCGGCCGCGGCGAGGCGGTCCAGCACCGGCTCCGGCACCGCCCGCAGCGCCCGGTGCGCCCGGGCGATGGCGCGCACGGTGCCGATGTGCCCGGCCACCGGACCGAAGATCCCCGGTTCGGCGCGCAGCACCTCGCGCACCGCCGCGGCCAGGACCGGCGCGGTCAGCGGGCGCAGGCCGCGCCGGGCGAAGGCGGCGCCGGCGAGTTGCTCGGCCAGCCTGCGCAGGGTGAGCACCCGCACCGCCGCCACCCCGGGCGCGCCCGGACGCACGCCCCGGGCCAGCGCCCGGCGGACCGTCACCCCGATCCGTTCCCCCGGCACGAGCACCGTCACCGGCGCGAGCGGGTTGCCACCCTTGGCGGCGGCCACCGCATCGGTGAGCACGCGGTAGGCGGCGGCCCCGTAGGTCGTCGGCGCAACCGTCACAGCCATGATCGTCGGCCCCCCGACCCGGTTCGGTCCTCTCTGGACAGACTGCCCGGGACCGGCCCGCACCGCGTCGCTGATTCACTCGAAAGAGGAGCGTGACGGTTCGGTAACAGCGGGCTTCGTGCGCCACCAGCGGCGCGAGGCCAGCGCGGCCAGCACGACACCGGCGGTGTTGACCAGCACGTCGTCCACCGAGGACACCCGGTCCAGCCGCAGGACGTACTGCGCGGTCTCCACCAGGACCGAGCAGCCCACCCCGAGCGCCGCGATCCGGGGCACGGAGGCCAGCGCCGCGAACCGCATCGGGGCGAAGAACCCCACCGCCGCGAACACCAGCAGGTTGCCGGCGATCCCGAGCCATCCCATCGTGACCAGATCCCGCATCGGCACCAGGCTCACCCGGCCGGGGACGATGCCGGCCCCCGAGCCCGGCATCAGGATCATCCACAGGAACGGCACCGTCCCGTAGACCATCCCCACCTCGGCCAGCGACAGCCGCCACGGCGAGGTGTCCCGCCGGCCGCGCGCCAGCGCCCACACCGCCAGTGCGGCCACCGGCAGCCCGGCCAGCGTGACGAACAGCACGCCGTTGAACGTGTCGAAGCAGCCGTGCCACCGTCCGGCCAGGCACGTCGGGGCGGACATCATCAACGGCCGGCGCAGGACGAACGCCGCGCCCGCCACGACGAGGATCGCCAGGCCGGCGAGCAGAACCTGGTACGTGCGGCGGGCCGGGGCTCGGGACGGATCGTGGTTCACGGGTCCATTGAAGACGGACGACCGTCGCGGAGGCGTCCGCGTTTCGCTACGGCCGCGCTACAACCTGTCAGGCGGGGCTCTGCAGCAGGACCAGCGAGCGCGGACCGACCGTGACCTGGTCGCCGGCCGTGAGCTTGCCGGACGGGGCGACGCCGGCCGGCTCGTGCGTGTCGATCAGCGGCTCCCAGGTCTGCGCCTGCCGGGTGCCGGGCAGCGTGAAGTCCAGCGGCTTCCACCAGGCGTTGACCATCAGCATGAAGTCGTCGTCGGTGAGCAGGCTGCCGTCCGCCGCGCGGTCCGGGTTGTCGGCGCCGTCGAGGTAGAGGGTGAGGCTGCGCGAACCCGGGTTGGCCCAGTCGTCCAGCGTCATCCGCGCGCCGGCCGGGGTGAACCACTCCAGTTCCTCGGCGGCCGCCCCGGTGAGGAACCGGCGGCGCCGGAACACCGGATGCGCCAGGCGAAGCCGGATGAGCCTTCTGGTGAAGTCCCGCAGTTCCCGGTCCGGCGCCGACCAGTCGAACCAGCTGATCTCGTTGTCCTGGCAGTAGGCGTTGTTGTTGCCGCCCTGGGACCGGCCGATCTCGTCGCCGCCGAGGATCATCGGCACCCCGAAGGACAGCAGCAGGGTGGCGAGCATCGCGCGCTGCTGACCGGCCCGCAACGCGCGGATCTCGGGGTCGTTGGTCGGGCCCTCGGTGCCGCAGTTCCACGACCGGTTGTCGTCGGCGCCGTCCCGGTTGTCCTCGCCGTTGGCCTCGTTGTGCTTGCGGTCGTAGGAACACAGGTCGGCCAGGGTGAAGCCGTCGTGCACGGTGATCAGGTTGACCGAGGCGGTGGGCCGGCGGGAGCCGGAGAGGTAGTAGTCCGACGACCCGCACAGCCGGTTGGCGAACTCGCCGACCAGACCCTCGCGGCTGCGCCAGAAGTCGCGCATCACGTCGCGGTAGCGGCCGTTCCACTCGCTCCAGATCGGCGGGAACCGGCCGAGGTCGTAGCTGTCCACCTGGCCGACGTCCCACGGCTCGGCGATCAGCTTGCACCGCGACACCACCGGATCCTGATTCACCAGGTCGAAGAAGGCCGCCATCCGGTCGAACCCGCCGTGCTCGCGGGCCAGGGTCGGAGCGAGGTCGAACCGGTAGCCGTCCACACCCATCTCGATCAGCCAGTACCGCAGCGAGTCCATGATGAGTTGCAGGCTGAACGGGTTGTCCGCGTTGAGCGAGTTGCCGCAGCCGGTGGTGTCCACGTAGTAGCGCGGGTCGAGCGGGTCGAGCCGGTAGTAGGCCGGGTTGTGCAGGCCCCGGAAGCTCAGCGTCGGGCCGAGGTGGTCGTGTTCGGCGGTGTGGTTGAACACCACGTCGAGGATCACCTCGATGCCGGCGTGGTGCAGGGTGGCCACCATCTCCTGGAACTCCTCGACCTGCCCGCCCGGCCGGCCGGCCCGCACCGCGGCGGAGTAGCCGGCGTGCGGCGCGAAGTAGCCGATGGTGTTGTAGCCCCAGTAGTTGGTCAGGCCGCGTTCGAGCAGGAACCGCTCGGGCACGTTGTGGTGCACCGGAAGCAGTTCGACCGCGGTCACCCCGAGGTCGACCAGGTGGCCGAGCGCCGCCTCGTGGGCGAGGCCCGCGTAGGTGCCGCGCAGCTTCTCCGGCACCCCCGGGTGAGCCGCGGTGAAACCCTTGACGTGCACCTCGTACAGCACGGTGTCCACATAGGACGTTTGCGGGCGCTCCCGGCCGGTCCAGTCGAAGGAGGTGTCCACCACCAGACCACGCGGGATGTGCCCGGCCGAGTCGAGGGTGCTCGGCGCCCACGAGTCGCCATCGACGTGGCCGTACACCTCGGGACCGAACCGCACCTGCCCGTCGATCGCCCGGGTGTAGGGGTCGATCAGCAGCTTGGCCGGGTTGCAGCGCAGGCCGCGCCGCGGGTCGTACGGGCCGGTGACCCGATACCCGTAGGCCTGACCGGGCCGGATGCCCGGCACGAAGGCGTGCCAGATCTCGCCGTCGCGTTCCTCCAGCGGCACCTGGGTCTCGGTGCCGTCGGCGTCGAACAGGCACAGCAGCACCCCGTCCCCACCGGACACGACGGCGAAGTTGGTGCCGTCCGGCCCCGGCGTGGCGCCCAGCGGAAACGGGAGGCCGGGCAGGGTCGCCGGGGTCACGGCTTGGCCACCCGCTCGGGCCGGCCCTGGACGGTTTCGGCCAGCGAGGGAACCAGGCCGTGCCGGCGGCGGATCAGGTCGGCCACCAGGCCGGTCCAACCGGTCTGATGGGAGGCGCCGAGCCCGGCCGCGTTGTCGCCGTGGAAGTACTCGTAGAACAAGATGTTGTCCTTCCAGTTCGGGTCGCGCTGGAACCGCTCGATGGCGCCGAAACACGGCCGCCGGCCGTCCGGCCCGACCAGGAAGATCGACACCAGCCGGGCGCTCAGATCGGCGGACACCTCGGCCAGACTCTTCAGATCGCCGGAACCGGTGGGGTACTCGACCTTCAGGTCGTCGCCGAAGAACCGGTGGTACCGGTCGAGTGCCGCGGTCGCCAGGAAGTTCAGCGGAAACCACACCGGACCGCGCCAGTTCGAGTTTCCGCCGAACATCGTCACGTTCGACTCGGCCGGCTCGTAGTCGATGGTGGCCCGCACCCCGGCCACGTCGATCTCGTACGGGTGCTCGTGGTGGAACCGGGAAAGCGAGCGCAACCCGTACGGGGACAGGAACTCCCCGGCATCGAACAGCTTCGCGAGCAGCCGCTGGACACGCTCGACCCCGACCGCGCTCACCAGCAACCGCCGCTGTCCCGGCTCGCCGCGCAACAGGCCGGCCTCGGCCAGCTGCCGGGCGTTGTGCCAGCCGTGCCGGGCGAGCAACTCGGCGAACATCTTGCGGGCCCCCGCGACCTCGTCGAGCGTCGACTCGTCGATGACGGCGGCGGCCAGCATCGGGATGATGGCGACCATCGAGTGCACCTTCACCGGCATGGTCCCGGCGGGCGTGCTGATCCGGTCGTAGAACAGGCCGTCCGCCTCGTCCCACATGCCCTGCTGTTCCAGTGCTTTGCGGATCTGGGCGAAGTGTTCGAGGAACTTGCGCACCAGGTCGCGGGCCGGACGGCTGCCGGAGCGGTGCAGGATCGAGGCGATCGGCACCATCGCCAGCGCGAAGGTGGCCATCCAGCCGGTGGCGTCGGACTGCTGCAGGCTGCCGGTGACCGGCAGGTGCGAGCGGTCCAGTGGGCCGATGTTGTCCAGGCCGAGGAACCCGCCCTCGAACAGGTTCGTGCCCTCGATGTCCTGCCGGTTGACCCACCAGGTGAAGTTGACCATCAGCTTGTCGAACACCAGGCTGAGGAAGTCCAGGTCCCGCGCGCCGTCGAGGTTGAACACCTCCAACGCCGCCAGGGCGTGCACCGGCGGGTTGACGTCGCCGAAGTCCCACTCGTAGGCCGGCAGCGCGCCGTTGGGGTGCTGGAACCACTCCCGGCACACCAGCAGCAACTGGTTCTTGGCGAACACCGGATCCACGTGTGCCAGTGCGACGCAGTGGAAGGCCAGGTCCCAGGCGGCGAACCAGGGATACTCCCACTTGTCCGGCATCGACATGACGTCGAAGGCGCTGAAGGTGCGCCACCGGTGGTTGCGACCGGTCAGCCGGGTCGGCGGCGGGACCGGCTGGCCCGGGTCGCCGTCCAGCCAGCGGGCCACGTCGTAGTAGTAGAGCTGTTTGCTCCACAGCATTCCGCCGAACGCCTGGCGCATCACCGAAGCCTCGTCGGCGGACGCGGCCGGCGGGGTCAGGTCGGCGTAGAACTCGTCGGCCTCGGCCCGGCGGACCGCGAGCACACCGTCGTACTCGGACCCGATGGCGGTCCCGGCGTCCGAGCCGATCCCCTTGGGGCGCAACCGAAGGCGCAGCTCCACGGTGGCGCCGGGCGGGACGGCGAGGCGGTACCAGGCGGCGCACTTGGTGCCCCGCTGCGCCGGGTTCACGGTGGCCGCCCCGGACACGACGTGGTCGTTGACCCCGTCCTTCGGGTATGCGCTGCCGGCGGCCGTGCCGCCGTGCCGTGCCGGGTTGGTCTCGTTGTCGCAGAACAACAACGTCGGCGCGACGCCGTCCGGGCCGGGCGCGGCCAGCAGTTCCAGCTCACCGAGGAACGACGGTTCGGTGATGTCGACCGTGCCCTGCCCGGTCGCGGCCAGCTCCGGCCGCGGCGCGTCGCCGGTCCAGGACCAGGTGTTGCGGAACCAGACCGTCGGCAGCACGTGCAGCGTCGCCGCATCCGGGCCGGCGTTGGTGACCTGCACCGTCATCAGCAGATCGGTCGGGCTCGCCTTGGCGTAGTGCACCTCCACGATCCAGTACCGGTCGTCGTCGAACACGCCGGTGTCCAGCAACTCGTACTCGGGATCGTCGCGACCGCGCCGGCCGTTCTCCACCCGCAGGTCCTCGTACGGAAAGGCCGCCTGCGGGTAGTGGTAGCGCCAGCGGTTCCAGGCATGGCTGGGCAGCGCGTCGAGGTACCACCAGTACTCCTTGGCGTCCTCGCCGTGGTTTCCCTCCGGTCCGGACAACCCGTAGAGGCGTTCCTTGAGAATCGGGTCGCGGCCGTTCCACAGCGCCAGCGCCACGCACAGCCGCTGCTGGATGTCGCTGAACCCGGCCAGGCCGTCCTCGCCCCAGCGGTAGGCCCGGGACCGGGCGTGGTCGTGCGGCAGGTAGTTCCACGCCTCGCCGTCGGGGCTGTAGTCCTCGCGCACCGTCCCCCACTGGCGCTCACTGAGATAGGGCCCCCACAGGTACCACTCGTCCCGCTGCCCGTCGCCCGGATCGGACATCCGCGCTCGTTCGGCTCCGGTGGGTTTGCGCGGGGTAGGCACCGCGCCACGTGCCTTTGCGGTCACGTCGTTCCCCTCTTCGTGGCGTCCTGCGGCCCATCCGAGCCAGCGTATTACGCACACATCCGGGCAACGAGCGCTGCGCGTCGAGATAACCCGAAACGGGTGAGCTGTCGGGTCATTCCCATTGCGAGAGGCCGTAGGCGGTGAGGAACCCGGCGACCGTGATGATGCCGATCAGCAGGTGCGCGTCGTCGAACGCCTCCGGGATCATCGTGTCGGCGATCATCGCCAGGATCGCGCCGCCGGCCGAGGCGATGATCACGGCGAGCACGGTGGGCGAGGCGTCCCCGAGCACCCCGTAGCCGAACATCGCGGCCAGCCCGCTGATCACCGCGATCGACGCCCACACGCCGAACACGTAGCCCGGTCCGCGCCCGGCCCTCCGCATCCCGGCCGCGCTGGACAGTCCTTCCGGGACATTGCTGATGAACACCGCCGCGATCATGGTGACGCTCACCGAACCGCCGCTGAGCAGGCTGGTGCCGATCACGATCGACTCCGGCACGCCGTCCAGCAACGCGCCCAGCGCGATCGCGGTGCCGGAGCCGGAGTCGCCGGCCTGCTGCGCGCCGGAGCGCTTGCGATGCCTGGCACCCTGTGCGGCCAGGACCAGGTTGGCCACGGTGAAGACCACCGCACCGCCCGCGGCGCCGAACACTGTCGGCGCCGCGCCGCCCAGCTGGTAGGCCTCGTCGATCAGGTCGAACGACACCGCGGAGAGCAGCACGCCGGCGCCGAACGCCATGACGCTGGCCACCACCTTCGGCGGCACCCGCACCAGGTAGCCGGCCAGGGCGCCGAGCAGCAGCGCCGATCCGGCCAGCAGTCCCCAGCCTCCGGCCGCCAGCAGCTCTGACACGGCGTCTCCTCTCGGCCCGGCAGGCGCGGGAGGGATTCTGCCGGGTCAGCCGCCGGTGGGCGGGGATTTGCGCCCGTCCTGGGTGTGGCGGCGCAGCGCCTCGGTGTGCTCGGTGACCGAGGCGATCCGCTCGGCCAGGGCCGCGTGGCTGGTCCGGAGGTGGTCCCGCGTGTCGGCCAGCGGGGCGAGCAGGGTGGCCGGGTCGTTGTCGGCCAGGGCCGCGCCGAGACGGTCGGCGTGTCGTTGGGCCGGGCCGGACAGCCCGTCCAGCCCGCTCACCTGGCCGGCAAGCTGGCGCAGCACGGCGGAGTTGCGCCTGGCCCACTCGCTCACCGCGCGGTCGCCCGCGCGCTTGTCGCGCTCGGCCCGCACCCGGCCCTCCCCGGTCGCCTCCCCGGTCGGCGAGGGGCGCAGCCGCAGGTAGCGCCGCTCGGCCGCCTGCCGGCTGGTCACGCCCAGGGCCGGAGCCAGCGACGCCCAGCTCGCGCCGCACTCGCGGGCGGCGGTGATCAGCCGGGGCTCCCAGGCGGCCAGCTCGTCGCGCACCTCACGCAGCACGGTGAGCGCGGCGATCAGGGCGAGGCAGTCCGCCTCCGGGTCGGCCAGGGCGGCCTGCACCAGGGCGACCGCCTCGGTGACCGGACCCGGGACCGGGTCGACGTGTCCACGCAGCAGATCCAGGGCGTCCACCTCTTGTCATCCTTTCGACGACGACCTACTTGTCATCGGATGGACGACATGTTATACCTGTAGTGCGTGTTGACACCAGACGTCAGTTGAGGAGGGTTCCACCAATGTTGATGCGCACCGACCCGTTCCGTGAGCTCGACCGCCTGACCCAGCAGGTCTTCGGCAACGTCGCCGGGACATGGTCCCGACCCACGGCCATGCCGATGGACGCCTACCGCGTCGGTGACGAGTTCGTGGTCTCCTTCGACCTGCCCGGCGTCGACCCGGGGGCCATCGACCTCGACGTCGAGCGCAACGTGCTCACCGTGAAGGCCGAACGCCGGCCCGTCACCACCGGCGACAACGTGGAGATGCAGGTCGCCGAACGTCCGCTGGGCGTGTTCTCCCGCCAGCTGTTCCTCGGTGACACGCTGGACACCGACCACATCAACGCCAGCTACGAGGCGGGTGTGCTGACCCTGCGTATCCCGATCGCGGAGAAGGCCAAGCCGCGCAAGATCACCATCGACGGCACGGACACCGGCCGCCGGGAGATCAACGCCTGACCAGTCGGCAAGAAAGGGCTCCGGCCAGTTGGCCGGAGCCCTTTGCCGTTCAGGTCAACGTGATCGGCACGGTCACCTGCTGGGCAGGCGCGCCCGGATAGGTGATCGTGATGGTGATCGTCACCGGACCGGTGCGGTGCCGGGCCGTCGGCCACAGCAGCGCGAACCGGCCGGTGAGCGGATCGTAGAGCGGCGGCAGCGCCGGAAGCGCCTGCGCGCCACCGGCCGACACGCTCACCCGCCCGCAGAGCACCAGCAGTACCGCGGCCAGGTGCGAGATCGGCTTGCCGGCGGCGTCGGTGAGCTGGAAGGTCACCGGCACCACCGACCCGGCCCGGATCCGCGCGCCGTCGGACGGCGAGAGCACCCGGACACCGAGCACCACCAACTGCGTCAGCGATCCGCTGCTGCCCTGGAACGACTCGGTGCCCGAGTAGGTCGCGGTGACCGCGTGCGCGCCCAGGTTCAGGGTCGACAGCGGCCCGCTGGTCGCCACCCCGTTCACCACCGCGACCGGAGAGCCGAACGGCTGCCCGTCCACGGTGAACGCGACCGTGCCGCCGGTCGGCGCCCCGGAAACCGTTGCGGTGAACCGCACAGCGTCGCCGACCGTTGCCGGGTTGGCCGACGAGGTCAGCACCGTGCTGGTCGTGCCCGGTGCGATGTGGATCGACGTGGCTAACTCGGCCGAGCCGAACGCGTTGGCGGCGCGCACGGTCACGGCGAAGTCGCCTGCGGTGGTCGGCGTGCCGGAGACCGTCCCGTCCGCGCCGAGACTCAACCCCGGCGGCAGCGAACCGGCCACCGTCGTCACGGTCGAGCCGGGGCTGACCGTGAAGGCGAACGAGTACGGCGTTCCGGCGGTGCCCGCGGGCGGCGTGCCCGCGATGGTCGGCGCGACACCGAGGTTCAGGCCGACCAGCACCGGATCGTGGTCGCTGGTGCGGAACCGGTCCGGCGCGTAGAGCGAGGCGACCTGGCCGGGCGTCTTGAAGTCGGTGTTGTAGTCCAGCACCGACGGCTCGTCGGCGTTGTGGTGCGCGTCGCCGGCCCCGGTGACCTGACCGGTCATCGACGCCGACGCGAGCACGTAGTCCAGATAGCCCCACTGGCCGTCGAACACGTAGGAGTAGGCGTCCAGACCGTGGAAGGCGCGGACCAGGTTGGTGTATCCGGCCGACTCCAGTGCCGCGATCGGGTCCTCGCCGGCGTAGGAGTTCAGGTCACCCACGATCAGCACGTCGGGATCGCCCGCGCCGGGCACCACCGTGCCGGCCACCCAGCTCGCCAGCTCGTTGGCCTGCGCGGTGCGGCGCGGGTTCCAGCAGCTCTGCCCGTCGCCCTGGTCGGTGTCCGGACCCGAGGCCGGGCAGGAACCCTTGGACTTGAAGTGGTTCGCGATCACGGTGAACCGCGCGCCGGTCGCGGTGCTGAAGGTCTGCGCCACCGGTCGCCGCTCGAAGACCGGGTTCTGGTCGACGAACGTGGCGCCGGCCACCGGGGTCACCGACGCCGTCCGGTACAGCAGCCCGGCCTTGATCGCGTCGGTGCCGGCCACGTCGACCACGCCGGTCGCCGCGTCCGCGTCCACGAAGGCCCAGGCGCCCGGGCCGTCCACGGCGTTGAGCGCGTCCACCAGCGCCTGCACCGCGCTGGACGGGCCGTAGCCGTCGTTCTCCATCTCCATGTAGCCGACGACATCGGCGTTCAGGAAGCGCAGCGAGGCGACCTCCTTGGCCAGCTGACGCTGGTACTCGGTGGCGTCCGTGGCGCCGCGGCAGTCCGCAGGCCCGCCGACCGTGCCGAACCGGCAGCCGGTGAACGTGTTGAAGAAGTTCAACAGGTTGGCACTGGCCACCTTGATGCCGCCGGCGCCGGTCTCCGGCGGCGCCGCCGGGCGCTCGTTGCCCGGCTCGAACACCGCCGTGCCACCCAGCGAACCGACCGGGCGCAGCCGGTAGGCGTTGCCGCTGGCCGCGTTGCCGGCCCAGGTGAAGGTCAGCACGCCGACCGGGTCGGTCACCGTGTCCCCGCCGCGCAGCGTGTTGCTCGCCGACAGCGGCGCGCCGCCCCGGCCGAAGACGATCGGGTCGGGGTTCTGCGCCTGGGTGGCGTCATCGATGATCAACCGGTTGAGGTTGTTGGCGTTCTGCGCGGCCTGCACCGCGGCCTGGTCGGTGGCCCGGATGTCGGCCGTCGGCTGCCGCAGCCGGCCCCCGGAGGAGACCACCACCTGACCGAACCGGCCGAGCTGGAAGTGCTCGGTGACGGTCAGCGTCTGGTGGAAGCGGACCAGCATGCCCTCGTAGGGCTCGAGGTCGGATGCGCTGGCGCGCGGCAGGGTCACGTCCGCCGCAGCGGCGCTTCCCGGCCCGCACACCGAGATCCCGGTGGCCTGGGCGGAGAGTTGGGTCTGGCCCTGGAACTCCGACACCGGTCCGGTGACCTCGACGAGATCGCCGTTGGACACCAGGTTCGCGCCGTTGTCGAACACGAACACACCGTCGGAAGTGGACGGATTGCCGTCACCGGCGTCCTGCAGGTAGAACCCGCGCAGCGCCGGCTGAGCGCCCTCGTAGTCGGCGACCACGGTGCCGCGCACGGTCACCGTCTGGCCGGCCACCGGGCTGACATCGGTGGTCCCCTGCACCGCGCCGATCGCGGTCACCGGGCCGGTACAGGACGGCGCGGCGCCCACGGTCACCGTCGCGGTGCGGCTGTCCGCCGACCCGCCGGGCCCGCTGACCCGCACCCAGTACGCGGTGGTCGCGGTCAGGGCCGGGGTGGTGAACGACGGCGCGGTGCTCCCGGCCGGGTTGGCGGTGTCGCCCGCATTGCCCTGGTACCACTGGTAGGTCAGTGGGCCGGTGCCGGCGGCGGTCACCGACAGGGTCGCGGTGCCGCCCGGGCTCACCGTGGCGTCCTGCGGCTGGGCGGTGATCGTCGGGCCGGCCGGCGTTCCCGAGCCGGCCGGGGCGAAGGCCACCCCGCGGAAGGCCGTGTTGGCCGGCGCGTTGCCGAGCACGGTCGCGGTGGCGCTGATCGGGGCGTCGAACGCCGCGGCGTCGTCCACCTTCACCAGAGTGTTGTTGACCGCGTTCGTGGTGGCGTAGAGGGTCGCGCCGGCCGGGGTGACCGCGCCGGTCAGCCCGCGGATGCCGCTGCCGGCCGGGCGGAAGTTGCCCCGCGCGGTCCAGGTGCTGCCGTCGAAGGAGAACTTCAGCACGCCGCCGCCCGGCGCGGCGGACTCGTCGGCGACGTAGAGGGTGTCCACCCCGGCCACGGCCGGGTCGCGGTCCAGCGCGGCGAAACCGTAGGCGCCGGGCGCCGCCGCGACCAGCGCCGGCGTCTGGCCGGCCGTGGTGGGCAGGCCGGCGCCGACCGTGTAGACACCGGCGGTGCCGCTGCCGGTGCCGACGTAGAGTTGGCCGCCCGCGATCCCGACCGTGCGCAGGTTGGTGGGGGCGGCGCTGTTGAGCTGCGTGGTGGGCCCGCCGCCGAGGTTGGCCAGCCGGACCCCGCCGCTGGCGCCGACCGCCCAGAACCGGCCGCCGTCGTCGGTGACCGCGCCCCGCACGCTGCCACCGCTGAACGCGTCGGCGATCGCGGTCGAGGAGTCCACCGCTCCGGCGCCGTCCACCCGGGCAACGACCCGGTTGACCGTGGCGCTGCTCGTACCGTTCACGGCCGCCGTGCCGGGGTCGGCGTCGTAGCCGCCGAGGGTCAGGTAGCGCCCGTCCTGGGACAGGGCCAGCGCGCCCTCGGTGGTCGCGGTGCCGCCCAGGGTCACCCGCCGCTGGGCGCCCGCGGTCGCGGTCGGCAGCGCCACGGACTGCACCAGGGCGCCGGCCGGGGTGTACTCGTCGAGGAAGACCGGGGTGGCGGCGTTGCTCAGCGCGGCCGCGCCGGTGCCCACCCGGGCGACCACGATGTTGCCGGCGCCGAACCCGGCGGCCAGCACCGGCGGGGCGCCCAGCACCCCGACCAACGGGACGACCAACGCGGCGACGGCGGTACCTGCGAGCGAACGGCGTAGACGGGGGCGCACGGGGCATCTCCTGGAGCGGGTGGCGACAGTGACAGGCACGCTAGATCGCCGGCGCGAATCCCGGTAGGCCCGTTTGGGCAGCGTTCATCTCCTGCCATCCAACCGTGACGGTACGTACCTGGGTCACCACCTCACAACCTGAGGCCAGGCTTCGGCGTCCTGAACATCAAACGAAGCGGGAGTCCACAATGCGCACCACGATCTCGCTGGTCCTGGCCGGTGTCGCCGCCCTTGCGGCCGCCTGCGGCGGGCCGGTCGCCAGTCCGTCGCCCGGTACGTCCACGCCGCCGCCGCCCACCGGGTCGTCGGCGCCGTCCAGCACCGTGGCGCCGGCCGACTGCGGGCAAACGCTGGCCTGGGGCACCGGCCAGAAGGAGGCCCCCGCGCAGTCGACCGACGCGCTGTTCGAGGTCCGTGCCGGCCGGCACGACTGTTACGACCGGGTGGTGTTCGACATCGCCGGCCCGGCGGAGGCCGGCTACTTCGCGAGCTACGTGCCGGTCGTCACCGCGGACGGGTCCGGCCAGCCGGTCCCGGTTCCCGGCACTGCCCTTCAGGTGGTGGTGCGCGCGCCGGCGCAGGGCTTCGATTCCTCCGGAGCCGAGGTCTTCGCCCGGACCGGCGACTACCTCTACACCGAAAGCCAGCTCGCCGGTTGGCAGAGCCTGCGCGCCATCCGGTTCGCCGGGTTCTTCGAGGGCCAGTGCACCATCGCCGTCGGGGTCAGCGCGATGCTGCCGTTCCAGGTGTCCACCCAGCTCGACCCCGCGAACCACACCCGAAAGCTGGTCCTCGACATCGCCCACCCGTGATACATCCGGCCGGTGCCGGCGCACGGGTGCCGCCCGCCGCCCCTTAGGGCGCACATTGCGTACTGTGCCGGCCGGCGCCCGCGAGGTGCACTTGGTCCTTGGGGAGGTGTCGGCGATGAGCAATGTTCCCGAAGGCGCGCAGGTTTCCGAGGACGGCAACTGGTGGTGGGACGGTTCCGCGTGGCAGGCCGTCGAACAGGCGTGGAACACGGTCACGGAAACGGCCGGCGAGGCGTGGGACTGGGCGACCGGTGACGCGGGGGGTGGGTCCTCCGGCGGCGGTGGCGCGTCGGCGTCCTACGGCGACGGTGGGTACGGCGACGGCGGGTACGGCGACGGCGGCCTGCCGCCCGGAGGCGTTCCCGAGCACCAGGTCTGCGACCTGGGGCCGTGCCCGAGCTGCGCGGAGAACGACCAGATGTCCTCGCCGTGCGTGTACGGCAAGGGCCACGGCGCGGAGCACCAGTGCGCCTACGGCGACTACTGGGAGCAGGCCGACGCGTCCGCCGAACCGCTCCCGCTCGTGGTCGGAACCCCTGTGGCGACGGCGGTCCTGACCTACAACTCCAGCAGCAACATGATCAGCGCCACCGGCAACACCACCGGCTGGCCGCGCGGCTCGCTGCGCGTCGTCGGCGACATCTACTGCGACGGCCGGCTGGTCCACCAGCAGGAGAACAACTGCTCCAACTCCACCGCCTGCACGCTGCCGACCTGGTCCACCACTCCGGATCCCGGCACGCGCTGGGAGCACGTCGTCACCGGCTCCGGCCCGCGCTACTCACCGGTCGAGGACACCGCGACCGAAGACGTGCCCTGAGGCCGGTCGGAAAATCTTCGCAAGAAGTCCGGACGCGGTGTCGGATCGGCACGGCGGTGTTCGTTGCCGGGGTGAGGAGCCGCCC
>NZ_DASTBH010000495.1:0-4874 GCF_035712165.1 Actinophytocola sp. | reverse complement strand
CCCGGCGGCCGGTGTTGAGCCGCGAGTCGTTCACCGGCGCGGCGCAGTTGAACGCCGGCCCCGCCGTCTCGGTGGCGAAGTCGTAGTCCCGGTACGGCATGGTCGGCGTGACGCAGAACGGCCAGCCGTAGTTGCCCGGCTCGTTGATGACCATCCACCGGCCGTGACCGGCCGGCCCGCGCTCGGGGTCCGGGTGGTCCGCGTCCGGCGAGTAGTCGGCCATGTAGACCTGGTCGGTCTTCGGGTTGATGTCGAACCGGAACGGGTTGCGCAGCCCCATCGCGTAGATCTCGGGGCGCGTCCTGCGCGTACCGGGCGGGAAAAGGTTGCCGCGCGGGATGGTGTACCCGCCGCCCGGCCTCACCCTGATCCGCAGCAGCTTGCCGCGGAGGTCGTTCGTGTTGCCGGCGCTGCGGCGCGCGTCGAACGCCGGGTTGCGGCCGGCGCGGTCGTCCAGCGGCGCGTAGCCGTCGGACTCGAACGGGTTGGTGTCGTCACCTGTCGACAGGTAGAGATTTCCCTTGCTGTCGAAGGCGATCTGGCCGCCGACGTGGCAGCAGATGCCGCGGTCCACGGGCACGTCGATGATCCTCTGCTCACTGCGCAGGTCGAGCGTGTTGCCGCGCAGCTTGAACCGGGACAGCCGGACCACGCCCCTGAACCGGTCCCAGTCGGCCTGGGTGCCGGTGGTCGGCGCGTCGCCCTCGTTCACGTCCGGGGTCTCCGGATCGTCAACGGGTGTGTTCCCGGGCGGCGAGTAGTAGAGATAGACCCAGGAGTTGCGCTCGAAGTCCGGGTCGATCGCGATGCCCTGCAGGCCCTCCTCGTCGTGCTGGTAGATCGGGACGTCCGCGGCGAGGGTGTTCAGCCCCGTGCGCGGGTCGTTGATCCGTACTTGACCGGTACGGGCGGTGTGCAGCACCCGCAGGTCGGGCAGCACGGCAAGGCTCATCGGCTCGCCGGGCCGGTCGTTCAGGGTCACCTTCTGGAACGCCGACTGGTCCGTGGGCAGTGGATCCGGCTCGTGACCCGGGTGCGCGGCGGCCGGCAGGGGCGTCAGGCCGGCGAGACCGGCGAACGTCGCGACCAGCACGGCCATGGTGGGAGCTCGCCTCGGGGTTATCCGGTTGGCCATGGCCATCCCCTCTCAGAACCGGATGTTCCGCAGGAACTCGTAACCGACGGCGGCGGTGTCCAGTGCGTCCTCGGGGTCCCGGCCCTCGGCGGTGCCGGCGTCGTCCCGCTCGACGATGTACTCCCGGACCCCGGCCACGTCGGACTGCGCGAAGATCCGGCGGAAGTCGATCAATCCCGTGCCCGGGTCGGCGAACCCGCTGTCGATGTTCATGTCCTTGACGTGGAACTGGAGGACCCGGCCGCGGTGCTCGTGGATCACGTCCACCGGATCGGCGGTGCCCCGCCAGGACCAGTACAGGTCGAGCTCCAGATGCACGAGGCGCCGGTCGGCGGTCGCCGTGAGGAGGTCGAACGCGGTCCGGCCCGACCCGTCGCTCAGCGGAAGGAACTCGAAGTGGTGATTGTGGTAACCGAACCGGAACCCTGCCTCGCGCGCCATGGCGCCCGCCCGGTTGAGGTCCCGGGCGAAGGCGCGCCAGACGGCGGCATCGCGGATCGGGCCGTTCGCGTCGACACCGAAGAACGGGTGCACGACGTAGCGGCAGCCCAGCGTGCGGGCGTCGGCGAGCGTCGCCCGCCATGCGGTTGCGTCGAACGGCTGCGGGATGCCGAAGTGCCCCGACGTGGCGCGGATGCCGTTGGCATCGAGCAGCGCCCGGAAGGCCGCCGCCGTCAGACCGGCGGTGCCGGCGAGCTCGACCTTGGTGTAGCCGATGTCGGCGAGGGCGGCGAGCGTCCCGGCCGGGTCGGCCGCGAGCACGTCGCGCACGGTGTAGAGCTGAATGCTGATCTGATCGGCGGGTACCCGGCGGCGGCCAACGGGTGCCGAGCCGTGGGCGAGCGCGGACGTCGCCGGCGCGACCACCGTACCGGCTACGCCGGCGGCCGCGGCCACCATGACGCCGGAGCGCAGGAATCCGCGACGGCCGAACGGCAATCCCGTCTCGGCCGGGTTTGCCGTCTGAACATGATCGACGTGCATGGGAGATCTCCTTCCCGGCCCGCGCAGGGGCGGACCGCGACGACATCGGCGCGGCGGTCTGGAGGCTGGTAGAACGTCGGTAATGAATTACGTACGGCGAAAGCACCCAGGTTTTGCCCTGGACGCAGAGTTGATTGTGCGCACCAGCGAATCGGCCAACCTGGTGGAGGCCTTCAACTGATGTCGGTCTTGGTCAGGACGAAGGAAATCGCGATACCAACCAACATCACCTGCACTCTCCACGCGCGGACCTTGCGTGCGTCCCCAGGGTCCGGGGGGATGCGGTGCGTCGCACCTCAATATTCTCCACGGTGCGAAGGGATGCAAGTCGTACGGCCGCATCGCCAAACGGGAAGGTCGTTCGACGCTTCCCATGCCTCCTTGTCCTTGCCACCTCGGCTGTCCCCGAGGGGACACGTTCGTCCGGAGTCACATGTCCGCGGCGCGACGCATTCCGATCAAGGAGATCCTGGGGGCACCCGGTCCGCGGAATTGCGTTTCGCAATTGCTCAATCAGCCGAACAACGCGGTGGCGAAACGCAATCAACACGCGTACGCCGTTCTCCGTCACCGAGAAGCGCGCGGCTCGTCAGCGAGAGCGCCGTCATCGGTCGTCTGGTGGAAACCCGGCGGTCGTGTTGGTGGCGACGATCGCCTCGGGTCGGCATTGTTGGCATTCGTCAACTCAACGAAGCCGCGTACGACGACGTTAATGAGGCCGTCCTCTCCCGCCGATCGCCTGCGTTCTGAATTGCACCTTCGCCGGTCCCTGGTCGCGCACGAGGCGCGCCGCCGGTGATAGAGGTACGTGACGTAGGGGACCAAGGGGCCCGATCCCCATCCGGGAATCGCAGGCACAGGTCGAGCAGGAAGCCCTGGCGGACCACGCGGCTGGCCGATGGACCGCGACCGGGTCGACCGGTGCCTAGCGTTCGGTCGGGAGCGGGTGCCTCTCGTAGATGTCAGGGATGTCGTTGTGGTCACGGTCGACGGTCTCGGCTTCCCGGATGCGGCGGTAGGCCCGGTCGCGCAGGCGCAGGATGATCGCGGCGAGCAGCGCGGCGGCCAGCGAGCCGGTGAGGACGGCGACCTTGACGTGGTCGTCGCGGTCGGTGCCCAGCCCGAACGCCAACTCGCCGATGAGCAGTGAAACGGTGAATCCGATACCGCCCAGCATCGCCAGGCCGACCACGTCGGTCCAGGTGAGGCCCTCGTCGAGGTCGGCGCGGGTGAACCGGGCCACCAGCCAGGTCGCGGCGGTGATGCCGACCGTCTTACCGACGACGAGCCCGACGATGATGCCCACCGCCACCGGGTCGCGCAGCGCTGAACCCAGCCCGCTGAGCCCGCCGATGGTGACACCGGCCGACAGCAGCGCGAAGATCGGAACGGCCACGACGGCGGAGATCGGGCGGAAGCGGTGCTCGAAGTGTTCGGCCAGCCCCGGGCCGGCGTCGGGACCTCCCGCCCGGTCACTACGCACGACCGGCACCGTGAACGCCAGCAGCACCCCGGCGACCGTGGCGTGCACGCCGGACTCGTGCATCAGCGTCCAGGTGGCCACGGCGAGGGGGAGCAGCAGCCACCACGACCGGACCCGCCGCTGCACCAGCACGGCGAACACGGTTAGCGGGACCAAACAGCCGAGGAGCGGTAGGAGGGCGAGGTCGGCGGTGAAGAACACGGCGATGATGACGATGGCGAGCAGGTCATCCACAACGGCCAGGGTGAGCATGAATGTGCGCAGCGCGGTCGGTAGGTTACGTCCGATCACGGCCAGGACCGCCAGCGCGAACGCGATGTCGGTCGCGGTGGGGATCGCCCACCCCTGAGCGGCGTCTCCGCCGGTATCGATGGTGACCAGCAGGTACAGCCCGGCGGGGACGATGACACCGCCGAGCGCGGCAGCGATCGGCACTGCGGCGCGACGCGGGTCGCGAAGGTCACCGGCGACGAACTCCCGTTTCAGTTCCAGCCCGGCGACGAAGAAGAAGATCGCCAGCAGCCCGTCCGCCGCCCAGGTCGCCAGGCTCAGGTCCAGGTGCAGCGCCTCCGGGCCGACGGTGAACCCACGGACCGCGTCGTACGCGTCCGACCAGGGGCTGTTCGCCCAGACCATGCCCGCCAACGCGCCGGCCAGTAGCAGCGCCCCACCGAGCGTCTCCTTGCTCAGGATCTGCGTGATGCGGCGGGTTTCCGGCCACGACCCCCACCCAAACAGCGTCCGGCTGCGCCGCGAGGGATCGCTCATCGAACAGCTCCAAACGTCGGTTGGGGCGACACGTGTTCCTTTCCCCGTCTTTCCCCGGCGAACCGGGGTGGTTAGGGGGTGCGGCGGCGCCGGCCGCCGGTGGACCTTCGGGCGTCCCAGAAGTCTAGAAGGCGAAGAAGCGCAGCCACAGATACGGCACGGCCAACGCGATCGAGATGACGGTGACCACGAGCCCGTACCGGGTGAACTGCCAGAACGTGTTTGTGGCGCCCGGCGCGGTCGGCGGTGCCGAGCATGACGACGGTCGCCGACGCGCCGATGGCGGTGGCATGGCCGCCCATGTCCGCGCTGATGACCTCGCCGCCCCGTTCCCGACCGCCGGGCCGGGCACATCGGCGTTCGATGCCGCACGGCTGTTGGCCAGCGGCGACCTGCCCGGACGGAGCACCACGCCGACCAGGTTTCCCAGCACCCCCGGCACCGACCGATCGGCTGTCCCACCTACGTCGCGGTGGCCGCCGCCCGCAGCGTCGTCAGAAGCTG
>NZ_DASTBH010000494.1:0-36809 GCF_035712165.1 Actinophytocola sp. | reverse complement strand
AACTTGGACAGCTCCACCGGATCGTCGCGGTTGAACTCGATCACCTCGGCCAGCGTGTCCGGCCGGCCCGGCCGGGCGCCCAGGTAGGCGTTGAGGTCCCGGCGGAACTCGGTGAGCAGGGCCGGGAACTCGTTGGCGTTGATCTCGTCCTGGAACGGCAGGTCCACGTCCACCACGGTGGCGCCCCGGGCGCGCAGGGTGCGCACCGCGTCGTTGACCACCCGGTCGACGTCGGCGTCCACCCCGGACAGCCGCCAGACCCCGATCCGCTTGCCGCGCAGGGCATCCGGCCGCAGCAGTGCGGCGTAGTCGCGTGGCTGGCCGGCCGGGATGGCCCGGGTGGCCGGGTCGGCCGGGTCGCGGCCCTGCAGTACCGACAGGGTGATCGCCGAGTCGACCACGGTGCGGGTCATCGGGCCGGCGGTGTCCTGCTCGGCCGAGATCGGCACCACGCCGGACCGGCTGACCAGCCCCAGCGTGGGCTTGTGCCCGACGATGCCGTTGGCGCCGGCCGGGCAGACGATCGACCCGTCGGTCTCCGTGCCGATCGCGACCTGGGCGAGCGAAGCCGCGATCGCGGCGCCCGACCCGGACGACGAGCCGCACGGGTTGCGGTCGAGCACGAAGGGATTGTTGGTCTGACCGCCGACGCCGGACCAGCCGGAGGTGGAGTGCGTCGAGCGGAAGTTCGCCCACTCGGACAGGTTCACCTTGCCGAGCAGCACCGCGCCGCCGCGCTGCAGCCGGTCGACCAGGTGCGCGTCGGCGGCCGGCCGGGTGCCGGCCAGCGCCCGCGAACCCGCCGTGGTCGGCATCCGCCGGGTGTCGACGTTGTCCTTGAGCAGCACCGGAATCCCGTCCAGCTGGCTGAGCGTGCGCCCGGCGCGCCTGCGCAGGTCGCTGGCCGCCGCCTCGGCGACCGCGCGCGGGTTGAGCGCGGTCACCGCGTGGATTTTGTCGTCCACGGCCCGAATCCGGCGCAGGTAGGCGTTGGTCAGCTCGACCGAGGTGAGCCGGCCGTGGTCCATTCGGTGCTGTAGCTCGGGAATCGTGGCCGCGTCGAGGTCGAAGCCCAGGCCGGCCGGTTCCGCGGCGGCTAACGGCATGGGCGTGACGAGAACCGTGGCCAGGGCAACAAGAACGACCAGTGCGCGCATGGCTCCATGCCACTCCCCCCATGGTGACCGGTCAATCCTGCCGTTCGGTCTATTCCGAGATGGATGCCATGAATTTCTGGATCCGGTCCCGGGTGTCCGTCCGCGACCACAACTGCCTGACCACCGCGTTCTCGGTGGTGGCCGACCGGGCGATGTTCTCCCACACCGGATGCTGCAACTGCCGCTTGGCCAGCAGGTATGCCTCGGGGCCGCGCTGCGCCCGGACCCGCGCGCGCTGCACCGCCGTCTGCTCCAGCGTCTCCGGCGGCACCACCTCGTCGACGAAGGCCCGCCGCGCGGCCGCGCCGACGTCCACCAACTCGGCGCCCAGCACCAGCTCCACCGCGGCCGCCGTGCCGATCGCGAACCGGACGATCTCGATCGCCTCGGTCGGGAACGGCACGCCCACCCGCAGCTCGGACAGGCCGAGCCGGCCCGGCCCGTCCGCCGCCACCCGGTGGTCGCAGGCCGCCGCCAGCACGAACCCGCCGGCGATCGCGTGTCCGTTCACCGCCGCCACCGTCGGCCCCGGATACTGGAAGACCGCCCGGAACGCGGCGGTCAGCGTGGTCAGGAACGTCTCCGTGTACTCCTGCGGCTCGGCCAGCATCCGCCGCAGGTCCACCCCGGCGCTGAACGACGACCCTCGCCCGGTGAGCACCACCGGCGGCGCCTGGACCGCCAGCTCCCCCAGCGTCGCGACCAGCTCCCCCAACAGCTCCAGATCCAACGCGTTCACCGGACCCCGAGCCATCCGCACCACGACCACATCACCGTGCGTCTCGCGCTCAATCGCCATTGCGCACCCTACCGCCGCCTTCGCGGCACAGCCGGGTGCGGCGTCGGCTACTAGGGTCGGGGTATGGCTGAGCCGCGTGCCTTACCGGTGGCGGCCGGGCCGCAGGTCGGAGCGCGAGAGATCGTCTTCTCGCTGTCCGACCCGGACCGGCGGCTGGCCGGCGTGCGCCTTGCCCACGAGCTCGACCTGCCCGGCGCGGACGTCGAGTTCCGGTTCGACGGCGGACTGTGGCAGCTGTGCCTGCCCCGCCCGCCGGTGTGGCGGATGGAGTACAAGCTGGCGCTGCGGCATCCGGACGGTGGGACGGAGGACATCACCGACCCGGGCAACCCGCTGACGGCGCCGGGCGCCTTCGGGGCCAAGTCGGTGCTGAGGATGCCGGAGTACGTGGCGCCGGCCTGGCTGGACGGGGCGCCGGACTGGGACGTGACCGCCGAGCTGTCGGTGACCACCGGGGTGGGCCAGGTCGACGTGCTGGTGCGCTCCCCGGCCGAACCGACCACGAAGCTGCTGGTGGCACACGACGGGCCGGAGTTCGCCCATCTGGCCGGACTGGGCCGGTTCGCCGCGACGATGGTGGCCGGCGGCCGGCTGCCGCCGTTCCATCTGGCCCTGGCCGCGCCGGGCGCCCGGGACGAGCGGTACTCGGCGAACCCCGGCTATGCCGCCGCGCTGGGCCGGTTGGTGCTGCCGGCGCTGCACGCCGAGTTGGGCGGCGCCGGGCCGGTGGTGCTGATGGGGGCCAGCCTCGGCGGCCTGGCCGCCCTGCACGCCCAGCGCCGCCACCCGGCGGCGATCAGCGGGCTGTTCCTCCAGTCCGCCAGCTTCTTCATGCCGCAGTACGACGAATGCGAGCAGAGCTACCGCTACTACCCCCGGATCACCCGCTACGTGGCCGGCGTGCTGCGCGCCCGCCGCACCCCGCGGTCCATCCCGATCACCCTGACCTGCGGCGTCGCCGAGGAGAACCTGCACAACAACCGCATGATGGCGACCAACCTGCGCCGGCTCAACTACGCCGCCGAACTGCACGAGGTGCCCGACGCGCACAACTACGTCGCCTGGCGCGACGCCTTCGACCCGCATCTGGTCGACCTGCTCAGGAAGGCGTGGGTCGATGCGTGAGGTCGGGCTCCCAGAGGGCCGGGTCGTCGTGCACGGGCACTGGGGCCGCCCGGTGCTGGTCTTCCCCAGCGAGCAGGGCAGCGCGCACGACGCCGAGTCCAACGGACTGGTCGGCGCGGTCGGCGGCCTGCTCGACGCCGGCCGGGTCAAGCTGTACTGCGTCGACTCCTTCGACGCCGCGAGCTGGTCGGCCGGCCACCTGCCGATCGAGGAACGGGCCCACGCCCACGAACGCTACGAGTCCTGGATCCTCGGCACGGTCGCGCCGTTCATCGCCGCCGACTGCGGCGGCGGGCCGGTCGAGATCGCCACCGCCGGCTGCTCGATGGGCGCCTACCACGCGCTCAACATCGCGCTGCGGCACGCCGACCTGTTCGTGCTGGCCCTGTGTTTCTCCGGCAACTACGACACCGGGAGCTGGCGCGGCTGGGGCGAGCAGGGCATGACGACCTACTTCAACAACCCGGTCAGCTACGTGCCCAACCTGCACGGCGAGCACCTGGACTGGTTACGTTCCCGGCTGTCCGTGCTGCTGGTCTGCGGCCAGGGCCAGTGGGAGGACACCACCGGCTCGCTGGAGTCCACCAGATGGATGGCCGCCCTGTTACGGGACAAGGGAATCCGGTGCGAGCTCGACCTGTGGGGCCACGACGTCCCGCACGACTGGCCATCCTGGCGGGCCCAGTGGGCGCACCACCTGCCGCGGTTCTGTTGACCCACAAGGGAGGTAGCAAATGGGAGATACCGAGCACCTGGTCGGGCTGCTGCTCGGCACCGAGGAGGACTGGCCGACCGCGTTCACCGAGATCATGCGCCGGCTCGGTCCGGTCACCGACGGCGCCGGGCGCACCCATTCCTTCGACATCAAGCGGGTCACCATCGAACCGTTCGACCTGCGCTACAAGCCGCGGCACTCCCTGGTGATCGACCGGCTGGCCTACTGGTACTACCACCCGCGCGAGTGGCTGAAGAAGATCGCGCTGATGGACGACGTCTACCTGCTCAACAGCCCGTTCACCTTCCAGTCGATGGAGAAGCACGCCGCCTACTGCGCCATGATGCGCCTGGGCCTCAAGGTTCCGGACACCGTGCTGGTCCCGTTCAAGCACCCGGTGGACAACGCGAAGTACGCCTACACCGCGGCCCGCTACAACCAGCCGTTCGACCTCGACGAGATCGCCGACCAGCTCGGCTACCCGCTGTACATGAAGCCCTACGACGGCGGCGCCTGGGTCGGCGTCTCCCGGGTGCGCGACAGCACCGAGCTGCACCGGGCCTACGACGGCTCCGGCGGACGGCTCATGCACCTGCAGTCGTCCGTGGAGGGTTACGAGGCGTTCGCCAGGTCCCTGTCGATCGGCGCGGAGACCATGGTGATGAGGTTCCGCCCGGAACTGCCCATGCACGACCGGTACGCCGTCGAGCACGGCTTCCTCGACCCGGCCGCGGGCGCCGAGGTCACCACCATCTCCCGGCTGGTCAACGCGTTCTTCCGGTGGGAGTTCAACTCCTGCGAGCTGCTGGTGCGCGGTCCGGACGTGCATCCCATCGACTACGCCAACGCCTGCCCGGACGTGGCGCTCACCTCGCTGCATTACTACTTCCCGTGGGCCATGGCGGCGCTGGCCCGGTGGACGATCTTCTGCTGCGCCACCGGCCGGACGCCCCGGCTCGACCTGGACACCAGCAGCTACTTCGCCGTCGCCGACCGGACCGATCTGTCCTATCCGGACAAGCTGGCCGAGTACGGCAGGCTCGCCGACGAGTACTTCGAAACCGAGCGCTACGCCGACTTCTGCGCCTCCCGGTTGTCCACTGTGGACGAGGTGGTGTACGACTGGGTCCGCTCCCCCGACTTCGACCGGCTGCTGGTGGACACCGTGACGGCCACCTACCCGGCCACCGAGCACGACCGGTTCGTCGCTCATTTCCGTGGCCTGCTGGGCAGTTGGGTGCGCGACCAGGAAAGCGGCGCTACAGCACCGTGAGCGCGCGGGCCGCCGCGGGCGTCGGGCAGCCGGCGATCCGCAGCGCGGTCCGCAGTTCCTCGAGCAGCAACCGCAGCACCTGGGCCGCCCCCTCGGCGCCGGCGACCGCGAGCCCCCACAGCAGCGGCCGGCCCAGCAGCACGCCGGAGGCGCCGAGCGCCAGCGCCCGCAGCACGTCGGTGCCGTCGCGGATCCCGCTGTCCAGCAACACCTCGCCCTGGCCGGCGACCGCGTCGACCACCGCCGGCAGCGCCGCCGCGCTGGACGCGGCCCCGTCCAGCTGCCGGCCGCCGTGGTTGGACACCACCACCGCGTCCGCGCCGAGCCCGATCGCCCGCACCGCGTCCCTCGGGTCGAGAACCCCCTTGACCACCAACGGAAGCGTGGTCCGTTCCCGCAACCACTCCAGGTCCGGCCAGCTCACCACCGGGCTGAGGTAGTCCTCGGTCGTGACCGTGGCGTCGGGCAGGTTGGCGGCCAGCACGTCCGGCGGCACCTGGAAGTCGTTGCGGGCGTCCCGCAGCCGCCGGCCCAGCACCGGCACGTCGACCGTGACCACCATGGCCTGGCAACCCGACTCCTCGGCGCGGCCCACCAACTCCTCCACCAGGGCCCGCTGCCGCAGCCAGTAGAGCTGGAACCAGACGGTGCCGCCGACCGCAACCACGTCCTCGATCGCGACCGTGCTGAACGTGCTGAGCAGGAACGGGATCCCGGCGTCGCGGGCGGCACTGGCCATGGCCAGCTCGCCGTCCGGATGGGCCAGCCGCTGGTAGGCCATCGGCGCGGTGGCCACCGGCATGCTGGCCTCGCTCTTGAGCAACTGGCAGCTGGTGTCCGGCGTCTCGACGCCGACCAGCACCCGGGGCAGCAGCGCCACGGCGTCCAGTGCGGCGCGGTTGGCGGCGAGGGTGGTCTCGGCTCCGCTGCCGCCCGCGATGAAGTCCCACACGCCCTTCGGCAGGCGGGCCTGCGCCAGGTGCTCGAAGTCGGCTAAGCACACCGGGTCGTTCATCCGGGCAGCGTACCGACCGGCTCACAGTCCGACCGAACTCCCGATGTCACGCTCAGCGCACAATCTCAACCGTCCGTCGCCGGCCGGTCCCGGAGCGCGTCCGCGACCTCAACACTGACGGTGTTGAGACAACGGGGTCCGCGACCGGGGAGGCGCTCTCATGACATCTCTCGACGGCAAGGCAGTGGTGGTGACCGGCGCCGGGCGCGGACTGGGCGAAGCGTTCGCGATCGCGCTGGCCGAGGCCGGCGCCGGCGTTCTGGTCAACGACGTCGACGCCTCCGCCGCCCTGCGCACCACGGCGGCGATCCGCGCCCTGGGCCATCCGGCGGTGGCCAGCACGCACTCGGTGGCCGACCCGGACCAGGCGCAGGCGATCGCCGACCTGTGCCTGGCGACGTTCGGCCGGCTGGACGGACTGGTCAACAACGCCGGTCTGAACTACGAGGCGCCGCCCTGGGACGACGACCCGGTCCGGGCCCGCGAGCTGATCGAGGTCAACGTGCTGGGCACCCTCTACACCGGCCTCGCGGCGCTGCGGGTCATGAGAGCCCAGGGCGGCGGTTCGATCGTGAACATCTCCTCGGGCGCCTCGCTCGGCCAGCGCGGCCTGGCCACCTACGCGGCGAGCAAGGGCGCCGTCGCCTCGCTGACCTACTCCTGGGCCCTGGACCTGGAGCCGGCGGGCATCCGGGTCAACGCGGTGTGCCCGCTGGCGCACACCCGCATGGTGCGGGCCTCCGAGCGGGCCCGCCGCAAGTGCCCGCCGGACCGCACCCCGGACCGGGTCGCCCCGCTGGTGGTGTTCCTGATCGGCGAGCGCTCCCGCGGCATCACCGGCCAGATGGTCCGGTGCACCGGGCCTGAGCTGCACATCGTCGGCCAGCCGTACCTGAAGTCGCCGATCCTGGCCCGGGACCACTGGGACACCGACACGATCGAACGGGCCTTCACCGAGGTGTTCCAGGCCCATCTGGAGCCCTACGGCTTGGAGAAGCGCCTGCCGCCGCTGCTGCGCACCTGGCTCACCCCGGCCACCGCATAGTGATGTGACCGTCGCCCACCTGCTGGCGCGCGCCCGGCCGAAGGCTCGGATCTGTGGCGGCAGGCCTGTGACCTGCCATCTCACGGGCGCACGGCGACTACGGCCTGCCCCGCAGATCCGATCGCGCGCGCTATTGAAGAAACACCGGATGGCCGTTCGAGCTGACCCGGACCTGGTTGCGGCCGCCCACCTTGGCCTCGTAGAGGGCCGCGTCGGCGGCGTGCAGCAGCGTGGTCAGCTCGACCAGACCGTTGGCGCCGCTGGCGATGCCGACCGAGGTGGTGCGGCCCTCGATGCTCACCGGCTGACCGCGCTTGTCGGTGGCCGGCACCTTCATCTCGGCGATCCCGGTGCGGATCCGCTCGGCCACCACGAGCGCCTGCTCGGAGTCGGTGTCGGGCAGCAGCAGGGCGAACTCCTCGCCGCCGATGCGGCCCACCACGTCGCCCTGCCGGGTCCGCTCGTTGAGCACCGCCGCCACCCGGCGCAGCACCACGTCGCCGGCCGGATGCCCCCAGGTGTCGTTGACGGCCTTGAAATGGTCGAGGTCGAGTACCGCGACGGTGAGCGCGCCACCCTGCCGGCGCACCCGGGCCACCTCGCGGTCGGCCTGTTCGTGCCAGCCGCGGGAGTTGAGCAGCGCCGTGGTGTGGTCGGTGCGGGAGTCGCCGCGCAGTTCCTCCACCTGGCGGGCCGCCCAGTCCGCCGCGCACACCACGGGCACCAGGATCAGCGGGGCGAACCAGGAGTGCGCGCTGGCCAGCGCCACCACGACCGCCATGCACAGCACCAACGCCCCGAACGCGTTGTCGCTGCTCGAGCCGACCACGGCCGACCAGGTGGGCTTGGGCGTGGACAGCAGGATCACGATGCCGACGATGATCGCCTGGGTGATGAAGTAGGCGACCGCGGCGCCGAGCAGGACCAGCACCTGGACCGGGGAGGCGCCGGACATGATCGTGGCCTGGTCGATGTCGCCGGTGCGCAGCACCAGCAGCGCGGCGATCACGCTCAACATCACCTCGGCCGAGCTGAACGTGTGCCGGTAGAGCGGCCGGCGGCTGATCGGGTACCAGAGCACGCGAATCCAGACCAGCAGCGCGAAGGTGAGCACCGGCGGTAGCAGCACCGCCCCGGGGAACATCCAGACCACGGTGGTCGTCACATGTGGACCGGTACTGCGGTCGCTGCGACTTTCCTCGATACGCCGGGAAATGACCACGTGAAGCGTGGCGGCGACGAGCAACACTCCCGCGTTCACCAGATCCCGTTGGGACGGTGCCGGACCACGCAGCGCGACGAAGAGACCGGCGACGATCGCGAGCAGGTCGACCGCGAGCACATAGAGCAACGCGTTGCGTGGCAAGGACCACAGTCCCCAACGCTTGACATGCCATCTGTGCCGAAGCGAAGGGTGTTCACCGGGCCCTTCGTGAGTCACACTGATACCTGACAACAACGCCCAAACGTTCCACTTGGAGCCGCCGCGGGAGTCACGGGGGGCGGCCTTAGGCTGTCGCGGTCGGGGCCGATCACCTTGAGGAGGTGCCTGCCGTGCGCGACCGCGTATGGTGATGCCCACCGATGGTGGCGTCCATCCTGTTGCAGATGTGCCTTCCTCTCGCGATTCCGCCACAACAGGTACATCGTTTGCCCTGTGCGCTTCGTGTCGGGCCTGACCGCTACCGTCCCCGCCAGTTATGCAGCCCAACGTAGCGCTCCGATTACTGTATGGAGCATCCGAACGGAGCACAAGAGCTTCGCGGAGATGCGCCGGATGGCCCAGTCCATTTGCTCATCACCATGACTACTGCCGGCCCCTGATGCGGCCAGTCTGCCACAGACTGGCATCTGGGAACGCTCCCGCACGCTCGGTCGAATCGGACACTGGTCCGCACCGCCGGTACTCTGTGCAATGTGTCGATGACCGAACGAATATCGGTCGTCGGGACGCGAGACGGGCGAGCACCCCCTGCCGGAAATCGAGCTGGTCAGTGCCGCCGCATGCGTCCGATTCGCACCGTGCGGGCAGGTCGGGAGAGTTGACGTGAGCCAGAGGGCGCCGAGCTTGGCCGCGGTTCTGGCGGTCACCGAGTTCCGGGCTCTGTGGATCGCCGAGGCCCAGTCCATCGCCGGCGACCAGCTTGCGAAGGTCGCACTGGTCATCCTCGTCTACGCCCGCACCCAGTCGGCCTGGATCGCGGCGGCGGTCTACGCGCTGACCTTCCTGCCGGCCCTGGCCGGCGGCCTGGGCCTGACCCAGCTCGCCGACCGGTTCCCGCGCCGCTCGCTGATGGTCGCCTGCACGCTGACCCAGGCGGTGCTGGTCGGCCTGATGGCCATTCCCGGGATGCACATCGCGGTGCTGTGCGGCCTGGTGGTGCTCGTGCAGCTGCTCCAGTCCCCGGCGCTGGCCGCGCAGAACGCCGCCACCCGGGAGATCTTCACCGACGACGGGATGTACCTGCGCAGCCAGGACATCCGCGGGATGACCACCAACATCCTGATGCTGGTCGGCCTGGTCGGCGGCGGCGTGCTGGTGGTGGGCATCGGCCCGTCCTGGGCACTGGCCGTCGACGCCGTCACCTTCCTGGCCAGCGCCGTGCTCATCGCCCGGTACGTGCGCAACCGGCCGGTCGCCGGCCGGGGCACGGACGGCTGGTTCGACGCGGCGAAGTGGGTGTTCCGCGACCACCGGCTGCGCGTGCTGCTCACCATGGCCTGGCTGGTCGGCCTGGTCGTGGTGCCGGAGGGCCTGGCCGCGCCGCTCGCGGTGGAGTTGGGCGCCTCCAACGCGGCCGTCGGCTGGCTGCTGGCGGCCGACCCGATGGGCTTCGTGATCGGCGCCTTCGTGCTGTCCCGCTACGTCGGTCCGCAGGCCCGGGTGCGCGTGATGGGCGTCCTCGCCGTGGGCGCGTCGGCCATGCTGGTGCTCTTCGCGCTGCAGCCGTCGCTGCCCGCGGTGCTGGTGCTGCTGGCCATCGCCGGCGCGCTGGGGGCCTACCAGATCACGGTCAGCGCGACGTTCAACACGCTGGTGCCCAACGCGATCCGCGGCGGGGCGATCGGCGTGGCCAGCACCGGGCTGCGGGTGGCCCAGGGTGTCGGTGTCGCGCTCGGCGGGGCGGTGGCCACGCTGATCGGGTCGGCCAGCGCCACCATCGCCATGGCCGGTGCGCTCGGCGTGCTGATCGCGGTTCCGGCCGCGGTCGCCTGGGCCCGAATCGTGGCCCGGGGCCTGAACACCGCCCCCACCCCGCCCGACCGCCCGAACCCCGACCGCCCGAACAACGGCAGCGTCAACGGCTCGGCCGGCGCCCATCCCGAGTTACCGCGAGTGCGCCTGGAGCCGGACACCGAGTCACGTCGCGCCCCTCAGTGACGGTCCGGCACAACCGTCAGCCAATAGGTTGATACCTCTGTCCCTTTCGGGAAACCCGGCCTTTCCTGCTGGAGTTTCGGCTGGCAGCCCCCTACGTTGCCCCGCATGCCGAAAACGATCTCGACCGGGCTGCGGCTCGTGTTGGCCGTCAGCACTCTCGGGGTCGCGGGTCTGGTCGCTGCCGGTCCCGCCGCGGCGCAGGCGGTACCCGCCCACGGCTACCCGCAGCTGACCGAGGCCGAACCGGTCCTCGCCGCCGGCGCGACACCCGGCGACATCGCCGTGGCCGGCCTGGCTCTCCTGGTCGCGGGCGGCATCGTGTGGATCACCGTCCGCCGGGACGAGAAAGCTCCGAACCGCCGGGGTCGCCCGGAGCATCCAGCGCGGCGAGCAGGGCGCGTACCTCGCCGGCCTCGGGGGTCCCGATCTCGGTGAGGATGTCCAGCGCGGCCAGCCAGTGCGACCGCGCTGCCTCGGCGTCGCTGCCGGCCCGGTAGACCAGGCCGAGCACGCGCAGCGCCCGGGCCTCGATCAGTCGCTGCCGGCGCTCCCGGACCACCTTGAGCGCCCGCTGGGCGTGCGCGGCGGCCTGGCCGAGGTTGCCCAGCTCCAGGTAGCCGTGCGCCAGCTCGGTGACCGCCCGCCCCTCCAGCAGCCGCATGCCGGAGTCGTGCATCACGGCCAGCGCGGCGCGGCACTGCGCGACCGCCTCGGACAGCCGGCCGCGCACCCGCAGCGCCCCGGACAACCCGATCAGCACCGAGGTCTCCCCGTAGCCGAACCCGATCCGGCGGGCGACCTGCAGCGCCTCGGTGAAGTAGCGAACGGCCGCCTCGTGATGGCCGCGGCGCAGGTAGACGGTGGCCAGCACCTCCAGCCCGCCGACCTCGTTGCGCCGCTCCCCGAGCTGGCGGCCGAGCAGGATGCAGCGGTGTGCCTGGACGCTGGCCTCCTGGTAGCGGCCGGCGTCGCAGTTGGTCTCGGCCAGGCTCACCAGCGAGTTGGCCTCGCCCAGCCGGTGGCCGATCCGGCGGTAGATCAGCAGCGAGTCGTGCTGGTACCGGGCCGCCTCGCCGAGCTGCCCGAGCGCCCAGTGGGCGAGGCCCAGCCCGTTGAACGCCACCGCCTCCAGCACGCCCTTCTCCCGGGTCGGGTTGTGCGCCAGGGCCTGGGTGTGGTGGGTGATCGCCCGGTCCGGACGGCCCCGGGACAGCCAGGACACGCCGATGTAGGTCAGGTCGGTGGCCTCGGCGTACTGGTTGCCGATCCGGCGGTTGATGGTCAGCGACTGCTCGTAGTACAGCGAGGCGGTGGCCGGCTTGCCCAGCTGCGAGTGCACCCGGCCCAGGTCGTGCAGCGAGCTGGCCTCGCCCGCCGAGTTCCCGGTGCGCCGGTGCAGCGCCAGCGCGGAGCAGTGGTAGTCGATGGCCTTCGGGTAGTCGCTGAGGTTGTAGTGGATCAGCCCGAGGATGTCGTTGACCGTCGCCTTGGCCCGGTCGTCGTCCTCCCGTTCGGCGGCGGCCAGCGCGGCCTGGCAGACCACGACGCCCTCCGACCCGTGGCCCCGGGCCACGAAGTAGCCGCGCAGCGCGTCGGCGATCAGCCAGGAGTAGCGCAGCATGCCCGGCTTGACCCCCCGGGCGGCGGCGAGCAGGTTGGGCAGCTCCGCGTCCAGCCACTCGATCGCGCTCGCCCCGGTCGCCGGCGGCCGGACCGAGTTGCCGGCCGGCGGCAGCGGCATGCGCGGCACGTGCGGGTAGAGCATCCGGGTGGCCACATCGGTGGTGTGCAGGTAGTAGTCGAGCATCCGGGTGGTGGCGGCGGCCAGCCGCTCGACGCCGTCCTCCTCGTGCGCCCGGTCGGCGGCGTACTCCCGGAGCAGGTCGTGGAACTGGTAGCGGCCGGCGGCGTGCTCGGTGACCAGGTGCGCCCCGGCGAGCTGGCCGAGCAGCCGGCGGGCCAGGCCCACCCCGCCCGCGGCCAGCGCGGCGGCCGCCTCGGCGGTGAAGTCCGGGCCGACGTGCAGGCCGAGCAACCGGAACAGCTGGCGGGCGGCGGGCTCGAGCATCTCGTAGGACAGGTCGAAGGCCGCCCGCACCGCGCCCTGCTCGTCGCCCTCCACGACGAGCTCGGCCAGCCGGCCGCGCTTGCGCAGCTCGTCGGTGTAGTCGCTGATGCTGGTGTGCGGCAGGGAGGCGAGGTTGGCGGCCACGATCCGCAGCGCCAGCGGCAGGTAGACGCACGCCTCGGCCAGGTCGGCGACGGCGTCCGGCTCGGCCTCCGGGCGCGCGTCGCCGATCATGCCGGCGAGCAGCTGCCGGGCGTCCTCGGGCGCGAGCACGTCCAGGGTGATCCGGTGGGCCCCCTCGGTGGCGGTCAGCCCGGCCAGCCGGTCCCGGCTGGTGACCAGGACCAGGCAGCTCGGGCTGCCCGGTAACAGCGGCCGGACCTGGTCGGCGCCGGAGGCGTTGTCCAGCAGGATCAGCGCCCGGCGGTCGGCGAGCAGGGTCCGGTAGAGGCCGACCGCCTCCTCCTCGTCCACCGGCACCCGCTCGCTGGGCAGGCCGAGGGCGTGCAGGAACCGGGTGAGCGCCTCCAGTGGCCGCACCGGCGAGTCGGAGGCGTAGCCGCGCAGGTTCACGTAGAGCTGGCCGTCCGGGAACCGGTCCCGCACCCGGTGCGCCCAGTGCACGGCCAGCGCGGTCTTGCCCACCCCGGCGGTGCCGGCGATCGCGGCGATCGTCACCGCGTTGTCCCCGTCGTTGTCCCGGCGGGCGAGCACGGCGTCGAGCCGTTCCAGGTGGTCCTCGCGGCCGGTGAAGCCGCCGGTGTCGGCCGGCAGCTGGGCCGGCGCCGGGTGGCTGCGCTCGGACTGTCCTGGACCCTGGCGCGGCGAGCCGACCAGCACGTCGCTGCGGATGATCCGCAGGTAGGCGGAGCCGATCTCGGCGCCCGGCTCGATGCCGAGGTCCTCGGCGAGGCGGGTGCGGATGTCGGCGAACAGGCGCAGCGCCGCCGCCTGCTGCCCGGAGCCGGCCAGCCCCAGCATCAGCCGGGCGTGCAGGCCTTCGTGCAGCGGTTCGGTGTGCACCAGCGGGCGCAGCTGCTCGACCACCGGCTCGTGCCGGCCGAGGCCGAGTGCGGTGTCGGCGTGCGCCAGCGCGGCGGCCAGCCGCCGGCCGGTCACGGCGGTGGCGGCGGGATGGTGCCGGACGGCGTCGGGCAGGTCGGCGACCGCGCGCCCGCGCCACTGGCCGAGCGCCTGCTCGTAGAGCTCCAGGGCGGCGTCCGGGGACCGGTGCCGCAGTTCGCCCGCGCGGGCCGCCAGGTCGTCGAACCGCAGCAGGTCGAGCTGGTCGGCCTCGACCGTGAGCCGGTAGCCGCCGCGGGCGGAGGTGATCAGGCCGGTGCCGGGCTGGACCGAGCCGGCCACCTTGCGCAGCCGGGAGACATAGGTGTGCACGAGGTTGTGGCAGCTGTCCGGCGGGCGGGCGCCCCACAGCATGTCGATGATCTCCTCGCGGTGGACGACCCGGTTAGGCTGCAGGGCGAGCAGGGCGAGCAGGCAGCGCTGCTTGAGCGGCCCCATCTCCACGGGCGCCGGGCCGCGACGCAGTTCGAGGCGGCCGAGCACGCCGATGTGCAGCAGGTCGGTGCCGCGCTCGCCGGCCGACCAGTGGCCGTCGGCGACGAGGCCCACGGCGTCGGCGAGCCGGCGCAGCGACTCGCGGCGCGGCCGGGAGACCCGGCCCTGCTCGATGTAGCGGACCGCGCGGACGCTGACTCCGGCCCGGTCGGCGAGCTCCGCCTGGGTCAGCCCGGCGCGTATCCGGGCGGCACGCAGGGCTTCACCGAACGTTGCCGAATTCACGTCCACGGTGGGGCCCCTCCGCACGCAACTTGCCGCTCATAGTGGCGGCGATATTGCCGGTTAGTCACCACATGTCACTCGAACGGATCAATCACAGCAGTTCAAGGCCACCTCCCTATCACGGTCTGTACCCAATTTTCGTCCAGACACACTCCAGGCTGGGTGACAGAGTGGCCGATTACTGTCAGTCCCGTTGAGTGGTGGCCGCGACACTCTGGGGGTGCGCCGCGAACATCACCTTCTGGGGGACACCTGACTTGACCGCCCGACGCGGGCCGCTCCGCCGCGCCGGGCCGGTGACACCCAGGGGGGGTCACCGGCCCGGCCATCCCGCTAGTCCGCCGCTCCAGAACTTTATGCGGTCGTTGCGTTCCGGCGAACGCTGCGGATGTCGGGTGGGTTGTGGCTGGGTGCCGTCACGGTCCGCTGAGGTAACTGTTGGTTAGACACCGGGCTGGGCTGATGGCCCCACCCGAAAATGGGCTCGTCCGATGATCGCTGCCGGTAACCTCGGCGGCATGGACCGCCGGGATCTCGCCGGGGGCGGCGGGGTCGGTTCGCGTGGGACTGCCGGCCGGTTGCCCCGGCTGGGCTGGATGACGATCGTCGTCCTGCTCGCCGCGGGGTTCCTGGTGATCGCGTCGCGGCCGGTGGCGCCCCGCACGCATCCCCCGACCGGCGACGCCGCCCTGGCCGAGCAGGCGATCAACGACCTGCTCGACCCCGGCTCCGGGCGCGACCCGATGGATCACCTCCCGGCCGACTTCACCGCGGTGACCGGGCACGTCCCGGTCCGGATGCGGGCCCCGGACGGCACGACCCGGGCGGTGCACCCGGGCGGCGGCTGCTCCTCGCCGTGGGGCGACGACGACACCCGCTGGGACTACAGCGTCGGCTGCAAGGCCCACGACCTCGGCTACGACCTGCTCCGCTACGCCGACGCCAAGGGCCAGCCACTCGACCCCGACCTGCGCAAACGCCTCGACGACCGGCTCTCCGCCGACATGCACGGCATGTGCGTGATCAACCCGAAGGACACCCCGCGGCTGTGCCAGGTGGTGGCCTCGCTCTACTCGGTGGGCCTGGTGGTGAACTCCTGGCACCAGCGCTGGGGTCCGCCACGGGCCGAGCCGATCGGCCCGTGGTCGATCGGGCTGATCGTGATCATTCTGCTGATCGCCGCCCGGATGCCGGCCCTGCGCGCGCCGCCCCGGCGCCGGCAGGCCCCGGTTCCCGCGCCGGACCTGGACGGCGCCGACCAGGCCCGGTCCGGCTACCTCGGGGTGCTGCAGGCCGGCAGCCTGGCCGGCATCGTGCTGGCCGAGTCGGTGCTGGCGCTGGTCGCCTGGGGGCCGGGCCAGCCCGGCTGGGTCTGGCCGCTGACCTGGGTCCTGCAGCTGGTGCCGTTGTTCTTCCTGGCCGGCGGCTACGCCAACGTGCTGGCCTGGCAGGCGGCCCGTGGCGGGTTCGGCGAGTACCTGGTCGCCCGGATCGGCTGGCTGCTGCGCCCGGTCCTGGCGTTCGTCACCGCCTGGCTGGTCGTGCCGCTGTCGCTGGAGCTGTTCGCGGCGCCACCGGACGCCACCGCCGCGTTCGGCCGGATCGTGCTGCAACCGCTCTGGCTGCTCGGCCTCTACCTGCTGATGGTCGCGGCCACGCCGGTCATGTACCGGCTGCACCGCCGGCTTCCGGTGCTCACCCCGGTGCTGCTGCTGGCGGCGGTCGTGACGATCGGGCTGGCCGGGCGGGGCCCGGTGGCCGCGCACGCCGGCGGCATCGTGCTGGCCCTGCTGTTCGGCCAGCTCGGCTTCCACTACGCGGACGGCACGCTGTGGCGGGTCTCCCGCCCGGCGCTGGTGGCCGGCGCGGTCGCCGCGCTGGCCGGGCTGGTCGCGCTGACCACCTTCGGCGGGCAGTCCCGGCTGCTCATCGCCGAGCCGACCGCCTACGCCTCCTTCGTGCCGTCGCTGCTCGGCGTGCTGCTCATCGGCCTGGTGCAGACCTGCCTGGTGGCCCTGCCCCAGGAGCCCCGCATCCGCGCGGTCGCGGCCCGGGGCCGGGCGCTGTCCCCCCGGCTGCCCCGGCACGCGCCGATGACCGCCTACCTGCTGTACCTGTGCACGATGCTGCTGCTGGCCGGCCTGATCGCCGGCGCCCGCACGGCGAGCCTGACCGCCGGCGGCGCCGACTGGCTGGCCCAGCCGCGCACGATGCTGGCGCTGGCCCTGGTCGCGGCGCCCACCATGCTGGCGTTCCTGATCTTCGAGCGACGCCGGGCGGTCCCGGAGCACCCGCTGGTCGAGGTGGAGCCGGAACCGCCCGAGGAGGCCCCGCTGGACGCCCTGGCGGCGGCGATCGGGGTGGCCTACGGCGCGCTCGGCCTGCTGGGCTTCGCCGCGGCCGGCATCACCGCCGCCGCCGACCCGCCCGCGGTGCTCGGCCTGCCGCTCGACCCCATCGCCAACCTGATCCACCTGCTGCTGGGCTGGTACCTGGTGCACTGCGTGCGGATCCGGACCGTCACCCGGCCCTGGCCCTGGCTGCTCACCGCGATAGCCTGCGTGCCGCCGATGATCACGACGATGAGCGGCGCGGGTCTGGCCGTGCACGGTCTGACCATGCTGCTCGCGATCGGGATCGCGGCCTCGCGGAGCCAACCCGTTCTGACGCTGCGTACCAGGTCACGCGCCGTGACTGAGTCCACTCGTTAGGGCGAGCGGTGCGCGCGGCGGACCGGTCGGGTGATGGTCGGTGTGTCACGCTGAACACAACCGGGCCGGCCGCTGAGACGTCACACTGGTAGCGGAGGGCAGGCGTCGACGGGAGGAGAGCGGGTGAACTATCGGCCACCGAGGGCGTCCGACCGTTACCCGCATGATCCCGACCAGCGGACCGAGCGCATCGCCGACGCACGCTGGCAGCCGCCGCCGGACCCGGTCCGCCAGGTCCGCCCACGGCCCGCCCGCCGGCCACCGCCCAGCCGCGACACCGGCGCGCTGACCAGCGCCAAGACCGTGGTGGTCGTGCTGTCGCTGCTGGTGTTCGCGCTCACCGGGTACTACTGGTCCACCCTCAACGAGTGGGAGGACGGCCTGACCCGGCAGGACGTGATCGACACCGCGCCGTCCGAGCGGCCGGCCGACGGCGCGATCGACATCCTGATGGTCGGCATGGACAGCCGCACCGACGCGCAGGGCAACCCGCTGTCCAAGGACGTGCTGCGGCAACTGTCGGCGGGCAAGGTCGACGGCACGCTCAACACCGACACCCTGATCATGATCCGGATCCCGAACGACGGCGGGAAGGCGATCGGGATCTCGATGCCGCGCGACTCCTACGTCGAGATCCCCGGCTACGGCAAGCACAAGATCAACTCTGCCTACGTGCGGGCGAAGAACGACGCGATGGAGCGGCTGCGCAAGGGGGGCCAGAAGGACCAGGCCAAGCTCGAGGTGGAGTCCAACCTGGAGGGCGCCAAGAACCTGATCGCCACGGTGGAGAAGCTGACCGGCGCCGAGATCGACCACTACGCCGAGATCAACCTGCTCGGCTTCTACGACATCACCAACGCGGTCGGCGGCATCGAGGTCTGCCTGAACAAGGCGGTCGACGACAACCTGTCCGGCGCGCACCTGCCGGCCGGCAAGCAGACCCTGTCCGGCGCTCCCGCGCTGTCCTTCGTCCGGCAGCGGCACGGCCTGCCCAACGGCGACCTGGACCGGATCGTGCGCCAGCAGGTGTTCATGGCCGGAATGGCCAAGAAGGTGTTCTCCTCGGAGATGCTCAAGCCGGGCTCGGAGACGCTGGACGCGCTGCGCGCCGCGGTGCAGAAGTCGGTGGTGCTGGACCAGGACTGGAACGTCATCCAGTTCGCCCAGCAGATGATGGGCTTCACCGGCGGCAACCTGGAGTTCAAGACGATCCCGGTGGGCAGCATCGCGCTGCGCACCGGCGACGGGGACGCCGTCGAGGTGAACCCGCGCGACGTGAAGTCCTTCGTGACCGGCCTGCTGCACGGCGGCGGGCAACCCGCCAGCGACGCACCCGCGCCGGACGAGGCCCCGGCCGACAGCAGCATCACGGTGGACGTGCGCAACGCCTCCGGCCGCACCGGCCTCGCCGGTCAGGTGTCGCAGGCGCTGGAAGCGCAGGGCTTCCGGGCCGGTGAGACCGGCAACTCCAACGCCCGGGCCACCTCGGTGGTCCGGTTCGCCGCGGGCGAGGACGGCAGCGGCGAACGGGTTGCCGCCGCGCTCGGCGGCCTGCCGGCGGAGGCGGACCAGAACGTGCCGAAGGGCCACGTCACGGTGCTGCTGGGCCGGGACTTCAAGCTCGGGGCGCAGCGTGCGCCCGCCGACCAGCCGGCCGCCTCGGGTCCCAGCGCGGGTCCCCAGCGCCCCGACTCCCCGCCGGCCGACGGCTGCGTCAACTGACCTGGGCAACCGGCCGTTCGTCGATTCCCGCCGCCGGGGGGATACCCATCGCCCTTTCGGGCGAACTGTGCCGTTCGTTGTGCAATTTGCGTAATGCGCGTGGTGTCGTCGAATCCTGAGGTGTTGGCGGCTGGTCAGCAACCGCCCCTGGACTCCGGAAGGGGGAGCGGTGGAACTCGACGTTGCGACCTACCAGCGTGTGCTCGGCGACGAGCTCCGCCTGCTGCGCAAACGCCGGGGGTGGACCCGCAAGGATCTCAACGACCGGCTGCGCCGGGACATCTCGTTGCAGACGCTGGCCACCTACGAGCTCGGCACCCGGCAGATCTCGGTGATCCGGCTGGTGGAGATCTGCCACGCCCTGGACGAGCTGCCGCACGACCTCCTGGCCCGGGTACACCAACGGGTGTTCACCGAGGCCCCGATCGGCCGGATCCGGGTGGACCTCCGCAAGGTCGCCCGGGACGCGGCCCCGGAGCTGTCCCCGCTGCGCCGCTGGGCCAGCGGACGGCTCGCCGAGCGACCGGCGGCGGCCACCGTGGTCCTGCTCGACATCGCCGCGCTGGAGTACATGGCCAAGCTCTGCGGGATGGACACCGTCGAGCTGATCGCCCAGCTGCGCCGGATCGCCTAAAGAAGGTCGAAGTCGGCGGCGTTGACCCGGCGGGTGCGCTGCCAGTAGCGCCAGGTGAACCCGGGCCAGATCGTCCGGTTCACGCCCTTGGCGTCCAGGTACCAGCTGGTGCAGCCGCCGGTGCTCCACACCCCCTTGGCGAGCTTGCGCTGGATGTCGGTCTGGAACCGGTCCTGCGCCGCCTGCCGCACCTCGATGGTCGCGGCGAGGTCGCGCTCGGTCAGTCGGATCGCCTCGGCCACGTACCGGATCTGCGACTCGATCATGAACACCACCGAGTTGTGACCGAGGCCGGTGTTCGGGCCGAGCAGGAAGAACAGGTTCGGGTAGCCGGCGACGGTCATGCCGAGGTGGGTCCCGATGCCGTCGGTACGCCACTGCTTGGCCAGGTCCCGCCCGTCGCGGCCGGTCAGGTTCAGATAGTCGAAGCCGTCGGTGACGTGGAACCCGGTGCCGAAGATGATCGCGTCGACCTCGTGCTCGATACCGGCGCGGTCCACCACCGCGGTGGGGCGGATCTCCGCGACGCCGTCGGTGACCAGGTGCACGTTGGGTCGGTTCAGCGTCGGGTAGAAGTCGTTGGCCACCAGCACCCGCTTGCAGCCCATCGTGTAGTCGGGGGTGAGCTTGGCCCGCAGGACCGGGTCGGTGATCGAACGCTCCATGTTCCACCGGGCGAAGCGCTGGCCGAGCCGGAGCATGGCCGGGTGGCCGTTGAACCCGGCGGCCCGCGACTCGAGCAGCCAGTAGAGCAGCGCGCGGTAGGCCCGCTGGGCGCCCGGCACCCGGTTGAACAGCGTCCTGGCCCAGTCCGGGACGGCGTGGTCGGGCTTGGGCATGATCCACGGCGGGGTGCGCTGGAACAGGTGAAGCTCGGCCACCCGCGGCGCGATCTGGGGCACGAACTGGATGGCGCTGGCGCCGGTGCCGATGACCGCAACCCGTTTGCCGGTGAGGTCGTAGTCGTGGTTCCACTGCGCCGAGTGGAACGCCGGTCCGGCGAAGGTGGCGAGCCCGGGCAGGTCCGGAACGTTCGGGATGTGCAGCGCGCCGGTGCCGGCGACCAGGAACCGCGCGACGTACTCGGCGCCGGACTCGGTGGCGACGTGCCAGCGCGCCTCGTCGGCGTCCCACCGCGCCCCGGTCACCCGCACCCCGAAGTGGATCTTGCGACGCAGGTCGTACTTGTCGGCGACCCGGCGCAGGTAGTCCCAGATCTCGCCCTGGGGCGAGAACGACCGGGTCCAGTTCGGGTTCTGTTCGAAGGAGAACGAGTACATGTGCGACTGGATGTCGCAGGCGCAACCCGGGTAGGTGTTGTCCCGCCAGGTCCCGCCCACGTCGTCGGCCTTCTCCAGCACGACGAAGTCCTCGCGGCCGTCCCGGCGCAGCTGGATCGCCATGCCCAGTCCGGAGAACCCGGTGCCGATCACGATGACCCCGGTCTCGACCCGCCGCTCACCCATGCGCCCGCCTCCCTGGTCAGGTGGTACCGGGAGTCTAACTTACTCGAAGTAGGTTACCTCCGGTAGAGTTCGGTCATGTCCACCGAGCGGCGCCGCCGGATGCCCCGGGCGCAGCGGGAACGCCAGATGGTCACGGTCGCCGAGGAGATGTTCGCCGAGCGCGGGTACCAGGCCGCGTCCATGGACGAGATCGCCGAGCGGGTCGGGGTCTCCAAACCCATGCTCTACGAGTACTTCGGGTCCAAGGAGGGCCTGCTGGTGGCCTGCATCCGGCGGGCGAGGGCCGAACTGCTGGCGGCGATCACCGGAGCGGTCGACGGGGTGGCCAACCCCGAGGACGCCCTGCGCGCCGGCCTGGTCGCGTTCTTCGAGTTCACCGACTCGCATCGCCGGGCCTGGCAGTTGATCCGCCGGGAGGCGGTGGCTGCCGGCCAGGCCGCCGCCGACGAGATCGAGGCGATCCGGGCGCAGCAGAGCGCCATCGACGCCGCCCTGCTCGCCCGGTTCCGGCCGGACGCGCCGCAGCGGGATCTCGAGGCCGCCGCCGAGATCATCGTCGGCGCCTGCGAACGGCTGTCGATCTGGTACGTGGAGCGGGACGGCCTCGACCGGGTCACCGCCAAGCAGGCCGCCGAGTACGTCATGGACCTGCTCTGGTACGGCCTTCGGAGCACCCTGGGGTCCCCCACTTGATCGATAATTTCCGCCTTTGCCGCATCTACGGCCTGCGAACGAGCCCTCCATTGGGTTAAGTGCGTCTTGCAAGGTGCGTGGGAGACGAAGACGAGGGGTACGTCGATGGGTGATCCGATCGAGGCGAACTACGTTCCGGACGGCGACGACTGGACCGTGACGATCACGGGGCGCGGCCGGCAGTTGAGCGGCAAAGCGCCGGGCATCATCGCCGCCCGGGACCGGACCGACCAACTGGTCGAGGAACTGACGCCGGGCGAGGAGCACCGCACCGTGGTGCACCTGCTCAACGGCGACGCGCTGGAGTTCACCACCGCCTACCTGACCGCCCGGATGGCGAAGGCCGAGCCGGCGAGCCCGCAACCCCCGGCGCCCGCCGAACCCCCGGCGACCGCGAAGCCGACACCCGGCCCCCGCCGGCCACCGGCCGCGGAGTCGAGCGAGGAACTGCCGACTAGCTGAACAGCTTGCGCAGCAGCAACAGCACGAGCAGCGCGCCGATCCCGATCAGCGGGTACTTCACCTTCGGGTCGTTGAGCTTGGTCACCGCGCTGGCTTTCGCGTTGCCCACCAGCCGCTTCGGGTTGGCCTGGGTGCCGAGTCGGTCCAGGGTCGAGGCCAGCGCCTCGCGCGCCTGCTCGATCTCGCGCTCAATGGTGTTCGGGTCGCGGGCCACGTCGTCCTCCTCCGCCGGCATGCCGTGCCGCCAACGGTAGATCACCGCCTGGTCACCGGCGCTCACGGCCCGCCGTTTATCGCTACCCTACTCGGCCACCGGCAAGCGGATTTCCGTCCTCAGTAGCATTGCGTTCATGGCGTCGGGGACCCGTGAGCGGATCATGGACGTCGCGCTGCGACTGTTCGCCGCCCAGGGCGTCGCCGCCACGCCGGTCACCGCGATCGAGGCCGGCGCCGGCCTGTCCGCCGGCAGCGGCAGCTTCTACCGGCACTTCCGGGACAAGCACGAGTTGCTGTCCGCCGTGCTGGACCGCGAGCTGGCCAAGGTCGCCGAGGATCCGATCACCTGGGTCCGGTCGCCGTCGCCGCAGCGGCCGCCGGAGACGGAGCTCGCCGAACGGCTGGGCGCGGAGCTGGCGTTCCTGCGCCGGTTGCTGCCCATGATCGCGATCCTGATGTGGGAGCGGGCCGGACCCAACGACCTCGCCGGCCGGGTCCGGCAGACCATGACCGCGCGCGGCATCGAGCTCGGCATCGCCGATCTGCTGCTCCAGGCCCCGACACCGCCGGTCAAGGACGACCCGGCGGCCGCGGCCACGGTGCTGATCTCCGCCCAGCTCGGCTACTTCCTGTCCACGGAGTACTTCGGCGCCCCGCCCGGCGACGTCGAGGCCGACCGGTTCACCGCGATGCTCGCGCGACTGCTCGTGGGCCGGGACCTGCCCTGAGCCGCCGGCGCCGTGTAGCGTCTGTTGACCGATCGCCAACTACTCCGGAGGGCCAGATGCCAGCCACCGGTCAACCATCCGTGCTCATCGTCGGCACCGGCTTCGGCGGCGTCGGAGTGGCCATCGAGCTCAAGCGCGCCGGGTTCGGTGACATCACGCTGCTGGAGAAGGCCGGCGACATCGGCGGCGTGTGGCGGGAGAACACCTACCCCGGCGCAGGCTGCGACATCCCGTCGCCCTACTACTCCTTCTCCTACGAGCCCAACCCCGACTGGCCGATGCGGTTCTCGCTGCGCGCCGACATCCAGGACTACCTGCGCCGCACCGCGGACAAGTACGGCATCACCGAGCACATCCGGTTCAACACCGAGGTCACCGCCGCCGCCTTCGACGCCGAGGCCGGGTTGTGGCGGGTGGAGACCAGCACCGGCGAGACCTACGAGGCGAACGTGTTCGTCCCGGCCGTCGGGCAACTGTCCCGGCCGGCGCTGCCCAGCCTGCCGGGGCAGGAAACCTTTGCCGGGCAAAGCTTCCACTCCGCACTGTGGGACCACGACTGTGACCTGACCGGCAAACGGGTGGCGGTGATCGGCACCGGGGCCAGCGCCATCCAGTTCGTGCCGCGGATCCAGCCGAAGGTGGCGGCGCTGACCCTGTTCCAGCGCACCGCGCCGTACGTGGTGCCCAAGCCGGACACCGTCTACCGCCCGTGGCAGCTCGCCCTGTACCGCCGGCTGCCCCGGACCCAACTCGCCGAGCGGGGCTTCTTCTGGGGCCTGTGCGAGTTCGCGACGGTCGGCCTCAAGGGCAACACGGCGATCACCAAGGGCGTCCAGTGGCTGTCCCGGGCACTGCGCAACAAGCAGATCAAGGACCCGCAGCTACGGGCCAAGCTCACCCCCGACTACCCGCCGGGCTGCAAGCGGGTGCTGTTCGCCAGCGACTACTACCCGGCGGTGGCCGCCGCCAACGTGACCCTGGAGACCGGCCGGATCGCCGAGATCACCCCGTCCGGCGTGCGCACCGCGGCCGGCGTCGAGCATCCGGCCGATGTGATCATCTACGCCACCGGCTTCCGCACCACCGAGTTCCTCGGCCCGATGAAGGTGCTCGGCCTGGACGGACGCGACCTGCGCGAGCACTGGAGCAACGGTGCCCGGGCCTACCTGGGCATCACCGTCGCCGGGTTCCCCAACATGTTCCTGATGTACGGCCCGAACACCAACCTCGGCTGCGGCTCGATCATCTACATGCTGGAACGCCAGGCCCGCTACATCCGCCAGGCCGTTCGGCACATCGCCACCGTACCGTCCTATTTGGACGTACGGGAGGACGTGGCGGACCGGTTCGACGACGAGGTGCGGCGCCGGCTTTCGCGCAGTGTGTGGGCGAGGTGCGACAGCTGGTACCGCGACGCCGACGGCCGAATTCCCACCAACTGGCCGGGCCTGGTGTCCGAGTACGACCGGCGCACCAGAAAGCTCAACCTGGCCGACTACTGGGTGAGCGCACCGTGAGCGCACACTCGGCCGCGGCGTCGGCCGGACCGGCGAGCGAACCGTCCGGCACCGCGCCGCGGTGGCGGCGGCTGGAGCCGGACCAGCGCCGCGAGCAGATCCTCGCCTGTGCCATCAAGTTGTTCGGCGAACGGCCCTACTCCGCGGTGTCCACCGCGGAACTGGCCCGCGAGGCCGGCGTGGCCCGCGGCCTGATCAACCACTACTTCGGCACCAAGCGGGCGCTGTACCTGACCGTGGTGCGCCGGATGGTGACCTTTCCGGAGCACGCCGTGGCCCGGCTGCCGAAAGGCTCGCTGCCCCAGCGGGTGGACGGCGCGGTGTCCTGGTTTCTCGACGTGGTGTCCATGTATCCGAAAACCTGGCTCGCGGCGGTCGGGGCCGAGGGCGTCGGAGACCTCGAGGTGGACCGGATTCTCGCCGAGGCCGACGACATCGCGGCCGACCGGATCCTCGAGGCCGTCGACCTCGCCGAGGTGGTCGCGCACCGCGAGGAGCTGCGCGCGATGATCCGCAGCTACGGCGCGCTGGTCAAGGCCGCCGCACGCGAATGGCTGATGCGGGAGACGATGCCGCGCAAGCACGTCCAGCTGCTGCTGACCAACACGCTGCTGGCCATCCTGCGCGACACGTTCCCCGCGGTCAGAACCGCACCAACGGATCCCCGGTGAACGACTCGTAGACGAAGTTCACGAAGAAGAACCCGAAGAACACCACGTTCAGCACCAGGATCACGTAGTGCCACCACCGTGGCTTCGCCGGTCTGGGCAGCTTGGAGTTCAGGTACATCAACATGAACGGGAAGATCAGCGCACCGAGGTTGGACATGTTCGCCGAGATCTGCACCAGCTTCACCGGGGTGGCCAGGTGGATCGCACCGGCGATGACCACCATGACGAGCAGCATGTACGGGTAGTAGAACTTCCGCGGATCACCCTCGAGGATCCGCCGCATGCGCGGGCTGGTCGCGTGCACCGAGTCGGTGAAGTTGCGCACCAGCGCCTCGAAGATGCCCAGCTGCGTGGAGAACAGGATGAGTACGCCCACGACCAGCATCAGGTAGAACATCCCCTGGCCGTACTGCTCGCCCAACTTCTCCGCGGCGAACGTGGGCACGTTGCCGGTGGTCGGCTTCTCCCCGCTGGTGGCCACGACGTGCGCCATCAGGATCGTGGGCAGCAGCATGCCGAGCATGGCCCCGACGAAGAACACGAGCCACTGGTCGACCTTCAGCAGCCCGTACCAGCGCTTCCACCGCGCCGCGTTCTCCGGGGTGTCCCGGAAGGTCACGCCGACCGGCTTGATCTCCTGCCGCTCGCCCCGCATCCCGGAGATGAAGCCGACCTTGTGGCCCATGCCGTAGCCCTTGTCCCGGTAGTGGTTCATCGCATACCAGTTCAGGCCGGAGGCGAGCGCGGTGAACCCGGCCAGTGCGCCGAGCGTGGTCGCGGTGATCCCGGATGGCGGCGCCGCAGGGGTGAGCAGCCCGCTGATGCCGTCCCACCACACCGACCACGGAACGATGGCCAGATCCACCACGATCAGGACCGACAGCAGCGTGCCGACCATGACCCAGTTGCTCAACTCCAGCGTCCGGGAGACCTTTCGGGCCATCACGGTGATCAGGAAGACCACCAGCAGCAGACCGATGGCGAGCAGCCGGGTGTACTCGACCTCGGTCGGGTTCTTCGGGTCGTGCACCTCCCCGGTGATCAGCGCATACAGGCCCTGGCCGGCGCTGGCCGCCCAGCCGCCGAAGATGAATGCGGCGTAGAACACGATCAGAGAGACCGGGATCCAGAACTTCCAGCCGGGTCCCACCCGCCCCCAGCCCACGACCGGAACCTCGCCGGTGGCCACCACGTAGCGGGAGACCTCCACGTTGTAGAAGGTCTGCAGCACAGCGGAAACCGTGATGACCCAACCGATCCCGATGAAACCGAAGGAACCGACCGCCTGCGGGCCGAGCAGCCACTCACCACTGCCGATCGAGATGCCCAGCGCGATCAGGCTGGGGCCGATCACGAACTGGATGATCTGCCAGGGGCCGAGCCGGCCGGCCTTGAACACCTCCTCCGGCGTGGGTAGGTCGTCCACCGCCAACGGAGGGCGGCTCACGCCGATCTGATGGACCTCGGTGTCGGGTACGGGCACGGGATCGGTGTCGGTGCTTCGGGCCACGATGACCTCCGCAGGGGAAGATGTCTACATTCGACATACCTCCCACTTGGGATTACACCCTTGATGGGCGATGGTCAATACGTGTAGTCGAATGTATAAGCGTGCGAACCGTCCGGATGCCGCTCGATCACCAACTCGCCGCTGATTCCGCGCAGGTCGGCGGTACCGGAGCCGGGAACGACCGACACCCGGTGCCCGTGCGCCTCGCCGGCGATGTGGGTCAGCACGAAGCTGCCCTGCCGCCCGTGCAGGGTCCCGGTGACCCGCTCGACGGCGACATAGGCGGCTCCCTGGGGCTGACCGTCGACCTCGAGGCTCACCGCCAACATGTTGACCACGCTGGTCCCGCGCAGATCCCCGGCGAACGTCTTGGTCAACCGGGTCCGCCCCAGCCGCGTTCCCGCCGACTCGTCGTAGATCTCCTCGTCCCACTCCCCGATCTCGAACGTCCCGCTGGCGATGGTTGTCGTACTCATGCCGGCATCCTGCCCACGGCGCGCCCTTCGGCGATTGGACAAACCCGCCACCCCCACTACGGAGTCCACAGCCGCGGCGCACTCCCCCGCACCAGCACCGGCGCCCCGGGGGCGCCCGGCGCCGGCAGGTCCAGCAACCCGTTGACCACGTGGACCAGGCAGCCGTCCCGCGCCCACACCACGCCGCCGGCGTGATCACCGCGCAGTGCCGCCGCATCGTGTGAACCGCGTACCAGAAGCGCGTCGGCGAAGCCCTGCGGCCAGGCGCGCACCCCACGCAGTTCGCCGGTCCCCGCCCGAAAGAACAGCCACCCGCCACGGTCACGCAGGTCGATCAGGGTGCGCAGTTCGGGAAACTCGGCCACGGCCGCCCGCTCCACGGCGCCCAACGGGCGGTCCATCCTCGGTTTCCTCTCACCTGGCCGACGGGGACCGCCACCCTAGGCATCCTCCGGGCGAGAGTTGTTGACCCCCAGTCAAACGCTCAGGTGGAGGGGTTCTGGATGAAGGTGATCGTGTTGCCGTCCGGGTCGGTGGCCGACGCCAGCTCCGCGTTCTTGTCGGTGCTGGTGACCTCGCCGAGCGCGATCCCCCGGCCGGCCAGTTCCGCGGTGTGCGCGGCCAGGTCGTCGACCGCGAAGTTCAGCGCCGTGCCGCCGGCCCGGTCCGGATCCCGGAACACCTGGACCCAGGCGGTGTCGGTGAGGTGCCAGTCCGCCAGGCCCGGCATCGGCCGCGCGTCCGCCGCACGCCCGAGCAGCCGCTCGTACCAGGCGACCGAGGCATCGAGGTCCGCCACCGGGACGACAGCAAGAATCTTGGTTACCGACATCGGCACATCCTTCCTTTCGGGCTCAGGCGCTTGCCGGCCGGAGCAGTTCCACCGCGAGCGCGTCCAGCCAGTCGCCCGTGCCCTTCTCCCGCCAGTCCACCGCCTCCCGGCCGTCGAGAAAGGTGCCCTGCTCGGTGAGCACCAGCCGGGTACCGCCGCCGGCCGCGTCGAACCGCACGGTGGTCAGTGCCACCGTCGCCAACTCCCCCTCGGCGAACAGGCTGGACGTGAACACGATCCGCACCTGCGGCACGATGTCCCGGTACTCCGCCACGAACCTCAACTCCGGCGCGCCGGAGTCCCGGCGCAGCACGGTTTCCGTTCCGCCGACCCGGAAGTCGAGTTCGTGCGTGGTCCCCTCCCCCGCGAACCACCGGCTCTTGGCCACCGGATCGGCCCAGGCAGCGAACACCCGGCCCGGCGCGGCCGAATAGTCCCGCTCCAGCGTGAACGTGGCATGCTGCGCAACGCGTTCGCTCATGATCCCTGCCCATCGAGATAGTCCCCCAGGCGATCAAGCCGGTTCTCCCAGACGGTGCGCTGGCCGCGCAACCATTCCTCGGCCTCCCGCAGCCCGTCCGGATCGAGGTGACAGGTGCGGACCCGGCCGACCTTCTCCGACCGCACCAACCCGCTGGCCTGCAGCACCTGCAGGTGCTGCACCACCGCCGCCAACGTCATGGGCAACGGTCCGGCCAGCTCACTCACCGAGGCCGGGCCCCGGGCCAGCCGCTCCACCATCGCCCGCCGAGTCGGGTCCGCCATCGCGTGAAACACCCGATCCGGAGCCGCCTCATACTTAAGCACCTCCTTGACTATAGGGAGCGCCGAGCCAACAGTCAAGCGAACGCTTAACTATGAACCGGAAATGAAGGCCGGCCTGGGACAGTGACGCCATGACTGGCTTGCTGTATCTGGGTGGCGCGAATCCGGTTGCCTGCAGCATGGACATCGCCAGGGATCTGCTGACCCAGGCCAGGGCTCGCGGCATCCGGTCACACGTGACCAACCGCGCGGAGACGCTCCCGCGCACCCGGCCTGCCCACCGCCTGGCCGACCAGGTCTCCGCGGTCGATCCCGATGACCCAGCCGGATGCGTCCGCTGGGCGCGGGAGCGCCTGGCCGCGGGCGAGCGGTTCGACGTGGTGCTGGGCCTGCGCGACACGGTGCAGCTGTCGGTCGCGCGGACCGCGGCGGCGCTGGGAGCGCCGGGCAACCCGCCGGAGGCGGTGCGGCGTGTCCGCGACAAGGACGTGTGCCGGCAGGCGTTGGCCGCCGCCGGGTTCCGCCAGCCCATGGTGCGGCTGTGCACCAGTGCCCGGCAGGCGGTGGCCGTGCTGCGCGAGAGCGCCGGCCCGTGGGTGATCAAGCCACGAGCCGGGCAGGGCAGCCAGGGCGTGCGCATGGTGACCGGCGCCGGGGAGGTGCCGTCGGCGATCGCCGAGTTGCCGGACCCGGGCGAGTTCCTGGTCGAGGAGTACGTCGAGGGCGCGGAGTTCAGTGTGGAGGGCGTGTTCCTCGGCGGCGAGGCCACGGTGCTCGCGGTGACGGCCAAGGAAAAGCTGCCGCCGCCGTGGTTCGTCGAGTTGGGCCACGTGCTTCCGGCTGACCTGCCGGACGGCACCCGCGCGGAGATCGGCCGCCAGGTCCGCGCCGCACTGTCCACATTGGAGCTTCGGTTCGGCGTGTTCCACGCCGAGGGGTGGCTGACCGACCACGGCGTCGTGCTCGGCGAGGTGCACCCACGCCCGGGCGGGGACTGGATCCACCGGTTGCTCGGCTACGCGCTTCCCGGCCTGGAGATGTTCGGCCTGGTCCTCGACGACGCGCTGGGCCGGCCGACCGGAGGACCCCCGGCCCCGACCAGGGCGGCGGCCGCGCGCTTCCTCGCCCCGCCGCCGGGCCGGCTGGTCGCGGTGCACGGTTGGGACACGGTGCTGGCCCATCCGGCCGTGTCGCACGCCGAGTTGACCGTGCGGCCGGGCGCGCTGCTCGGCCCGATCCGCAGTTCCCCGGACCGGGCCGGGGTCGTCGTGGTGGGCGCCGACACGCCGGCGCAGGCGCATGCCCTGGCCAGCAAGCTCACCGCGCTGGTGGAGTTCGAGATGGCGTGATCACACCGGCCGATCGCGCCAGGCCCATCGTGACGAGGATGGTCAGCCCGCCGAGCAGCAACCAGTACAGCCGCCCCTGACCGGCCAGGTGCATGGTGAGGAACAGGCTTCCGCCGAGGAACGCGCCGCAGGCCTCCCCGGTGGTCTGGGAGATCTGCCTGAGGTTGAACGCTTCCAGCTTGGAGTGCAGCGGCAGCCCGGCGAACGCGGTGCTGAACATCGGCCAGAACAGCATCTCCGCGATGGAGAACGCCACCACCGTCGCGGCCATGCACACGACGAGCGGCGGCCCGGCGCCCAGGATGAGCAACGCGGCGCCGAAGATCAGTGTGGCGATGGCGAGCAGGACGAACGCGCGCGCGCCGGTGCGCAGCAGGCGGCTGACCACGCCGGTGACTCCCGCCTGGGCAACCACGATCAGCATCGCCGGGCCGGCCAGCAGCACCGAGCGCAGGCCGACCGAGTCGACCTCGTGCGCGACGAGCAACGCGAACGCGGAGTAGAACTGGCCGTACACCAACGATCCCAGCGTGCCGATCGCCACCGTGCGCCACATGTCCGGCGTGCGCAGCACCGCGCGCAGGGTCGCCCTGCTGACCGGCCACCCGTTGGTGCCCGGCGGCGGCCGGCCATGGTCGGCAAGACCGACCAACAGCGTGGCCGCGGCCAGCAGGTAACAGCCGGACACGACACCGAGCAGCACCCGCGGATCGGCGTTCGCATACAGCAGCCCGGCCACGAACGGGCCGGCCGACGCCCCGGCGTTGACCGCGATCTGCAGCCGGGAGAACAGCCGGTTGCGACCGATGTCGTCCCGCACCACCTCCGCGATCAACACCCGCGACAGGACAAAATGGACACTCACCCCCAGCGCCGCGAGCACGAGCAGAACACACAGCACCACCGGATCCCGCACATACGGCAACAACCCGAAGGCCAGCGCGGTCAGCACAACGCTGCCCACCATCCCCACCCGGTAGTTGACGCCCGGCAACCACCGGTTGACCACCAACGAAGACAACCCCGCCGCGGCCGTATAACTGAACAGCCCGATCCCCACGACCGCCGCCCCCGCACCGGCCGCCAGCAGCACCCCCAGCACCGGCAGGAGGGCGAACAGCCCGGTGCTCCCCATGAGCGTGTCAACGAACAGAACCCGGTTCAACCCGGACCCCCGCCGCGACCGCTCCAACGCCGGAGCCGTGGAGATGTCGGTCATCACCCGAGTAAATTCGCCCCCGGTCAGGTCCGGCTAAACTTCCTCCGAACTACAACCTATCCGCCGAGGTGGCCGAAGCCCTCGTGCACAATCAACCTGCAGACCGGACCACGCAACAACCACCGCCCGCGGCAGCGACCCGCCCGGATCCTTGGCCGCCGTGTCAGCCTCGGCCACATCAATGGCAAACCCGTCCGACATCGCACAAGCCCCCTCGCTCGCACATCTTTCGTACCCCAACCAGGCCTACGAAATGTCGATCATTATCACCGACCGTGACTACCCGCCGACCCCGCGACCCGATACGTTCCGGCCCCAATCTCGGTCGTCATGGCTCAGCCGTCCAGCCGACTCTCCCCCGGGACCGATGGAGCTGTACCTGCGCCTCCCCCACGACCAGATCCACATCGTCTATGACCTAGGTAATCCCACTCGTTCTGCCCGATCCCGCTCCGCGATGCTCAATGGATTCGCTACGCTGCCCTCTGTGCGTGGTAGCACGCGTACGTTCTGTTATCAGAATGTGTCCGTGCGCTGGTTGAGCGTCGAGAGGGTGGGTTACGTGCCGTTTGTTCAGGGAGGCGACTCGGCCGAACCGAGTGGTCAAATCGGCTCCGGCCTGCCCCCGGCCACCTTGGTCGTCCAACCCGACAAGATCCTTTTCGTCAAACGCGGCTTCGAAGACGAACGCGACAGAATCCGCTCATTCATCAACGACAAGGGACACCTGTTGGTTGACCTTCGGCCGCCGGGGACCGACCCCTGCAGCGACGGCGTGGTCGACGTTCTCGGCAAGAACGGGCAGTCCGCCCTGGATGCAGCACGGGGCTACGTAGATGAGCTGACCAACATCATCCAATCGCTCAATGATGCGGCCACGGACTACGGACTCGTTGAACAGGCGAACGCGGACAAGTTCGGACAGGGGCCGGCGTGAGCCGCTCATCAAGACTAGGCACGTTGATCGCGTCAATCCTGCTGGTCGGCGGACTCGTCGCCGGATGTACCAACACCTCCGCCGGACAACCACTGCCCACCGCCGACGGACCCGCAACAAGCGGAACCCAACCAAGTCCGCCCTCTGGTTCCACGACTTCGGGCTCAGCGCCAGCCCGCCCGCGCGAGATACGCCTGGACGGCAAAGATCCCTGCGCACTAGTTCCGCAGTCAGACTGGCCGAAGTTCTACATCGAAAAGCCCGGCAGGCTGAGGCGACAGGACCCCGTCTTCAAGTCTCCGGACTGCTTCTACAGCAACAACGTTCTCGGCCTCAGCATCACATTGGTGATGACAGAGGGTATCGGTGGATGGACCGATGGCAGCAAGAGTGGCATCGCGAAGAATGTCGAACCGGTCGAAGGTTTCCCCGCGATCGCCATCACCCGGAAAGGCGACCAGTATGACTGCTATGTCGCGGTCGACACAGCGAATGGCCAGTACCTGCTGGCCACAGTCAACTTGACACCGAGTAAGGCGTCGCAGGTGCCGGAGCGGTGTGAGTATGCGCATCAGTTGGCGGAGTCGGCGATGCGGACGTTGGTAGGGGGTGGCTGATGGGTATCTGGGAGCAGATCCTGGGTCAGAACTGGGCATTTTATTCGCATCAGAGGCTCTACGACATGGTCAGGACTGAGGCTGCCGGTGTGTCCGCGGTCAACGAGGCTGACCGGACGTGGGGTGAGTTCACGGACGTGATGGGGCAGTCCCGCGACAACATCGACCGGTTGCTGAACGAGGCGGGGGCGACGTGGCAGGGGTTGGCGTCGGAGTCGATGCAGTCCGGGATGACACCCCTGATGCAGTGGACCGATGATGCCCGGACCTCGGCCACGGCCAGCAACGGCAGTGTGCAGCAGGTGAGTGAGGCGTTCTCGTTCGCGTCCAACGCGATGCCGGAGCCGGTGGCGGTGACGTCCACGGCGAACTCGGACTTCGGAGGGATTCCGGCGTCGTTTACGCATTTGTTCGGTGGGCAGACCGATCAGGACCGGCAGGAGCGCGCCGCGCAGCAGGCCAAGCAGCGGGCCGTGGAGTTGATGCAGGGCTATTCCAGCAATGCCGAGACGGCGGCGTCGAGTGTGGGGACGTTCGTGCCGCCGCAGCGGGTGACGGTTGCCGTACCACCGCCGAAGACCACGGACACCTCGGTCACCGCCACCTCCGACACGATCTTCACCGGTCCCGGGCGGCGGCCGACCGGTACCGCCGGACCCAACCCTGCGCCGGGCAGCGCCCCCCGGGTGCCAGCCGGCAGCGACACCCCGAACCCCGGCGGCACCGTGACACCGCCGACCGGTCAGCCGGTCCAGACCACCACCCCGGGATCGGCCAACCCGATCACCGAACTACCAGGCACAGCACCGCAAACTCCCGGCGAGGGACCCCCGTCCAGGGGTCCCGGCACCGGTCCGCCAGGCACCGGCTTCGACCCGGTCACTGGGCATCCGCTGGACCCCAGGACCGGATTGCGCATCGACCCCAGAACCGGTCTGCCGATCGATCCCAGGACCGGTCTCCCGGTCGACCCGAAGACCGGCCGGCTCATCGATCCGGCGACCGGACGGCCGGTGGGAACCGGCCCCGGCCCGGCTGACGGCGGGCGCGGATCGAGTGGATCTCCCGGCTCGGGTGGCCGGGCCGATGGGGAACCCGCGCGCGGCGGGCGCGGTGGGTTCAGCGGTGGAGTGCCAGGCGAAGGAGAACGCACCGTTGGTGCTCGAGGCGGTGCCGGAGCTGCGGGTCGCGCGGCGGGTTCTGGCGCGATGGCTCCGATGGGTGGCGGGGCTGGAACGCGTGGCGAGGAGGACGAGGAGCACTACTCGCCGGACTACCTGCGTGGCTATCACGATGAGTTCTGGGATGACATTCCGCTGGTCGCGCCGCCGGTGATCGGTGCGGAAATGCCTGACGACGGCACTGGCACGACCGGGGAAGGCGGCGGTGGGGGCGCTCATTGAGTTGTCGGTGCTGGAGTTCGACGTGCTCTGGGAGCACTTGGGGCTCGGCGTTCCACCGGTCGTCCTCGACGTAGCGTCGCACGGCGCCACGCTGGACGAGCGCGCCGCTCTTGCCGAGCAGGTGTGGGAATCGTTGGCGGAGCGCGGGTTGGGCTGGCCCGGCCAGGTCGACGACCGGCTGCGTGCCTCGCTGCGCATGCTGGTGCATTCAGAGTGGGAGCTGGACGCGCGGCTGCAGCTGACCACCAGCGGCCCGCCGACCCGAGCGTTGATCGTCGCGAACCGCGCCGATGCCACCGTGGCCATTCGCCACGCCACACGGGTGCGCCTGCAGGCGGCGCCGGCCGATCGCATCGTCCGCGAGGCGCTCGCCTTGCTGCCCGCCCATCCGCCGGGCACCGGAAGGTCGATCACCTTGCCGGCTCAGGCGCTTGATGCGGCCGCTGCGCGGGCGGGGGCCAGTCCCGACGCGCTGGCCAACGCCCTCGCTTCCCAGGGGCTCGGCCACGCCGAAGCCCGGACGATCGCCGACGTGGCCGGAAACGTGATCCGCTTCGGACACTTCGGTGCCGCCCGCACCCGACGCGGCGAGCAGCGCCGCCGGGCCGGCCATGTGGTCAGCGTGTACGACACCCACCAGCGCCGCTACCTGTTCACCCGCAAGCCCAGCAGCGGCACCCCGTGGGTCACCCTGCTGCCCGGCACAGAGGCCGCCCTCACACGCCAGCTCAACGAACTGCTCGCCGAACTGGGCCGACCGGTCGACGCACCGGTCAAGTGGTGAGGTCTGGCCTGTGACCCGGCGGTGGGGAGCACTACTCACGGTCGTGGTGGCCGTGTCCGCATGCGGTGTCACCAATGGTGGATCTGGAGGAACCGTGGACAGGGACACCCGCCGCCAGCAACAGTTTCAAGAAATGATGGGGCGTCCAGACATCGAACAAGCCGCACAGCGCTACGACGAAATGACAGCCACGCTCCGCCAACGCTTGGAAGCTGAAGCCGGCATCGGCGCGTGGTACGAAGACACGAAGTCCGGCGGTAATGCGGGCTGCCGCCAATTCCCGGACGTCGAGGGTGACGACAAGCAGTCCCGCGGACTGCGAATGTGGCTATCCGACGGGAAAGTACCCGACGACACGTGGGCGCGCGCGGTGGAGATCGCACAGGATGTCGCCGGCCAGTACGGGTTCGAAACGCCCGTTCGTGTGATCGTCGACGTGCCGGGCGACCACGAGGTCACCACGGCCGACCCCCTCGGCGCAGACCTCATCCTGGGCACCAAGCTCAGCACCGTGCTCCAGGTTCGGACCGGGTGCCACCTGACGGCGGAAGCCCATCAGCGAGGGACCCCGACGATCCCCGAGTTCGGGTGAGCGGCTCGCCGGATGAATTGCCAGCGACGGCGGGCGCCATGGGCTCGCCACGACCGGAGCGGTGGCCGGCCGGCATCCCATTCGCACAATGATCAATTCGGTGGGGCCGAGGGGAGTCGAACCCCTACTGGCTGGAACCTAAATCGACCGAGCACCGTGGCCCTGCCTGCCCACAGGGCAGACACCGACTAACCAGGGTGCGAACGTCGCACCAGTAGCAGCATCCAGGCACGGTTCATGGACAGTTCCATGGACGACCCAAACCCCGTCGACCTGGACTTCATTGGTCGTTCTGCTTGTTCGCGGCGTCGGTCGTAGCAACTTGCGGTAGTGTGCTCAATGCTGTCGAGGTGGCGAGCAAAGCGAGGTTCTGTGCACCCAGGCTGCAACGTGGACAACCAGCACATAGGCCGATCGCATGCCATCGCTTCGAACAATATTGAAACGTCAAACAGCTCGCCAAGGAGGTGAGGCGAACCAATCATGTTAGGTGACACGCTGATACAACTTGGCGGCAATCTGTTGATATTTGGCTTTTTCGGACTCGCTGCATGCGTTTACTCTATTGCCTTGGTGCACATAGTAATTCCGCGATTCATTCAACAATGATGGCAGCCATAAGATCTACTACGAACGCCGGTCGAAACAATGGTCAGGGTCGGCCCAAGTGCGAGGCACTTGGCGCGTGATCACACTCCGCAATCTAATGCAATCCTTCGCATCTCTATATCTCCGCATCCCGCACACCGCTGCGCGCCACTACGGAGACCTTCGATCTCGGGTCGGAACTGAGGTATTTTCGGAGGAGCATCACGCCGCGTACTACTATTCGGCCGCCTATGGCGCTTAGGGATTCGACGCGGTTCTTGACGCGTTCTTTGTGCTCTCTAAGCAGGACGACGGTTTCGGTGTCTAGGGCGATGCGGCGACTCTGGTGGGTTTTCGTGTCCTTTTCCTTGCCGTCTACCCAGTTGCGGCGGACGTCGATGGTCTCAGCGCCCAGGTCTATAGGCGGGAGAAGCGGAGGCCGCAGAGTTCGCCTCGGCGAATGCCAGTGGTCATCACGAGCCAGACGAGGGTGCCCCAGTCATCGTCCATGCGGAAGGCTTCTTCCGCCAGCTTG